>SKYV01000093.1 GCA_007127745.1 Balneolaceae bacterium
AAGACTTTCGGAATTTGCGAAGGATTCGTCAGACGATTCAAAAACATCGACCGGCTACTTGATGTGGTTTAACGAATGAGTAAGGAAAAAAGCTTATGACTTATCAATCGTCAGACGAATTGTCTATAGCTTATTGATCATACTGGCCTGGTAGGCAGCACCAAATCCATTGTCGATATTTACAACGCTTAGCCCGGTGGCGCAGCTTGTCAGCATTCCGAGCAAGGCAGAAAGCCCATGGAAATTGGCTCCGTATCCGATGCTGGTGGGAACGGCTATCACAGGTTTATCCACCAGGCCGCCCACCACACTCGGCAGAGCGCCTTCCATCCCGGCGATCACCACAACCACCCTCGCTTTGCGAATCTCATCCAGATTGTTGAACAGGCGATGAATACCGGCAACACCCACATCAAAAAAGCGAAGCACCTTGTTGTCAAAAATTTCGGCGGTAACGGCAGCTTCTTCGGCAACAGGCAGATCGGATGTTCCGGCTGTTACAATGGCAATCGGGGTTTCGGGATAAACCGGATTGTTTTGACGGATGGTTATACACCGGGCAATGTCGTGATATTCAGTTTTATCGCTGATGTTTTTCACACCCTCGTACATTTCCGGCGTGATTCTCGTGGCCAGGATGTTGTTGCCGGTGGTTAAAAGATATTCAAGAATTCCCTTAAGCTGCTCCGGTGATTTACCCTGACCAAAAACCACTTCCGGATAACCTGTTCGAACCTCACGATGATTATCTATTTTAGCATAACCCAGTTCTGCGTAAGGAAGTTTTTGCAGAGATTGAAATGCTTCATCGATACTTACTTCACCGGTTTTTACACTCTCCAGCAGTTTTTTTAGCGACTTTTTATTCATTTCTCGTTTAATGTTTTCAGAATTTCTTTGTCCATATTTCCGGTTTTGTATCCTTCCAGATCGATGGATACAAAACTGAAACCAAGGCTTTTAAAGTAGGGCACAACTTTGTTGATGACATCACTTTGAGCAAGTTCTTCGATTTTTCCGGGATCTACTTCAATCCGGGCAATATTATCATGTTTTCGTACACGCACCTGGCTGAAACCTTCCTTCATCAAAAAGAGTTCGGCATATTCAATTTGCCGCAGGTCTTGATCGCTCACATGTGTATTGTACGGAATTCGTGTAATAAGGCATGTGTTCGAGGGTTTATCCCAAACGGAAAGTCCCATCTTTTTCGACATCTGCCGGATATCTTCTTTAGTGAACCCTGCTTCCCGAAGCGGACTCCTGATTTTCTGCTCCTTCACAGCCCGCAAACCCGGCCGGTATTCCTGCGTGTCATCGGCAATTGTGCCATCCAAAAGTGTATCAAACCCAAGTTTGTCCACCTCTTCCCAAAAACGGGTAAAGGTAATGGATTTGCAGTGATAGCAGCGATTATGAGGATTTTCGCGGATTTTTTCATCCACACCCACTTCAAAAACGTGGTGGTTTATGCCAAGCTCTTCGGCAAATTCACTCGCTTCTTCAAGTTCCCAATCGGCAAAGTAGGGCTGCTTCATCGTCAGGGCTACAAGGTCATCGGCGGGTGCCTCCTTTGCAGCGGCCAAAAGAAACGTACTGTCCACGCCTCCTGAATAGGCTACAGCAATTTTTCCGAGACTCCGGAGCAGTTCTAAAAGATTTTGATATTTTTCGTTCAGTTCGGTTTGATTTGTCATCTCATTCAGTCTTTTCCTGCCTCTCTGTTTTCATCGCATTAACTTCCGATTCAACAATTCCATAAACCTCCCGCAGCGTCAGACTGTTCTTCTCTGCAAGCAATTTGCAATCTTCATACTCGGGTTTCCATTTTAATAACTTTCCCTGAAACCAGGCTTGTTTCACAGCTACCTTTCCTAACGATGTGGATACGGTTTCGGTATCGCGATCGAGCATCAGCCGTGAAACCGTTTGGTATCGCACACCAAGTGTTGTGGTCTGTTTCAGCAGAATTTCTGACATTTTTGGCTGATCGTTTTGATGACAAAGAACACTCAAAATAACCGCCGGACGATTTTTTTTCATGATGGTTGGTGTGATAAAAACATCCAATGCTCCCTCAGCGAAAAGATTGTCCATCACATCGCCGTAAAACTCCGGGTTCATGTCGTCAATGTTGCATTCAATCAGTGTACAATTACCGGCCGGCAGCGTCTTTTTATCCATTTCTCCGACATAGACCCTCAAAATATTTGGCCGCTCCGTATCTCGCTGGCCGATTCCGTAAGCTGTTTTTAAAGGGTTGAAATTTATTTGATCCGTAAACTCATCCACATTGGCGGCCAGAATAGCGGCGCCGGTCGGGGTGGTGGCTTCGTGGGGAGTGGAGCCGATTTTAACGGGAATATCTCTCAAAATTTCGGCTGTTGCCGGTGCGGGTACAGGCATCAGGCCATGCGCACATTTTACCATGCCGCTTCCAAGTTCTATCGTTGAGCCAAGAATCCTGTCAGGATTCAGATACTCCAGGCAGATTGCGGCACCGGTAATATCCACGATCGAATCCACAGCCCCCACTTCATGAAAGTGGATTTCCTCAACCGAAACCCCGTGAATTTTTGCTTCCGCTTCGGCAATAAGCAGAAACATTTTCATCGCGCGGGATTTTGTTTTATCGGGCAGACTGCTGTCAGAAATAATTTTTTTGATGTCGGACAGGTTCCGATGTTCGTGATGAAGGTGATGTTCGCCATGATCATGATGATGGCTGTGATCGTGCTTGTGATCATGTTCATGATGGTGGTGATGCCCGTGATCATCTTCAACGATAATATCCACCCGTGTTCCCTCAATGCTTTTTCGTTGATCGCGGGTGATGTTCACCTTGTAGCCATCGAGCGGGATTTTTTTCAGTTCAGCCAACAGATGCTCGGAATCCACTCCGGCATCGATCATAGCCCCCAGGTGCATATCACCGGAGATGCCAGCAAAACAGTCGTAGTAAAGGATTTTCATAATGTTTTTCTAAATCTATGAGCTATTCGTGGCACTACGTTGATGCGTATCACGAATCTATCATTAGAAAATACAGAAAGATTGGCAGACTGACAGCCGTCTTTCGTCACAATTCGTAAAAAAGAACTACGCCGGCAGTGATGAAGATTTTGGCTTAGCTTTTTTCTGAGCAGCCGGAATCATCATTTTTATCGTGGTTCCCTCTCCCTTTTCGCTCTCTATGTTTAATGTACCCTTGTTCTTAATAATCAGGTTTTTTGAGAGGCTGAATCCTAACCCGGTTCCTTTTTCTCCCGATGTTCCTCGCTGCGAAATATATTCATTATCATTCAGCAATTTTTGGAGGGTTTCTTGATCCATACCAACGCCATAATCCCGAATAATGATTTGAACAAACTCCTCATCGTGTTCATGTGCACTGATTTCTATCTTGCTTTCCTCGTGGCTGAATTTAATGGCATTATTCAGAAAATTAAAGATTGCGATGGATAGCATATTGGTATCAGCGAAAATTTTTAAACCGGATGGTACCGCAGAAATGATGGAAATATTCTTTTTGTTTGCTGCAGATTTGACTTTGCTCAGAGCATGGCTCATAATTTTTTCGACTTCCAACGGTTCAGGCCGATACTGTATTTTGTCCTGCTGATTTCTTGCCCAGTCAAGCAGGTTTTGCAGAAAATTCATGAACTGATTGGCGGCCTGATCCAGATGGGTGGAATACTCTTTCATCTCGTCCAGATTATCTTCCTGAGCACTCTCTTTCAGAAGGGTGGTAAACCCAATCAAACTGCTGCCATAATTTCGAAGATCATGCCCCAGAATTGAAAATAGTTTGTTTTTGGTTTCATTGGCTTTACGCAGCTCTTCGGTTCTCTCTTGAACCTTTTTTTCGAGCCTGATTTTCTGAATTCGTATCTGCTGTACACGGATTCGGTAGATTCCGAAAATCAGAAGGGTACCCAAAATCACCATCAATACTATAAACCAGCCCGTGAGCCAGAAAGGCGGGGTGATCTGAATTGCCAAACTGGCGTACTCTTCACCCCAAACTCCGTCCGGATTGGCACTTCTTACCTTAAAAATATAATTGCCGGGGCTCAAGTTTGTGTAAGTTGCCCTGCGCTGTGTACCCACATAATTCCAGTCTTCATCAAACCCTTCCAGCATGTAGGCAAACCGATCGCCCTTATTAGGGCTGTAATTTAACGCAGTGTAGGCAATCGTGATCACCGATGTATTAAATGGCAACACCAATTGTTCTGTTCTGTTGATGTGTTGTTGCAGTGGCGATTGATCTGCAATGGGTACAGGTTCGTTATTGAGTAACAGATCTGTGAGCACAACAGGATTGATGGTTGTATCCTGCCGGACACTGTCGGGGTGGAACTTGTGGAAACCGAGCACACCGCCGAAATAGAGATTTCCTTCCCGGTCCAGTAGGGCCGACCCCGGTAAAAACTCTCGATTGATGAGGCCGCTGTCTTGATTAATATGCCTGAACTCTCCGGTTTCTGGATTGAAGCGAGACAACCCGTTGTTGGTACTCAACCATAAATGCCCGTTTTGGTCTTCAAGAATGGTGTGGACGGTGTTGCTCGGCAGATACTGATCCGTATTGGCAAAAGATACAAGCCTGTCTTCGTCCCGATCAAACATCATCAATCCTGCGCCACGGGTTCCGAGCCATAACCGATTCAGATCATCTTCATAGATAGCCTGAACCACACTGCCATAAAAAATGGAATGCTCGTTGATGTTATAAACCCGGAATTGACCGGTTTCTCTGTCCATCCGATGTAAATATCCGCCATACGTTCCGATCCAGATATCACCGGAGTTGTCTTCATAAACAGACCGGGCCGACTCATTTTGTAAAGCTGTGATATCCTCAGGATTTTCCGGGTTGGGATTGTACCAATGGTAGGTTTCATCATGAGGATTAAACTCTGTTACGCCACCCCAGTTTGTACTGAACCACAGATGCCCGTCGGATGATTCAAAAATATCAAAAACGTAATTGTTACTCAGGCTTTGAGTGTTGCCCGGTTCATGCCGGAAGTTTACAAACTGTTCTTCATCAAAGTTGTAAAAATCCACTCCCTCGCCGTAGGTGGCAAGCCAAATTCCATCAGGTGTTTCGCGAAAATCCAGAATTACATCGGATGACGGGTTGCCGGGGTTGTTTGAGTTATAGCCAAGCCGGCGGAACACTTCTGTTTCGGGGTTGAAAATGTTCAGACCACCGCCATCGGTTCCCACCCAAACATCACCGTTTTCGGTTTCATGGAGTGCTTGTATTACATTATTGCTGAGGCTTTGTGGATTTTGCGGTTCATTTATAAAATGGCTGAATACCTCGGTTCCCATTTCAAAGTAGTTGATCCCTCCGGCAAAGGTGCCAACCCAGACAATGTTTTCCCGGCTTTCGTAAATCTGCAAAATCCCGTTATTATTCAGAGAAAATGGGTCTTCGGGATTTTGTTCATATTGGTAAAAGACCTCCTCTTCCCGGTCAAACAAATTGATCCCCCTGTTGCCGGTTGCAAACCAGAGTTCCCCGCGGCTGTCTTCCAATATGTCAAAACAGGAGACATCACTGTAACTGAATGGATCTTCAGGGTCGTGTATAAATTGTGTGAAGGTTTCGTTTTCAACATCAAAGCGCAGCACACCTTTGTCTTCCGTGCCAATCCACAGCATGCCGTACCGGTCTTCAAAAATTGTCCGAATCATCCCGATACGTTCCCGGTA
Organism: Balneolaceae bacterium; assembly: GCA_007127745.1. Taxonomy (GTDB): domain Bacteria; phylum Bacteroidota; class Rhodothermia; order Balneolales; family Balneolaceae; genus Rhodohalobacter. The sequence continues at coordinate 5,728 of SKYV01000093.1, forward strand.
ATCCTGGCCTTCATGCTCCAGATATGGTGTGAATTCGCCGGTTTCTCTGTTCAGGCGGTTCAGGCCATCGGAGGTGCCGATCCAGAGTGTGCCTCTGCTGTCTTCGTAAATAGCTCTTATGTCATTATCAGAAAGAGTGGATGGATCATCTCGATCTGAATATATTCTTTGAAACGTTTCATTGTTACGGTCAAAAATATTGAGGCCATCGCCGGTTCCTACCCAAAATATGCCCTGACTGTCTTCAAGAATTGTCCACACGGTGTTAGAGCTGACCGTTTCCCACTCTTCATCAACTCCTTTATAATTGATGAAATGGTCCCGGTCTTTGTCGTATTTACTTAGGCCGTTTGTCTGGGTGCCGAACCAGAGATCACCATTCAAATCTTCATAAATAGCCCGGATATTACTGTCGCCGATGGTTGAAGGGTCGTTCGGATTGTGGGCATAGACGGTAAATTCATACCCGTCAAATTTGTTCAGCCCGTCCTGGGTTCCAAACCACATATATCCCTCCGAATCCTGCAGGATGGCCTGTACGGTTGACTGTGAAAGGCCGTCATGGTTCGTGAGATGGTAGAATCTTTTTGGCTGTCCCTGGGAAAAAGCTACACATTGCATCAAAAAGATCAGTCCGGCAAAAAGGATCAATCTCTTTTTCATTTTGTCTGTATATCATATTTCCTCCTGCCCCAAAGCTGTAGAAGTCATTTTAAAATATTTTTAAACACAAAAATGACAGGAGGGTAGATTGATATTAATAAAACCTAATATATAAAAATAGGCATTAAACTATCTTAATCAAAAGCAAATCATTAAACTATAATGAATTATGGCCTGCAGCGTACAAAATTTTACCGAACAATTCTCGGATTTGCTCCACGCTCCTGATAATAACGTATCAGATTTGAAACTCCGTATAACATCAAAAAGGCAGCAATCAGATAGGCCACCCAGTCGGGGTTCATCACAATCAGAACGGCAATAATCAGGGTTAAAAATCCCAGAATGGAAAACTGGAAGGCCATCAGCAAAATCAGGCCGAAAAACCCGAGAAATCCGGCAAAGGTAAACGGAATCAGTTCGGGGAAAGTAAAAATCAGAATGGCCGCAATAATCGGGAAGGCTGCAATAATGGGAGGCATCTTAAAATAGATGAGCAGCAGCCCGAGTGCCAGCAGATAACCGCCTGCAATCAGATAGAGAAAATTCGGGTAGATGAGAGTTAAAATTCCGGTTACCACAGCCAGCAGGGCACTTAAAATTTGCCGCTCAGTGGATCGGTATTGAATGTTTATGTTGAAAGTAGAGTGCATGATGTTTTTGTTTTAGGCTCCGTCAGACTGCTGCACGCGGTCAACTCGTGGCACGCCTCCAAGTCGTGCCACGAGTTTCCGGAATTCTTATTCTAATAATCAAACTACATAAATTTCTTCAAAATGTGTTCGGGTACAGTATTCAAAGATAAGTTTCTGAACTCCTTCAAATCCTCAGGTAAATTAAGCATTTCACGAGCAATACTTTTGTTGCACAATGTACCATTTCGAAGTCCGGCATAATCAGAAAACGAAGAATATTTCCAATCGTTCATCTTTTTAACCAAACCTGATTTCAAAGGATTTTGATGTATATACTGAAAGCAATATTGGCCATAATACTGTTCATCTTTAGAATCTGAGATATTTTTAATTTTCGTGTTTTGTCTGAAAAGTGAACCTGTTCTGTTTTTCTGTTTATTGATTGCTTTTGTATAAGAGCTTAAAAGAGTCCGCAATGAATTTGTGAATTTTTTTTGATCAAAATCGGTCCTTGTTTTTGCCAAAAAATGAAAGTGATTTGGCATCAGGCAATAGGCAAAAATTTCAAGATGTGTCAGTAAGTGGATTCTAACTTTCTTGAGAAAATAGATGTAATTTTTTTCCTGAAAAAAGATGATATCTCTGTTGTTTCCTTGATTGTAAATATGATACAAGTGTTCTTTTTCCATGATTCAGTTTTTTGACTCGAACTCGTGGCACGACTTGGAGGCGTGCCACGAATTGAACGTCTAAATCCATAAACCCGTCTGACCGCGTACAGCGGTCTGACGGGGAATTATCCCATAACCTCCTCAATATCTTTTATCTCCTTCGGCACATCCGTTAAATTTTCGTAGCCGTTTTCTGTGATGATCAGGTTGTCTTCAATCCTGATGCCTCCAAAATTATAAAGAGATTCAATTTTATCGGTGTTCAGAAAGGCTGCCTGCTCCGCATTTAATAAAGCGGGTTTCAGCAGGGCGGGTATGAAGTAGATGCCCGGCTCAATGGTAATCACCATACCCGGCTGCAGTTCGCGGCGTACCCGCAAAAACCGGATGCCCGGCCGGTCTATTCTCTCCACTCCTTTTGGATAGCCGCCCACATCATGGGTGTCGAGACCCAAAAAGTGGCCCAGCCCGTGAGGGAAAAAGAGTGCAAAAATATTTTTTTCCATCATAACATCCACTTCGCCTTTTACAATGCCGATATCCTTCAAACCGTGGAGAATAATTCTGCTGGCTGCCAAATGCAGTTCTTCCATACTCATGCCGGGCTTTATCATCTCTATGGTTTTGTTCATGGTGTTCAAAACCACCTGATAAATGGCTGCCTGATCGCCCGAGAACCGGCCGTTTACCGGGTAGGTCCGGGTTACATCCGAGGCATATCCCTCAAATTCATAGCCGGCATCAATCAGGTAAAGATCTCCGTCGTTAATAACCTCGTTGTTGCCTGTGTAGTGGAGTATGGCGCTGTTCACTCCACCCGCATGGATTCCGGAGTAGGCCGGCTGCAGCAGTCCATGCTTTTTTTGGTGATAATCGAAGATCGCCTTGGTCTCGTATTCATTCATCCCGGGTTTTATGGCCTTCATGATTTCAAGATGAGCCCGGTTATTTACTTCGGCCGCCCGGCGCATTTTTTCCAGTTCACCGTCGGTTTTAATGCTTCTGCAATAGGTGATGGCATCTGTCAGGGTTTCGGTATCTACCCGGAAATCACGGCTCAGATCTTCCAGGAATTCCGCCTGTTCTTCATCCAGGCAGTAAATGGTTTCAGGGTTCAGCTCGTTGAGCACAGTCAGCAGTTCATTCTGATAATGCAGGTGATCGGGATGATAGGTTTCCTGAACTTCATTCACGGTTTTTATGCGGCCGTGCCAAACCGCATATTGAGCATCTCTTTTGGGCATAAACAGGTGGAAATCACCCGATTTCAGATCGAGAACCGTGTGGTAATCTGGTTCATCCACTCCGGTCAGATACCAGAAATTGCTTTCCTGCCGGAAGGGGTACTCATAATCGGTTCCGTAACGATATAGTATTTCGGCACCTCTCAGATAGATCACTCCATCCTGGTTTTCTTCGAATAGTGATAACAGCTTTTTTCGGTGTTGTTCAGCAGACATAGGTGTATATTTTGTAATTGACTTTCCTGATTGATTCCCCTGACGCTTCGGTGCAGCAGAGAGTATCACCTAATTTAGCAGAAGATGCCGTCAATCAAAAAACCTGATTATCTGTTCCTGAATATTTTTAAGATCCATATCCACGTTTTCCGGGAAAATCTCATCCAGAATGGTTTGTGCATCAACAAATTTCTCTTCATGTGAAATTATTCGGGCATGTTCCGGCCGGCCGGCCAGAGTTTTTTCCAGGTCAATAATCAGCAAACCGCGGTTGTCTCCTTTATCATTTAAAACGGCGGTTAAAAATGTGCCTGATTGTTTGTGGCCCATCACGGAAACAGCCAGTTTTTTCTGCTCATCGGCTGGTATGATGCGGTAATAGTGGCTCATCGGGATGGGAAGATAGGACGTTTCAAATGGCAGATATTTTATTTGCCCGCTTTGATCCTCATCCCAGAACCGATTTAAAAATGGAAGAACTCTGCGGCGGATGAGATCGGTGGCTGTATTTGAACAAAACCCTCGTTCGGCCCAGTAACTCCAGTCTCGTTCAAATTGTTCTTGCCCGGTCTCAACGGGATTTTTGGATTTTACGGGTTTGCCATCGATGATCTGGAAGGCGTAATCCGTCACGCCGTTTGTCAGAATCAGCCAGGGTGCGTCAAGATTTTGATTGTACCGTGCGGCCTGTTCGGCTGTGGAGGTGTTGAGCGGTACGGAATCGGATTTGCACTCAATCAGGATTGCCGGTTTCATGGAGTCTGAATAGAGAAGCAGGTCGGCCCGGAGTTTTCCGGATTGCTGCCGGACTTTCAGCGGAGTTTCGAACCCGATGCGGTTTTTTTTCCAGAGTGTTTCCAAAAGAAGAAAGTCCACCCACCGGAGGCGAACCCGTTCTTCGGGGCGATTTTTGAACCGTTTTCTGAGCACGGGGTTGTAAAGCCACTTTTGGTCTTTTTCGATAATAACCCGCGGAAAATGAGTAGTTGCTGCACTTTTCATAGAGTGGAAAAGTACAAAAGTTGGGGCTCAGATTCTCTGAAATACACCGGGTAGAGTCAGGATATTAAATACCACGGAGTACGGAATAATGCCGGATTTTTTGGCATCTGTGGCCTTCCTTGTTTCTGTAACAAATAAAAACTTTTTCAGAATGATTATTGCAAAAAAATCCTCTGCGGTACTTGCGCTCACGGCGGTTATTTTTTTGGATTTTGTTGGAGAAAATAAATTTTCCTGTTAACTCCGAAGCTCAGACGGGAAAACCACAGGGCGTGGGGGATAGTTATGACTGGAGATATGCAACCAGTATTCCATCCAGGCAGGGCAATTAATTGTCCGCAAGTCTTTATTGAAACGGTTTATCCAACCGGATTTCAGGAAAAGCAGGGGTGGGTTTGGTAAGAAAGCCCACCAGCCTCAATCAAACCCCTACTTTTTCTTTTTTCGTTTCTTTTTATGCTTGTTGCTGGATTTTTCTTCAGCCTCTTCCGGTTTATTTTTGCCAATCTGCTTGTTAATCAGTGCCTGCTGGGCAATGGAAAGAACGTTGTAAACCAGGTAGTAGAGACTCAATCCGGAGGCAAAATTGTTAAACACAAACAGCAGAACAAACGGAATGATGTACATGAACATTTTCATGTTTGGTCCGCCGCTCGGTGCTGCTCCGGCACTCATACCCCCTGATATTTTCGACTGCAAGAACATTGCGGCCGACATAAACAGCACAAAGCCCGCAAGTTGATCTCCCAATAATGGAATTGTAAAGGGTAAATCCAGAATGTAATCGGGTGCCGACAGGTCATTGGCCCAGAGGAACGACTGCTGCCGGATAATCATCGAATTCTGGAAGAAGAAAAAGAGTGTGATCAAAATAGGGAACTGCAACAGCATTGGCAGACATCCTCCCAGTGGATTCACTTTCGCCTTCCGGTACAGGGCAATGGTCTCTTTCTGCTGTTTCTGCGGATCATCTTTATACTTCTCCTGAATCTCTTTCATCTGAGGCTGCAGCTCTCTCATGGCAGCCATACTCTTAAAACTCTTTTGCGTAAGCGGGAACAGAACCACTTTGATGATGACACCAAACAGGATAATCAGAATTCCGTAATTATTAATGAACATACTGCCGAAGGCAAAAAACGGAATCACCAGATAGCGCACCAGCGGATCGGCAAACCAGCGGATCAGGGCATAGCCGATTTCGATTACATCATACGCATTGTCGTCATACTCTCTGAGGTCGTAGTACTGAAGCGGACCGGCAAAAAGCTCGTAACTTAATACCGGATTTTGCATAAAGTTGGATTGGATAAAGACCGAATAACGGTGAACTGTTGCCTCCTCTTCGGGCGAACCGGTAATTTCTCCGCGCAACGTAGCAGCACTGGAGTGTGTGACCGGTTTGATGAACTGTCCGAAAAACCGGGTTTTGGTCATCACCCAGTCAATAGTTCCGTTAAAATGTTGTTCACCTTCACCCTCTTCGGTTAGCTGAAATTTTTCGGTTCCGCCACCCAGGTAAACAAATGCCTCGGTGTTCTCTGCATCCTGATAAAAATCCCGTTCCGTCAGATTCAGTGCCGAAGTCCAGCCAAAATCAACGTGGGTGCCGCTGATATGCTGTTCCATATTAATGAGCTGAACATCCAGATCGAACGCATATTGGCTGGCGTGAAATGTATAAGTAAATATAATCTGGGCATCGTTTGGCAGGTTTAACCTGTAGCCAATAGAAACACTCTCGCTGTTTTCAAGTTCGATGGCGCCCGGTTCGTTCAGAGGCTCAAAAACCAGTTCGTTGGTTTCGATGTTGTAATTTTGAGCGGATAAAAAACCGAGTGAGTAGGCAGAGTGCAGGGTATCCCGGAGCATCTGTACCGGCTGCTGATCCCACGTATTGTAATTGAACAGGGTATATTTTACCGGTCCCCCGCCCAAATTCGACATCTCAATTTCGTAACGAGGTGTGCGGATGATGGTTGATACCGTATCCGGATAGATCGCTTCTCCAAAAACCCCAAGTGCCCTGGCCGGACGTTCTTCTTCGGTTACGGGGGGTGTCAGAGGATCGGCGGGTACATCGCGTTCACGAGCTTCGGGATCTTCATCCTGCAGGTCCGGTGGTAATTGTTGTTCATCGGCCTGTGCTGCTGCAATACTGTCTTGCACGGCCCGCTCGGCCTGTCTGCGCTCCAGTTCTTCCTGGCTGGGCATTGTAAACCATGCCCAGGCGATGGTAATCACAAAAATGAGAAGAAGTCCTGTTACGGTATTTCTGTCCAAAATTTAATTCTGTTTAGATTCAGTGTTCATCCCTTTTCCGGTGCTTTTTCCTGTTCACCCCGGGAGTAGTTGTTTTGTAACCGCTCTCTTAATGATTTGAGCAGCGGAATCATCTCCTCTTTGATTTGATGATAGTCGGTTTCTCTCTGAGCGATAAATACACCGTGCAAGCCAAAAGATTCTTTTGAAAAAAGATCCTCCAGGTGTTGTTGATTGGTGCGGTACACTTCCCGCAGTAATCGCTTCACTTTGTTGCGTTTAACAGCACTTTTAAACCTCTTTTTGGGTGCAATAAATCCGATTAAACATCCTTCGGAGGGATCCTGATAAAAACGGTAACGAAGTTGAAGAGATTCAGAATTCAGCACGGTTGACTTTTCAAATAGGCGTTCGAAGTTGCGCCTTCCACGAAGAATTTTAGAACGTGGTAAAGTTTGATCGGGTTTATGAGAATCAGACCTATTTGGGTCCTTTTTCATTACTAACACTCAGTTTATGGCGTCCTTTGGCTCTTCGGTTTTTCAGTACCTTGCTGCCGCCTTTCGATTTGGAGCGTTTTCGGAAGCCGTGCTTGTTAGCTCTCTTACGTTTACTGGGTTGGTATGTACGTTTCATGACCTTTTA
>SKYV01000131.1 GCA_007127745.1 Balneolaceae bacterium
CGGCCGTAAGAAAAACTCCGCTTCGTTTAAGCCACACGGACTCTTTCATCCAGAGCGAAACGGTGCCCACAATTAACAATCCCAGGGCGTGATAAAAATGGTATTGAACGGCAGTTTGGTAAACATCAAACCGTTCGGTTGTGAGCCTGTCCTGAACAATATGGGCACCGAATGCACCAAAACCTACGGCAAGTGCCATTAAAAACGAACCGGTAATGAAAAGAGTTCGTGTTTTCATTAAATGTTACGACCTGTTGCTTTGTAAGAGGGCTTTGGGGAACCAAGCTTGCCATTTTGAACCTCTATGATCTTACCGACCTGAAAGAGCGCGAAGTGAAGAGAGCTCCAGTAAGAATCGTGGTTAGTCTCTTCGAATGGCAAACCGAATAGGTTCAGAAAAATACCCTGTAAATTGAAGGACAGAAACACCAAGTTTAGATTATCCTCTAAAGCCGATATCATTATGGGTTCCATCGCAAAATGGTTTGTTTGATGATGCTCCACATCGGCAGAGTGCCACTCCTTTACTGGATGAGTGTTCATCCAGTTCAGCCGATTCCATCGTATAATTACCTTCCAAAATGGCCGGTCCGTCTTTCATCAGCTTTATCAGCAGTTTACCATGTTCGGTCTGTTCACTGGGCGGCATTTTTGAAATGTCTGCATTAGCATCTGCTTTCCAGTCTATTTCTTTGTGCGTATTGTCACACAAGGGTTGTTCAGAAGATTTTCCACAGCGGCAAAAAGAAATCCTGCTATCTCTAAGCAGGCTTTTGCCTTCATGATCTTGTACCTCAATGTTACCATAGAAGTAGATAGAACCGTTTTCGATAAGTATGATACGATTTTTATTTGGCTGATTTTTTTGACTCATGGCAAAAAGTTTGTTTTTGTTAAAGTTTAAATTTCATGATGGTTAATTGTTTTAAAAATCATAAAATAGATGAACCCAACATTGACATTGGAACAATGATGATTTTGCCTGACTGGCAAAAAGGATTAATGACTTTTTTGGATGCATCCATTCTGTGACGTGACTTTTCCCCCTGTTTATTCGACGGGAAAATATATTGAATAAAATTTTCATCTATAATTGATGAATCTTGTTGAAAAACCAACGATAAAACCGGTTCACTTTTTTGTGAATATTACAGGTTAGAGGATTCGGATTACTTCCCCGCACCTCATCATCCGGTCACCGTGATACGGGTTGGCAATCTGCTCTTCACGGCTCAGCCAGTCGGCCGATCCTCCACGCACCATCGGGCAACTTTGATGATAAACCTCATACCCGATCGGGCGGAATGTATCTACCATGTCAATCATTGCATCCGAAATATATTCAAAATGGTAACGCTGGTCGTCCACATCATCGAGAGGAATCAGTTCATTGCTGCTGGAAACAATGATTTCGCTGAATGAAACCCAAAGTGCCAGTGTTTCTTCATTCAGTCCGTCTCCATCTACATTTTCGGCGGTGGTTTTGAGTGTTTCAGTGTGCTCTTTGGCGGTTTCTGCATCCGATTCCACCAGGGCATCTTTCAGGTCGAAATAGCGGTTAAGCAAATCACCCATTTGATCGTTAAATTCGGGAGTTGTTTCTACCATTTGCATCTGAAGCTGCATTTCGCGCTCCTGTTGCTGGGCACGTTCCTGTTCGGTTTCGCCACAGGCTGCTAACAGCATCAGAATGGGTAAAAAAAGGATTGATAATTTCTTCATATGTGATAAAATTTGGGGTTAAAAGCCGGATAGAAAATAGAAAAATTTCAGATGTATGCGAACGGCTTCAAATAGGAAATTTTTTATAGATTCAGTGCACCATTCTGCAGTTCATAAATAAACTTCATACTTTGCCAATATCTGAAATTCATATTTATCAAATAAACAGAAAGATTGATTTCAGCGTTTAACAATTAAAGCTAATCCTGATGTAATGAACTCAAATCTTAAAATTTTTACACTTTTACTTTTTATTGCTTCATTAACAGCCGGGTTTATCGGGCTGTCCGGTGGTGATGAAATCTCCGGCCTTGACACGGAAACCATTCATTCTGATGATAACAAACATCTGATGCTTGTGGCCGGAGCAGCCAGCCATAATACCGGTGAACATGAGCACCGGGCAGGTGTGCTGTTGTTCGAGCGTTGCCTCCAGAATATAGACGGACTAAATGTAAGCACCCACTTTGAAGGCTGGCCGGATGATGACCGTGCTTTCGATCAAGCTGATGCGGCAATCTTTTATATGGATGGCGGCGGCAATCATCCCATAGTTCAGGGGGATCGGCTGGATTTAATCCAAAGCCATATTGTCCGTGGAATGAGTATTGGTGCTATCCACTATGCCGTGGAGGTGCCTGAGGAGAACGGCGGACGGCAATTTAAAGACTGGCTGGGAGGCTACTATGAAACATACTTTTCAGCAAACCCGATGTGGGACGCTGAGTTTAATAATCTGCCAAATCATCCAATTATGAGAGGGGTTGAACCATTCACTGTTCATGATGAATGGTACTTTAACATTCGATTCCGGCCAGACATGGTTGGCATCACTCCGTTATTGGTGGCTACACCCTCCGATGATACGAGGGACGGCCCTTACGTTTGGCCGCAAGGGCCTTATGATCACATCGTTGAGGCAAAAGGTGAACGTGAAGTACTCTCCTGGTTGGTTGACCGCAAAGACGGCGGGCGTGGTTTTGGTTTTACCGGCGGCCACTTTCATGAAAACTGGGGAGATGACGGATTTCGCACTTACGTACTGAATGCCCTGGTATGGCTCACCGGCCTCGAAGTTCCAGCGGATGGCGTTCAGTGCGAGGTAACAGAGGCCGACCTTCAGGAAAACCTGGATGAGTGATTTGTAATTTGCAGGGCTCAAGGTTCAGGGGCAAGGTTAAGGACCTGGCAGAGTGCCCCGGCAAATCTGACGGGGTTCCTGCCAGATTCCGTGTATGAGGTAATGGTTCCGGGCTGTGGAATTCGTCAGCTGGCAACTGAAGACGGCAGACGAGGATCATGGGATCATGTAACGTTCGGAGGCTGTCCAAAAAGGACGCTCAACAAAATATAACAACTACGATACCGTCATGCCCGACACCGATCCGGCATCTCCTGCTTTTATCAAAGAGAGGAGATATCGCTTCGCGTTCAAAAAATGAGCGTATCGGGTACGGGATGACGTCCTTTTTGGACAACCTCCCCACCCCGAAGCGGTCGGAATGTCAATAGCCTCCGCCTCCTTAAAGCGTCGAAGATGGTGGCAGGGATGCGGGATTCGGGATACTGGATAGCCTCACCTGGTGCAAGCGTCCGCTTGTGCCTTTTTTGGTATTATCTTCGACTACCGGGTAAAGAGCGCATGATAAAAAGTAGACAGGGTGCTGGTTTAACCACAACAAACACCGTATTCTCCACTTCGTAAACCACACTCCAATTCATCCACCTTTCTGTAAAAAATCTGCCATTGAAACTGGTCAGACGAGGGGATAACCGCGGAGGTATTATAAAAAAGAGGCCGCCCTGGATTTGTTAGATTATAAGTTCGTCAACTTTAATCAAATCCATAGGAGACCTCTTATGAAAGA
>SKYV01000125.1 GCA_007127745.1 Balneolaceae bacterium
CAGCTCATCGGGATCGCCGAGCGGGCGCATATTTTGAAGATACGGACTTTGAAATTCCACCAGAGAATTTTCCTGCAGCGGTGTAAATCCAAATGGATAATCCTGATCCAGGCTATTGAAAATTTTGAACACGATGGGCTGCATGGCACGCATATGCTTTGGATTGGCCTGGTCTCGATTGTTGTAGTTTGGCGGACTGTCGTAAACTGTAATGGAGCCTTCATCCTTTCCCCGTGTTGTGCTACCTATTTGAATGACCTCCATATAAGGCTCCAGGCCGTTCATCAAAGTTTCGCTGGCTGAGGCAGTCCAGTTTGCAGTTAATACAAACACCCGGTCCAGATTTAGTTGGTTCATGTTAATCCACTCATCAAAATTGCCTTCATTGTCATAAACCGGCACTGCATCGAATACAGGGAATAATGTATTCCTTTCTGATTGTTTCTCATTGTAGATAAGGCGGGCAAATGTAGGTTCTTCATTCAATCCGGAGATTAATCCGGCCAGCATTGCAGCCGTAATAAGCGTTCCGCCACTGTTGTAGCGCAAGTCGATAACCAATTCATCCACCTGCTCGTTTTTGAACTGGGCAAACACATCGTTCAGCTCCTCATGAAAATTAAAGCGAAAGGCGTTGTAAACCAGGTAGCCCACTTTTGCAGAGCTCGTGTGAATAATACCCGTGGCAGGATGGATTGGATTTTCCTGCAACACCACTGAAGAGAAAGGGTCTGTTTCAATCCGTTCATTAAACCCGCCGTTTTCAATTTCAGACAGGGTAAGGGTGTACGTATCATTCTGCAGGAGTGAATTGTAATTATTCAATGTAAGCTGTGTTCCATTGACCCGATTAAAAATATCGCCCCGTTTCAGTCCGGCTTGGTCAGCCGGGGAATCGGGCACAACATACTGCACATATCCGAATAATAGATTCGAGTCATCTGCAATCCGGTCAATGCCATACCGAAAACCAAACGATTTCGATATTCCCTGCCTGGCTTCTTCGTGTTTCTCATAATCTTCGATGAACCAGGAAAATGTATCCTGCGGGTGCCGTAAACTATAAAAAAGATTCTCCTCATCATCATATCGGGTCAGAAAATCGTGGTATTCGCCGTCATCAGAAAAGCGGCCATCGGCCAGATCGGGCACACTGCTTTGCCAAAAATACCACAAGTTCAATCCGTTCCAGACAAACTGCTTCTCTTCAGAAGCTTCAGTAAAACTGGTGGAGCTGGTGTCGCAACCATAAAGTGCCAGTAAAAGAGGCAGAATCAAAAAATAGTATTGTCGTTTCATGATGCAGTTATAACGTCATAATTTCAGTACATTCACTTTTAATCATAATTGAATCACCGGTGCGTTCAATTACTGAAGAGCAACATTTTTTGAACGCATTCAGGTTCCTTGCTAACAGATGAAAACGATCTTTATTTTTTTTACCTCATTATTATTTTTTGCAGCCTGCTCCTCCCCGAGAGAAGCGGCCATTCAAGATCCCATTGAACTGGAACAAGCAGAATATCAAAACTGGGCAAACTCCTCACCGGATGGAACGGAAAGTATGGAGCGAGGCACCGATATCAGGCTTGTTTTTTCTGAATGGCCGGAAGATTACAATCCGGTTTATATTGTTTTTCGCAACAAAGAATCATTCCCGGCCGAACTGGAAATGCTGGACGAAAAAAGAGCTGTTGTTACAGCAAGAATTGTGCATGAATCGGGTGTGCTGGCGGAGGTTTCTGAATCCGTTTTTTTGAGCGACCGGATTGTATTTACCAGGCCGAACGGAGAGCTGGGATACCTGGAAATTGAGCAATGGGAATGAATCTCCTTTCAACTGGCAGCGAATCAACGAGTGTGAATCACTCATCCGTTGGGCTCAGCAATTCTACATGCAGCCGGAATGCTTTCGTTTCCAGGGTCATTTCATCGTAAATGTCACGAATCAGATCAAAAACAACATCTGTATCGCCTTTCACACTTGTAGATAGATAATTTACATCCACTTCCACATCGTGCTGGGCAACAAATTCAATTAAATCCTGCACTTGCTCTTTTGGATGATCGGAGTAGAGCGGGATATAAGTAAGCTGGGCAATGGTTTGCATCATTTATTCATTTAAAATGTTAACAACATAAAAAAATATTTCAATCATTAAGAAAACGTATCGACTTAAAGCTGCGTTACCATAGTAAAGCAAACTGTAACGGAACAATTTACAGGAAGTCAGATACAAATATTGTAGAAATTAAAAATTCAATTAATCCAAAGTGACTATGAAAATACTGAAGTACATACTTTTTATCATCGCGAGTACCCTGGTATTCCTGGGTTGTGACCAATCGAGCGATACAGATCTTGGGACACTGCGAGTACTGCTGACTGATGCACCTGCAAATTATGATGCTGTTTATATTGATGTTCAGGAGGTACGAATACATCGAAACAGTGATGCTGAAGACAATGATGGTGGTTGGATTACCATCAACACAGAACCCATGATTGTGGATCTGCTTGAACTTACCAACGGCCGGTACAAAATTCTGGGTGAAGAAGAACTGGAGCCCGGTCGGTACAACCAGTTGCGCCTGATTCTCGGAGATGAGAATTCAGTGGTCATAGACGGACAATCTCATTCACTAACTACACCCAGTGCCCAACAATCGGGACTGAAACTCCAGATTAATGCTGATATTGACGGAGGCCAGATGTATACACTACTGCTCGATTTTGATGCATCACGGTCACTCGTCCACGCCGGTGCTTCAGGCCAGATTTTACTGAAGCCGGTTATCCGCACTGCCTGGCTTGAACAGGCCGGATCCATAGAGGGAACGATTGAGCCAGTGGAATCTCTGCCATGGGTTTACGCTATTGCTGGTGCCGATACAGTAGCCGGGACGCGAGCCGCCACTGATGGTGACTTCCAAATAATCGGACTCTCCTCTGGGATGTATCAAATTTCCGTAACTCCGGGGACTGACGGCTACATACCGGTTGTTATTTCGGATGTTGAAGTAAATGCACCGGAAACAACCAATGTCGGAACTATTAATGTAGCCTCAGAATAATTCATAGAGCATGTTCCCCTGATAAAACCCGGACTTGGTCCGGGTTTTTTTTTGGAATGATTTCTCCACACCTGTTTGTTTTATGTAAAAAATATTGGTTAAATGGCTCAAGAATCCCTAACTTTTTGTCAGTGATTAGAAATTACTTCCATACCTCCCTTCATCACCGGCTCCATCATGGCAGCCATTGGCATCGTGTGCATTAATATTGTTCCCCCCCCCGCACTCCGAATTGCCGACTATTTTTAACCCAATGATTTATTAAATTTTTATGTCTATGAGAACCCTCGATTCCAATACCTCTTTACGAATAGCCGTTCAGAAAAGCGGACGGCTTACCGATAAAACCCTGAAACTGCTTGAAGGCATCGGCCTGGAATTTGACGATTACAAGCGGAGCCTTCTGGTAAAATGTCTCAATTTTGATGTAGAACTGCTCCTGATTCGCGACGACGACATTCCCGAATATGTTGAAGACGGCGTCTGCGATCTCGGATTTGTAGGTGCCAATGTGGTTGAAGAAGATCAGGCTGATGTAACCATCCTGCGCGGATTAAATTATGGTGTTTGCAGGCTATCTCTGGCGGCTCCGAAAGAAGACAAATTGAAAACCGCTGAAGATTTTGCAGGAAAAAGAATTGCCACCAGTTATCCCGGTATTACCGGCCGCTATTTTGAATCCCGAAATATCGATGTGCAGATCATTACCCTTTCCGGTTCGGTGGAAATCGCACCTCGTCTCGAAATTGCCGATGCCATCAGCGACCTGGTATCAACCGGTGGAACACTAAAAGCCAACGGCCTGGAAGAAGTGTTAAATATTTTTGACTCAGAAACCCAACTGGTAAAAACCAACAAACCGCTGAGCAACGGAAAAAGTGAGCTGATTGAAAAAATTCTGCAGCGGATTGAAGGTTACCAAAAAGCTGCCAACAGCCGCTATATTATGATGAACGCTCCGCAAGAAGCCGTTCCGAAAATCAAGAAAATGATACCATCTTTGAAAAGTCCCACTGTAATGCCGCTGGCAGACAACGGGATGGTGGCCATTCACACCGTTATTCCGTTAAAAACATTCTGGGATGTGATGGAGCAACTGAAGGAAGCCGGAGCCACCGGAATTGTAATGC
The DNA here is from genome assembly GCA_007127745.1 of Balneolaceae bacterium. GTDB lineage: Bacteria > Bacteroidota > Rhodothermia > Balneolales > Balneolaceae > Rhodohalobacter. The sequence goes on from SKYV01000125.1 coordinate 4,206, forward strand.
TCCCGATTGAAAGTATGATTGTTTGAAAAAAAAGTAGTGTGTATTTGGTATTTTAATTAAACCAATATCACATCACTCCCAGCTTTTTTACATGATGCAATATGAAAATTCACACATATAATTCACTTACAAAAAAAGACACTGAGACCCTGTGTAAGCGTCCAAAAATGGACTTTACAAAAGTATCCGAAGAGGTCAGACCCATTCTGGATGATGTGAAAGCCAACGGAGACAGAGCAGTTCGTGCCTGGACAAAAAAATTTGACGGTGTTGATCCCGATCTGGGTTTGATGAACCCCGATGAGATAGAAATCAATCTGGATCCGCAAATAAAAGAAGCGATTGACCGGGCCATGGGCAACATTTTCCGATTTCACCGGGAGCAGGTTACCCATCCCATAGATGTGGAAACCGAATCGGGCGTGGTTTGCAGCCGCATTGCCAAACCAATTGAACGAGTTGGACTCTACATTCCGGGCGGAACCGCACCCCTGCCCTCCACAGCAATGATGCTGGGTGTTCCTGCACTGATTGCGGGCTGCAAAACCCTGGTGATGGCTACACCGCCTGACAGAGAAGGAAAGTTGCCTGAATCGGTTATCTACGTGGCTCAAAAACTTGGAATCAAGTATCTCCTGAAAGCCGGTGGAGCCCAGGCCATTGCAGCAATGGCATTTGGAACTGAAACTGTGCCGAAAGTGGATAAGATTTTCGGGCCGGGAAATCAGTATGTAACTGCCGCAAAAATGATGGTTCAAAACAGCGATGCCATGGTTTCTATCGATATGCCGGCCGGGCCATCAGAAGTGCTGGTAATTGCCGACGAAACCGCCGATCCCGAATTCGTAGCTGTTGACCTTCTGTCTCAGGCAGAGCACGGCTCAGACAGCCAGGCCATCCTGGTGGTTACCCACAATACTGATCTTGAAGCCATTCAATTTCACCTGAAATCTCAGCTTGATGAACTACCGCGCAGAGAGTTTGCTGCCGAGGCCATATCAAAAAGTTTTATTCTTATTGTTGATGATACCGAACAAGCTATGGATTTTTCAAACCGGTACGCGCCGGAGCATCTCATCATCAACACAAAAGATGCCGATGAACTGGCTGAAGAAGTGATGAATGCTGGATCCGTCTTCATCGGGCCATGGACTCCCGAAAGCATGGGCGATTACGCCTCTGGTACCAATCACACCCTGCCTACCTACGGATATGCACGGATGTACAGCGGGGTTTCACTCTCCAGTTTTCAGAAATTTATTACCATGCAAAAAATATCGAAACATGGGTTGAAAAATCTCGGTCCTGCTGTCCAAACTCTTGCCAAACTGGAAGGGCTGGATACACACCGGAATGCCATCAGTTTGCGGCTGAAAAAGTTGGATGAAAAGGGCAGGTAAAAAGTAAAAAGTTTTTTCCACAAAGATGGATTATGAAAATCCAACTCTAAAAGTTTCCGGTGAGGTTTTTCAGCTCACAAACCATTTATAATTTCATTGAATAAAACTTGAAATGTCTGACATTAATATTGAATCTCTTGTTCGCGAGAACATCAGAAAATTAAAACCCTACCGCAGTGCCCGGGATGATTTTGAAAAAGGGCTGCTGCTCGATGCCAACGAAAACAGCCTCGGATCGGTTGTTCGAAATTCGCTGGATTTACATCGTTACCCCACGCCTGCACACGATCAGCTCAGAAAAAAAATTGCAGACTGGCGCCAGGTAGATTTTGAAAACATTTTTCTCGGTGTGGGAAGTGATGAACCTATCGATCTGCTGATGCGGATTTTCTGCGAACCCGGAAAGGATGCCATCATTACAACTCCCCCCACATACGGAATGTACAAGGTAGCTGCAGATATCAATAATGTTGGAGTGAAAGAAGTGCTTCTTACCGAAAAATTTCAGCTTCGGGTTGATGATATTTTGGCCTCGACCGATGAGAGCACTACACTTCTTTTTCTCTGTTCGCCGAATAACCCCACCGCGAATGATTTGAAGCAAACCGATCTGCTGAAACTGGCAACAAAATTTCCCGGAATTGTAGTGATTGATGAAGCCTATATTGATTTCAGCAGCCGTGAATCGTCAGCGCAACTGGTACAGCAATATCCCAACCTGGTGGTGCTTCAAACGTTTTCAAAATCGTTTGGGCTTGCAGGAATTCGCCTGGGTATCGCCATTTCCAGCCCCGAAATCATTCAGTTTATGCTGAAAGTGAAAGCACCCTACAACATCAACAAACTTTCGGCAGACGTTGCCATGAAGGCATTTGATAACATGGAGCTTTTGAAATTCAACATTGAAAAAATTCTGGACGAGAGAGACTATGTGGCTGAACAGCTTTCTCACGCCGATGCGGTGGAAAAAGTCTATCCTTCGGATGCCAATTTTCTGTTGTTTAAAATAAAAAATTCGAAAGAGGTTTATCGCAAACTTGCCGAAAAAGGAGTCATTGTTCGGTATCGCGGAAATGAACCTCACTGTGAAGACTGCCTGCGTGTTACCATCGGCATGCCCGACGAAAATGCGCGGTTCCTGAAAACTTTAAAAGAGATTGTATCATGAAAATATTTATTGAAACATCAGCGCTGAGGGGTGATACTAAAAACCTGCTCGCACCTTCTGCCCTGTTTGGAATCAAATATCTGCAGCAATCGGGTTGTGATCTTGCATTTGATGAGGAGACACTCAGCCCCGATCAACAACAATTGATTAAAAACGAAGCCATCAAAAACAGCCGCTTTCCAAAAGAAAATTCGGAAGGTATTATCAAAAAGGATCAGAATTTTCTGTTCCTGGCAGACGAAAATATTGTAAACATAGCCGGTGACTGGACAGAATTGAGCCGGTTGATTCTGTATCCGGAACGGAAAACTGCAATCAAACGAAATACAAAAGAGACCAACATTTCACTCAGCCTGAATCTGGACGGTACCGGGAAAAGCTCCATTCAAACAGGGCTGAATTTTTTCGATCATATGCTCGATCAGATTGCGCGCCACGGCTTGATTGATCTTGAACTGACTTGCAACGGGGATCTGGAAGTGGATGAACATCACACCATCGAAGATACCGCCATTGTACTGGGGCAGGCAATCCGCCAGGCCATTTCTGACAACAAAGCCGGCATTCAACGCTACGGTTTTGTTCTTCCGATGGATGAAACACAGGCAATCGTATCTATCGACCTCTCCGACCGGCCGTACCTGAGGTGGGAAGTTGACCTGAAACGGGAGTACGTGGGTGATTTCCCGACCGAAATGCTGGAGCACTTTTTTTATTCGCTTGCAATGAACGCCAGGGCCACCTTGCATGTTAATGCAGACGGTAAAAATGATCACCACGTTATTGAGGCGATTTTTAAAGGTTTTGCCAAAGCGCTGCGCTTTTCTGTCAGCCGTAATGAACGAACAAGGGGCATTCTTCCCTCAACAAAAGGAACGATATAATTTTGATTCTTGAGTAAACAAACGTCTGATACGAAGTTCAAAAAATGAACGACGTATATTCCTTCCGTTTTCTCACTACTAACCAACCATGATAGGCATCATCAAATATAAGGCCGGAAATCTTGCATCTGTCTCCAACGCACTGAACCGCCTCGGGGCCGATTATTTTATTTCCAACGATATTCAGAAATTGGAACAAGCCAAAGCCATTATTTTTCCCGGTGTTGGGCATGCTGCTGCCGCTATGGACGATTTGCGCAGCAAAGACCTGGACGTTTGGCTGAAAAATACAAAAAAACCGGTTTTGGGAATCTGTCTTGGTATGCAGCTTTTATACGAATCATCTGAAGAGGGCGATTCCACCACACTTGGAATTATCCCCGGGCGGCTTAAAAAGTTCGATTCGGCCAAGGCCAAGGTTCCCCATATGGGCTGGAACAAGTTCAAACCACTGAAAGAGCATCCGATCATCAACGGAATTGGCGATAAGCAGTTTTTGTATTATGTGCACGGCTACTACGCTCCAACCAATGATTATACCCTGGCCACCTGCCACTACATTCAGGATTTTGCCGCCGTTGTGGCGAAAGATAATTTTATCGGGGTGCAGTTTCACCCCGAAAAATCCGGACAAGTGGGCTCGCTCCTGCTGCAGAATTTTTTGAGTATGATAAAATAGCCACGCACAGTCTTCTCATTATAGACTTCCTCCTTTCGAACAGAAATAAATCTTATCTTGGGGATTCATTATTCGAATGTAAGTTTCCCAAGAGGATTCTTCGTGGGATTGATTTAATATTTGGGGAAAGAGTCTGAGGCTGTCCAAAAAGGGCGTCATCCCGTACCCGATACGGGATCTCCTCTCTTTGATAAAAGCAGGAGATGCCGGATCAAAGTCCGGCATGACCTTATCGAAATTGAATAATCTTATTGAGCGCCCTCTTTGGACAGCCTCACTTGTTTAGTTGTCAAATTTTAAGATTCTATATCGCCCACAGGGATGCCAATGTGAACTCACCTTATCTAACCGAAGTATTTAAAACTCAAAGAAAATTTATGAAAATCATCCCCGCCATCGACCTTCTTGACGGCCAGGCTGTGCGCCTGCAAAAAGGCGATTATGAAAAGAAAACCATTTACAATCACAATCCGCTTGATGAAGCCCGGAAATTTAAGACGGCCGGATTTTCTCACATTCACATCGTAGACCTGAACGGAGCAAAGAGTGGACAATTTGAGAATCTCCCCATCATTAAAAATATTATTTCTGAACTTGGCCTTTCTGTACAAACCGGCGGCGGTGTTCGATCTTTAGAAGATATTCAGCTGCTGATTGATGCCGGCCTCAGCGGAGTGATCTGTTCCTCCATGGCCGTAAAAAAACCGAACGAGTGGATGGAAGTAGTAAAACAATATCCCGAAAAGATGATTCTCGGGTTAGACCTGAAAGACGGCAAAATGGCCTATGGCGGCTGGCTGGAAACGTCGGATGAGCCTGTTGAGCATTTCCTTAACCCGATGATTGAAGTGGGTTTGCAAACTGTTTTAAGCACCGATATCTCGCGTGACGGCATGCTGAGCGGCCCGAATGTGAAGATGTACAATGATTTGCAAAAACGGTTTCCGCAGCTCAATTGGATTGCCTCAGGTGGTGTTGCCGGGCTGGATGATCTCGTCACTTTACAGAGCCACAAACTATTTGGAGTGGTGGTAGGCAAGGCGTATTACGAGGGGCACATCCGGCTGGATGAGATGGCAGGGTTAAACCGGTGACAGTGACATTACAATTTTGAATTCATTATCCAGATAAGGAAAAATAGCTGCGGAACACGGATTAACACAGAAGTTTTACTCCGGGCATTACCATCATTCTGCGGCTATTATCCTATTATAACGGATTTTTCACCTTGCCCATAAACAGGTTGGTGCCGCTTTCCCGCTCGTGGATGATGAATGCAAACGGACGATCAACGATGATGGAGGGCGGCATGGATGTAATACCAATTCCCACACTGGTTACGGCAGCCGCTTCGGTTCCCTCCTCATCAACCCGGATAAATGTTTTGTGTTTCACTTCACTGATAAACAGGTTTTGAGGCGAAACATCAGCAATGCCGGTAAAGTCCGCCTCCCATTCATCAAAAGCCAGTTCCATCCCCATCGCTTTCAGGATCTCGTTGTACTCAATTTCGTATTCGAGTTCAAATTTTGGAAGCTGTAAAATTACATCCCTGGAGCCCACTGAAAGGTTCGCCCGCCAGTTGTTCAAATTTTCCGCTGAAAGGCTCTCTTCAACAAATCGGTCGATTGGCATTTCGGGATCGTTCGGCATCAGCACGGTCATGGAAAAGAGGCTGTCTCCGTAGGGAAGTTCAATCATCTGGACTTCATCCGAAAAATAGGTGGCAAAACGGCTTTCCTGGCGCATCATATCCACCTGAACAGAACTGCCGTCCTCAAGCCGGAAGTCGCCGGGGCGGGTGTCGTCGGTGTCAAACGGCCGCAGCCAGTCACCTTTAAAATAGAGTGCGTTAATCAGGTACATCACCATATCATCGGGAATTTCGTCGATGATCGTTTCAATGAGGCCTTCGGTATTTTCCCTGACCCAATCGTTGATAATATCTACCGATGCGGGGTCAGCAAAATTGAGTTCTTGTACTTTTGCACCGTAGTATTCAGTCAGACGTTCCAGGAAATCTTCTTTTACAGGCAGGCTCAATCTATGCCAAACAGAATTGGCAATTTGCAGGGTAACTTTCGGGTCAAGTTCTATCAGCAATTCGATTAGTGACTTAAATGCCTCATTGATCTCTTTCTTCCCCATCGCATGCAGATGCAGCACGTCTCTCATCTCCTCGTAGGTTTCTTCTTCGGCACCATTCATTGCCATCGACAGGGCCATGGAAATGCTGAGGGGTGAAATAATCACATTCTCCTCATCATCAAATGCCACCGTATTTCTGAAAATTTCGTAACTGAATGCCTGATCGGCTTCAATCAGCATTTTTTCAGTTGCTGTCAGTTCTCGCGGGAGTTCTGCAATCGGGTCATCTGTACCTGTTACAGAGTCATCACAGGAGTTGAACATCAGCAGGACAATTAATACAATAGTCATTGGTGTAAATACATTCATCAGTAATTTATTTGATTTTAGATTCTTCATATACGGATAATTTGGTTTCCCTTTTTTACCTGATACACATCAAAAAGTTCGGACACCTATCCAATAAGATTTTTTTTTGCAATTAACTCATAAAAATATTCGTAAACTCCTTCTGTAAAGCTTCCCATATTTAAAAAATATTCTGTTATCTTTCAGGCTTAACATTTTTCTATGCTTACAAAAAGAATTATACCATGTCTCGACATTAAAGACGGCCGCACCGTAAAAGGGGTGAACTTTGTCGGCCTCCGGGATGCCGGAGATCCTGTTGAACTGGCCCAGCGATACACCACCGAAGGCGCCGATGAACTGGTATTTCTCGACATCACCGCTACAAAGGAGAAACGCAAGACACTGGTGAAACTTGTTGAAGACATTGCAAAACACATCAACATACCCTTTACGGTTGGCGGTGGCATTACATCCGTTGATGAGATTGCAGATATTTTAAGAGCCGGAGCCGATAAAGTATCGCTGAACAGCTCGATTGTTCGCAATCCTGAACTATTGACACTCGCCTCGGATGCATTCGGCTCTCAGGCCATCGTGGCTGCCGTGGATGCCAAACGCAAGGGAAATTCCTGGGAAGTGTATGTAAAGGGTGGCTCTGAACCCACAGGTATCGATGCCCTTGAATGGATGATGGGAACCGAGAAACTGGGAGCCGGCGAAATTCTATTAACCAGTATGGACCGAGATGGCACAAAAGCCGGTTTTGATCTTGAATTACTAAATAAGGCTAACAGCATTGTAACCATCCCCGTCATAGCAAGCGGTGGTGCCGGAACCATTCAACACTGCTGTGATGCCGTACTGCAGGGACATGCTGATGCCGTACTTGCTGCCAGTATTTTCCACTTCAGAGAAATTGAAATTGCTGATCTGAAAAAAGAGATGGCTCGCGAAGGCATCAGCGTAAGAATGTAAACAACGACCAATACAAAATGGCCAAAAAAGAAATTGAATTTTTATACGATCTGGAAAGATTGTTAATCAGCCGTCGGAATGAAATGCCGGCCGGCTCCTATACTACAAAACTGTTTGAAGAGGGAATTGACAAAATTGTCCAAAAACTGGGTGAAGAAGCTGTGGAAACGATTATCGCCTCAAAAAACAGTGACCGCTCAGAAGTAATTTATGAATCTGCCGACCTGCTTTACCACCTGCTCGTGCTTCTTGCAGAAAAAGAAATCCCGCTTGATGATGTTATCCGGGAATTGAAGAAACGGTGGAAAAAGTAGCAGTTTGCCCGGAAAGCGAGATAATTTTTGAATATCTGGGAGAAAGCTGCATATAATTCCTCCCGTAAATAAGTCTATTCAGGAAAGTTAACAGTTGGCAAGTTTGTCAACTGTTAACCAACATTTGGCACAAACGGGACGTTTGCGCCATCACATCAAAACCTAACTTCTCAAGACTCACGACTAAAAAACTAAAACCTATCAAGGCGCCGGATATACGTAATAAGCCTCAAAACTCAGCGGAATTCCGATAGCCCAGTATACCAGCAGGAATATTGTCCACGTAATCAGGAAAATGATAGAGTACGGTATCATCATGGATATCAGGGTACCGATGCCTGTATTTTTCACATATCGCTGGCAGAACACTACCACCAACGGGAAGTACGGCAACAACGGTGTGATGATATTAGACACTGAATCCCCTACGCGGTAAGCAGCCTGGGTTAAATCCGGAGAGATGCCAAGCTGCATCAGCATCGGTACAAAAATCGGGGCAATCAGCGCCCATTTTGCCGATGCCGAGCCCACCAGAATATTGACAAGCGCACTTAAAAGAATAATGCCCACAATAGTTACCTGACCCGGCATGGCCAAAGCCTGCAACCCTTGGGCACCTTTCAGAGCCACCAACAATCCAATGTTCGACTGGTTAAAAGCATCGATAAAGAGTGCACAGAAAAAGGCCATTACAATGTAGTAGCCCATGCTCTCCATCGACTTGGTCATGTTGTCGATCATATCTTTTGAGCTTTTGTACCTGCCCGAGGCATATCCGTAAACCACACCGGGGATCAGCAACAGTACAAAGATCAGCGGTACAATTGCCTGCATCAGAGGTGCTTCGAAAGAAACAAGAGTCTGCACTTCGGGGTCCATCATGTCGGGGCCTCGCAGGGCAGAGTTTTCAGGAATAGCCCAGACAATCAACCCAATTATTCCCAGCACCATTGCACCCAGACCGTACCAGAATGCACGGCTCTCTTTGGGGGTAACCGTTTCCATCTTGGGCATTTCGTCTTTATCCCCATCTACTTCAATACCCTGCAGGCGGGGTTCTACAATTTTATCGGTTACATACCATCCCACAAAAACAATCAGTAAGCACGAAGCAGAAGTAAAGTACCAGTTGTTGATGGGGTTCAGCGATATTTCCGGATCGAGAATTCTTGCCGCTTCAAGCGTAAAACTCATCAAAAGCGGATCGATGGCCGAGGGTATGAAGTTGGCTGAAAACCCACCACTGACACCAGCAAAAGCTGCTGCAATCCCGGCAAGCGGATGCCTCCCGGCCGCATAAAAAATCACCCCACCGAGCGGTATCACCAACACATAACCTGCATCAGCGGCAGTGTGGCTTACAATGGCAATCAAAATCAACATTGGGGTAAGAAGAGATGGCGGTGTTTTGCCCAAAAGTTTTTTTAGCCCGGCATCTATCCAGCCCGAATGCTCGGCCACACCCACCCCCAGCATAGCTACCAGCACAATTCCCAGCGGGGCAAACAACACAAAGGTGTTTACCATGTTGGCAAGAAAATTGGCAAGGTTTTCTCCCGTGAGCATATTATTTACCACCAATTCATCACCCGTTCTGGGATGAACCTCCCCAAAATCGAAGGGTGAGAGAATTGCCGACAATACCCACACAATCACCAGCAAAATAAAGAAGAGCATGGCGGGATCGGGGAGTTTGTTGCCAGCCTTTTCGATGAAGTTTAGAAATTTGTCAAACATGGTGCCTCTGTCTTCCGACGACGGAGGCGCACTTTCAGGTTCTTTTTTCTCTTCGGCCACTGTAGAGCAGTTTAGTTAGAAATTTAAAGATTCATCGTGCGTTCAGCAGGTTGCTTTTAATCGACCTGTCAGAGTTCCAAATCTCATAACAGCGTCGGCCGGTAAGACGCTGACAAAATCCAAAAACCCGCCGGATGCTGTCAGGCCAACAAATCTTGGTCAACCATTAAACGCTTAATTACAAGTTTGAAAAATAAGGTATTTGGAACTGTTTGCAAGTAAAAAATGGAGCATAGAAAAAGAATTTCAAAAAATCAGATAAATCTGATTGACATCCTCAAAAACCCTCGCGGGTTAACTTTCTGAAATACCGGCCATGATATGCGAACTATCCACTGTATTTATTATATTTTTTAAAATGAACTAATTTTGATATTTATGTATTTTAGCACAACAGACGACAGTATAGAACTTGGTAAAATCAGAGACGATCTTGAGTTTTTGCATCACTGTTTTGTAACCATGCTCCGGGAATCAGGTGAAAGTGATGTAGCCGATTTTATCAATAAGGGCGACTTTAAGGCAGCAGACTCTGGAAAAATAAGCAAGGCTTTTTCTCTATATTTTCAATTGACTACTATTGTTGAAGAAAATGCAGCCGTTCAACTTCGCAGAAAACTTGAAAATGAGCATGGCCTGCATCGCATTTCGGGACTTTGGGGGCGTACACTGAAAGATTTGAAAGAAAGCGGAGTAGAAGAAAGTGAGATCGCGGCGTTGCTTCCTAATACCCGAATCGAACCGGTTTTTACAGCTCATCCTACAGAATCAAAACGATCCACAGTTATTGACCAGCTCCGCTCCATCTATTTGCTGATGGTAAAAAGAGAAAACCAGGTGTGGACAGAAAACGAGCTACAGGAAATTGAGCATGAAATTATAGCTGCCATGCAGCGCTTGTGGCATACCGGCCAGGTTTTTTTGCAAAAACCTAAAATTGAAGACGAGCGCAGAAATGTTCTCCACTACCTGAAAAATGTATTTCCAAATGTTCTGCATCTTCTCGACCATCGCCTGCGCAATGCATGGGAAAAGACCGGGTTCAATCCGGAGCTGCTCCGTTCAAGATCTTCTTTGCCGGCCGTACAATTTGGAAACTGGGTTGGCGGAGACCGGGACGGACATCCATTTGTTACCGATCGTGTTACATCGGAAACCCTCCTCGAATTCAGAAAAGAGGCATTGCTGCTGTTGCATGAACAATTATCAAAGTTGGCTCAAAAACTCAGTATTTCAATCCATGAAGTTTCGCCACCCGATGCCATTCAGAAACGAATCAGGCAGATGGCCGAACGGTGTGGAACAGAATCCGCAACGGCTTTGGAACGTAACCCGGATGAACCGTGGCGGCAATACCTCAATTTAATGCAGCTTCTTCTTCCTCTCGATAACAATGGCAAGCCGCTGCTGAATCCTGATCCCGAGCGTTATTATCGGGATGAAATGGAACTTTTAAAAGACCTTGACCTGCTCACAACATCCCTCCATTCCATTAATGCATCGCGCATTGTAATGGCCGATGTTGAACCGGTAGCCCGAATGGCTGAAACTTTCGGTTTTCATCTTGCATCCCTGGATATCCGCCAAAACAGCCGTTTCCATGATCAGGCACTTTCCCAGCTATTGAAGGCAGCCGGCATACCTGATGGCGAAAACTTTGCAGAATGGCCCGAAAAGAAACGTGTTGAATTTTTAAACCGTGAATTGGAAATGCCCCGGCCATTTGTGCACAACCGCTTTGGTTTGGGTGAAGAATCGGATGCCGTTCTTTCCTGCTACCGTGTACTTTATAAATATTTCACTCGGTTTGGCCACAGAGGAATCGGTTCACTGATTGTCAGTATGACCCGAAACCTGAGTGATCTGCTGGTAGTTTATGTTCTGTGCAGAGAAGCAGGCCTGGCAACCATCACAGATAAGGGATTGGTTTGCAATTTTCCCGTGGTTCCACTTCTCGAAACTATCGAAGATCTGGAAAAAGGGCCCGATATTCTTGACGCTTTTCTGTCTCATCCCGTAACGGTTCGTACGCTTAAGTACCGGGCCGAACTGGAAAAAAGAGAGCCGACTCAACAGGTGATGATCGGCTACAGTGACAGTAACAAAGACGGCGGTATACTGGCAAGCCTTTGGAGTCTGCATTATGCCCAGCGCAAACTCAGCGAAACCGGTAAAAACCATAATATTAAAATCCGGTTTTTCCATGGCCGCGGGGGTACCATCAGCCGCGGAGCCGGGCCTACACACAGATTTATCGCAGGCTTGCCTCCTTCTGCCATTCAGGGAGACCTCCGGCTAACCGAACAGGGAGAAGTGATATCTCAAAAATATGCCAACCGAATCACAGCACTTTATAATCTTGAGCTGCTTCAAGCCGGAACAGCCGGATTAACTCTCGGTGTGTTTGACAAGACCAACATCAGAAAAACAAAAGCCGGTGATGAGAGCGCTCAAACAGATCAAAAGCTTGAAGAAATTATAAACCGGCTTTACGACTACAGCCTTGAAAGTTATCAGAAACTGGTTCAATCTGAAGATTTTGTTCGATTTTATGCACAAGCCACCCCCATAGATCTTATTGAAATGAGCAGCATCGGATCAAGGCCGGCAAGGCGTACAGGTAAAAGAACATTTCAGGATTTACGCGCAATACCCTGGGTTTTTAGCTGGAGCCAGGCTCGTTTTTTCCTTACCGGCTGGTATGGTGTAGGCGCCGCACTCGAACGGCTTCGCGAGCAGGATCAGGAATCCTTTGACCTGCTGAGCCGCAATGCCATCGGATATATGCCATTCCGGTACATCATTACAAGTGCTTCATCTGCCATTGCACTGACCGATATTGACATCATGAAATCTTACGCTTCTCTTGTGGATGACAATGAACTGGCTGAACACTATCTGAGCCTGATTACGGACGAATTTTATCGAACCAAACAGATGCTTGAACTTCTTTACGGCCACAAACTGCGCGACAGACGCCCCCGGTTGTATCAGATGATCGATTTTCGGTCTGAACGCCTGAAACCTTTGCATGAGCTGCAAATCCGGCAGTTAAAAGAGTGGCGGAGTTTGAAAAAAGACGATAACAATGATCAAACCGCCGAAAAACTGCCGGACATGCTTTTGGTTTTAAATGCAATTGCAAGCGGACTGGGAACAACCGGGTAGCCCTGGTAATTGCTCCATGTATATCTAATTTTTTAGTCCGGATGTTTATTTTTGCTTGTTTCCAGTAGAACCACATTTTTTGTAATTCATTCATCATTAAAAAAATATTTACAGTGGAACCGGATAAAAATAACAGAATCGAAAAAGTTGAAAGTTGACAACTTTTCAAAAGAGGTTACGGCAAATGGATAGTATTTATCTATTGCTAATTCAATAATATACAACTATCCATATTTATTAAAATGTGTTGTCAACTGCCTACTGTCAACTCAATCCGATAACAGTCAGGAGCCTGAAAACGTGAGTATGTAGCAAGCACTTGTTATTAAATTTTTATATCAGCCGTCATCCGTCACACACCCCTCACTCGCCGTGGATACACTCTTTGCATATTTATAAAGAATTCCACTCTTGTATTTCAGTTCGGGGGCTTGCCAGTTTTTGCGCCGCTGTTCCAACTCCTCATCGGAAAGATCCACGTTTAAAATTCGCTTGTCTGCATTAATGGTGATGGTGTCACCGTCTTTCAGCAAGACGATGGTTCCTCCAAGCTGGGCTTCTGGCGTTACATGGCCAATTACAAATCCGTGGGTTCCACCTGAAAAACGGCCGTCTGTGATCAATGCCACTTCTTTGCCGAGGCCGGCTCCCATTATTGCAGCGGTAATTGAGAGCATCTCCCGCATACCGGGACCACCTTTCGGGCCCTCGTAACGGATCACAACCACATCCCCTTTTTTCACTTTCCCGGCTTGAATGCCCTGCAGGCAATCTTCTTCCGATTCAAAGACTTTCGCTGTTCCGGTGAATCGGGTACCCTCTTTTCCGGTAATTTTTGCCACACTGCCTTCGGGCGACAAATTGCCATACAATATCTGAAGATGGCCTGTTTTTTTGATTGGATCGGAAACCGAGCGAATAATATTTTGCTCTTCAAGCAGGCCGGGCACTTCATCCACATTTTCAGCAAGGGTTTTTCCGGTTACGGTGATGCAATCTCCGTGAAGAAATCCTTCCTCCAGCAACATTTTCTGAACTGCAGGTACGCCTCCAACATTATAAAGGTCTTCCATCACATATTTGCCGCTCGGTTTCAGATCGGCGAGAAAGGGAGTTCGGTCACTCACTGCCTGGAAATCATCAATCGTAAAATCTACGTCGGCCGCTTTTGCGATGGCCAGCATATGCATTACGGCATTGGTTGAACCGCCAAGGGCTATAATCATGGAAACGGCATTTTCGAGAGATTTTTTTGTGATAATATCACGCGGCTTGATGTCTTTTTCCAGAATATTTAAAATGGCACTGCCTGCCTTCTCACACTCTTTTTTCTTTTGCTGATGGGTGGCAGGTATGGAAGAACTGAAAGGCAAACTCATTCCGAGAGTTTCAATGGCCGAAGCCATCGTGTTGGCCGTATACATTCCACCGCAGGCACCTGCACCGGGACAGGCGTGTTTCAAAACGTTGTTCATCTCCTCTTCGTCAATCTCTTTTGAGAGATATTTCCCGTACGATTCGAATGCTGAGACAATATCCAGCTTTTCACCATTGAGATTGCCGGGACGAATGGTGCCGCCATAAACCATAATGGATGGCCGGTTGAGGCGCGCCATAGCCATTACGGAACCGGGCATATTTTTATCGCAACCCACAACAGAAATGTTGGCATCGTACCACTGCGCCTGCATGACAATTTCAATAGAGTCGGCGATGATATCTCTGGACGGAAGTGAGAACTTCATTCCCTGTGTTCCCATTGAAATTCCGTCGCTCACCCCAATGGAGTGAAACACAAAACCCACCATGTTTTTACCCCACACCGATTGCTTGATCAGGCCGGCTAAATCATTCAAATGCATGTTGCAGGGATTGCCGTCCCAGCCGGTACTTGCAATGCCAACCTGGGGTTTGTTCAAGTCTTCCTCGCTCAAACCGGCAGCAAAAAGCATAGCCTTGGAACCAACTTGTGACTGTTCCTGTGTTAATCTGGAGCTATATTTATTTAATTTATTCATTCTTTAATATAATTCTTTAATACTCTGTTATTTATAGACTTAAATAATATATTATATTTTTATGGAAGCGCTTTTAAAAAATATATTTTAAGTTTCACTTCTGGCTCAAAAACTATATAAAATAATTCTTGACTCAAACACACACGCTGTATATGTTTTTGCAGGTGATAATCACATAACAGATTACAAATTGTCTGAAGCAATAACACATAAACTTTTTCACACTTTTAACTACGCATCTGCCGGGCGCAGAAATGCTCTTGCTTTAAGTGCTATGAGTTTGCTTACCGTGTTAACTGCGATCACTCTTTCCATCACATCTGTTATCTCTATTATTATTCCCTCTATCGATATTATTAGCATTATTATTGGGCTAATTCTATCCATACTAATTTCTGGCATTCTAATTCTAAACCTAATTATTAGATAATCCCACCAGCCAGAGGTTAGAATTCGAAATCCCATAAATAGTTTTTCATTTCTTTTTTGACCTCTGGCGGGTAACCTATATCCGTGAGTCAATATGAAATATCAAAAATCAACATCCACATCCACAGCAAAAAAAATTGAATCCGAAATGTCCCTGAAGCCTGTTAAAAAGGCGGTCAGCCCTGAAACTCAAACATTTAACGGTGCAGAAATTCTCATAAAAACCCTCGCTGACCTCGATGTTGACACCATCTTCGGCTATCCGGGTGGTGCGGTTCTCCCTGTATATGACACTCTTTTTGACAACCACGACCTGAATCACGTTTTGATACGCCACGAACAGGCCGGAACTCATGCCGCCGACGGATATGCACGCGCTACAGGTAAACCGGGAGTGGTGCTGGTTACATCAGGCCCGGGCGGCACAAACACTGTAACGGGAATTGCCACGGCAATGATGGATTCCATTCCTCTGGTAGTTCTTACCGGACAGGTACCGACCAGTGTGATCGGGAATGATGCCTTCCAGGAGGCCGATATTGTGGGAATTACCCGGCCTATCACCAAGCAAAACTATCTTGTCAGAGATGTAAGCGAACTTGAAGATGTTCTCCGCGAAGCGTTCCACATTGCCACAAACGGCAGGCCAGGACCGGTTTTGGTAGATCTGCCCAAAGATATGCTGAATACTGTCGGCAATTACAAGTGTAACAAAAAAGTGGATATCCCAAGTTTTAAACCCACGCTTCACGGTCATCAGCCACAAATTGCGAAAGCAGCAAAAATGTTGAGCGAGGCTAAAAAACCGTTGATTTATGTAGGTGGCGGTGCAATTTCCGGAGAAGCCTGGAAAGAAGTTACCGAGTTTGCCGAACGATTAAACGTTCCCGTAACCACAACCTTGATGGGGCTCGGCGTATTTCCCGAAAGCAAACCGCAATCGCTGGGGATGCTGGGAATGCACGGCACCTGGTACGCCAATATGGCGATGACCGAGTGCGACGTTCTTCTGGCTGTAGGCGCCCGCTTTGATGATCGCGTAACCGGCCGACTCAATGGGTTTTCACAAAAATCCAGAAAAATTCACATCGATATTGATCCATCCTGTATCGGAAAAAATGTGGATGTGGAAGTTCCCATCGTGGGAGATGTTAAGCGGGTGATCCCGGCGATCGATAAGCTTGCAACCCCGCCCGAAACGTCAGAGTGGTGGAACATCATCAAAACCTGGAAAAAGGAACATCCGCTGGAGGTTCCACAAGCTGATGACAAAATCTATCCGCAGCAGATGGTCAAGATGATTTCGGAAGTAACCGAAGGTAATGCCATTGTGGTTACCGATGTGGGTCAGCACCAGATGTGGGCGGCACAGCACTACAAATTCAACCATCCACGATCATGGATCTCATCAGGCGGACTCGGGACCATGGGATACGGCTTCCCCGCAGCCTTGGGTGCGGCACTTGCCTGCCCGGACCGGGACGTGGTTTGCATTACAGGCGATGGTGGTTTTCAGATGTCATCTTACGAACTTGCCACGGCCGTGGAATACAAAATTCCCGTAAAAATTGCTCTTATGAATAACAATTGCCTCGGTATGGTTCGCCAGTGGCAGCAGCTTTTCTATAAAAACCGCACCAGCTATTCAGTTTTCGGTTCCAACAATCCCGATTTCGTTAAAATGGCTGAAAGTTATGGAGCTGTTGGAATGCGGGCTACCAATCCAAAAGAAATGAGAGATGTTTTAGACAAGGCAATGAAAATTGATGACGGCCCCGTTTTGATGGATTTTAGCGTGGTGGAAACTGAAAACTGTTACCCGATGGTGCCATCCGGTGCGGCACTTAATGAGATGGTGGAATCTGATGAAGAAGCAAACAAAGGTTAAAACATGAGCACAACTACAATCAAAAAAACACCCAAACACACGCTCTCGGTTGTTGTTAAACACAACCTGAACACACTTTCCCGAATCATCGGAATTTTTAGCGCTAAAGGTTTTGAGCTCGACAGTGTTACCTTTGCATCCGAGGCTGAACCCGGTATGGCCCGGTTGACCATAACCACACGAGGTGATGAAAAAACCGTGGAACAGATCAACAAGCACCTCTACAATGTGGTGGATGTGCTCAAAGTCATCAACCTCACCCATAAAAAATGCATAGAACGCGAGCTGGCAATCGTGAAAGTTTCAACCGCAAAAGTGGGGCGACCTGAAATTATGCTGATTGCTCAGGCTTTCAAGGCGAAAGTGATTGACATTACAAGCGACAAGCTCGCCCTGGAAGTTACCGGAAACACCGACAAAGTGGATGCTATGATTGAGGTACTGCGGCCCTACGGAATTGTTGCTATGTCGCGAACCGGAAGTATTGCACTGAAACGCGAATTTCAGGGAGCTGTGAATATTAACTGACAAGTCATTTCCCTGCTTAAAAATCGGGAAAGATTTAAACAATAAATTTAAAACGTAAATAACACAACTAAACAAACTCAATGAAAGCGAAAACGTATTATAACGGAGATGCAAATCTCGATGTACTATCCAATAAAACAGTAGCAATTATCGGTTATGGCAGCCAGGGACATGCCCATGCCAGAAACCTGCAGGAAAGCGGCGTTAATGTCGTTGTGGGCCTTCGAAAAGGGAGTTCGTCCTGGAAAGAAGCCGAAGAAGCAGGGCTCGAAGTTCTGGAATCAGCAGATGCCGCTGCCAAAGGAGATCTGGTGATGATCCTCATCCCCGATCAGTACCAGGGGCCGTTTTATAAAGAAAAGATTGAACCGAACCTTGAACCCGGCAATGCTTTGCTGTTTGCTCATGGTTTTAACATCCATTTCGGTGAAATTGCACCTCCGGAAAACGTAGATGTTTTTATGGTTGCCCCGAAAGGCCCCGGCCATCTCGTACGCCGGGTATATACGGAAGGCTCCGGTGTACCCTGCCTGTTTGCCATCTATCAGGATGCAACAGGAACCGCCAAAGAAACAGCACTTGCCTACGCCAAAGGCCTGGGCGGAACCCGTGCCGGCGTACTGGAAACCACCTTTAAAGAAGAAACTGAGACCGACCTGTTCGGCGAGCAAGCTGTACTCTGCGGGGGTGCCTCCGAATTGGTGAAAATCGGGTTTGAAGTGTTGATTGAAGCTGGTTATCAGCCGGAAATTGCCTATTTCGAATGTCTGCATGAACTGAAACTGATCGTTGATTTGATGTACGAAGGCGGCATTGAAAGAATGTATTACTCGGTGAGCGATACGGCTGAATATGGCGGCCTCACCCGGGGAACACGCGTGATTGACTCAGACACAAAAAAGCGAATGAAAAACATCCTCGAAGAAGTTCAGAGCGGTGCTTTTGCCAAAGAGTGGATGGACGAAAACCGAAAGGATTTGCCAAATCTCACAAAAATGAGAAATGCTCTTGGTGACCATAAAATTGAAACCGTCGGCAAAGAACTCCGATCTATGATGGACTGGATTGACGAAGAAAAATAGAGGTTCCCGACAAGGAAAAATTTTCAGAAAACCATTATTTCAGAAAACATGCCAAAACCTATTCAAATATTCGATACTACCCTGAGGGATGGAACCCAGGGCGAAAAAGTCTCTTTTTCAGCCGGGGATAAATTCCGTATTGCCAAACGCCTTGATGAGTTTGGGATCGATTACATTGAGGGCGGATGGCCGGGATCGAACCCCAAAGACATGGCATTTTTTGAAAAGGCGAAATCCCATCACTTTCAGCATGCAAAAATTGTTGCTTTTGGCAGTACCTGCCGGGCAGGCAACCGACCGGATGAAGACCCCAATCTCCAGGCTCTGATTCAGGCAG
Organism: Balneolaceae bacterium; assembly: GCA_007127745.1. Classification (GTDB taxonomy): domain Bacteria; phylum Bacteroidota; class Rhodothermia; order Balneolales; family Balneolaceae; genus Rhodohalobacter. Next base: position 23,312 of record SKYV01000125.1, read on the forward strand.
AAACACCCGCCCTTTCATTGTTTGGGAAATCGTGGTTGCTGCATGTTACTGATGCTCTGAAAATTTCTCCTGAAAAAAACCTTGAAATTATTGCCGGTTCTATCAAATACCTGAAAGAGCATGGCAAAGAGATTATTTATGATGCCGAACACTTTTTTGACGGGTACAAAGACAATCCCGAATATGCCATAAAAACTCTGCTTGCCGCACAAAATGCCGGTGCGAATGTACTTGTTTTGTGTGATACAAACGGCGGAACGCTCACGCATGAAATTTCAGCCATTGTAAATGAAATAAAACAGGAAGTTGAAGCTCCGGTGGGCATACACTCTCACAATGATTCGGAACTGGCCGTTGCCAACGCACTTGCCGCGGTCGAGGCCGGTGCTGTGCATGTGCAGGGAACCATCAACGGGTACGGGGAACGCTGTGGAAACGCCAACCTCTGTTCCGTTATTCCCAACCTTCAGTTAAAAATGGGTTATTCCTGCATTCCCGTGAAGAAGTTGGACGGCCTCTCCACCCTTTCAAAATTTGTAAGCGAGCTGGGTAACCTCACACCCGATAACAAACAGCCCTATGTCGGCAAAAGTGCATTTGCCCATAAAGGCGGCATCCACGTAAGTGCCGTCATTAAAAATGAGCAGACGTATGAACACATCAAACCCGAACAGGTGGGGAACAGCCGGAGGGTGCTGGTATCTGATCTCTCGGGAAAAAGTAATGTCACTTACAAATCAGAGGAACTGGGTTTTGAATTTGATAAAAGCTCGAAACAAAGCTCAGAAATTGTGCAGGAACTGAAGAAACTGGAAAATGAAGGGTATCAGTTTGAAGCGGCAGAAGCATCCTTTGAACTGCTTGTAAAACAACTCACCAACAATGCACCGGATTTCTTCAAACTGGAGGGATTCCGTGTGATAATGGAGCGAAACGGCAGTGGAGAATCGAGGTCGGAAGCCACCATTAAAGTGAGGGTGAATGATCAGATAGAACTAAGTGCCGCCGAAGGAAACGGGCCGGTTCATGCACTTGATGCCGCACTGCGCCGGGCACTTTGCGAATTCTACCCCGAAATTTCATCCATGCAGCTTCAGGATTATAAAGTGCGTGTGCTGAACGAAAAAGACGGAACCGGTGCAAAAGTCCGCGTTTTGATCGACTCAGCAAAAGACGGCACAAGCTGGGGCACCGTTGGGGTTTCAGAGAATATTATCGACGCAAGCTGGAAAGCCCTCTCAGAAGGCATCATCTATTTTTTAATGAACCAAAACAGTAAACCCAAAAAGAAAACAGAATTGGCCGAAACGGATCAAAACATACGATCAAACGCCCCATCTTGAGAGGGTACCAGCTTGGCGCTTAAAAAGTGACCTTGAAGAGTCTGAAGCATAGCGGAAGTCCTTCAAGCGTCACTTTGCAGCCATGAAAAGAACGCTTCAAGGAGCTTTCGCACGCTTGAAGGTTCTTTTTCGCTAAACACCTACTGAGGGAACTTAACACCAAACAACAAAACAGACAGAATCATGAACAATCACATTACCATTTTTGATACCACACTTCGAGACGGTGAGCAATCGCCGGGTTATAGCATGAACAAGCAGGAAAAGCTTCGTTTGGCTCTACAGCTCGAAAAACTGGGTGTTGATGTGATTGAAGCCGGTTTCCCGATCGCATCAGACGGTGACTACGATACCGTTAAAGAAATTGGAAAAACCATTAAAAAAAGTTCGGTGGCCGCACTCTGCCGAACCCGGATGGAAGATCTTGAACGGGCTGTTTCTGCAGTACAGCATGCTGCAAAACCCAGAATCCACACCTTCATTGCTACGAGTGATATTCATCTTCAATACAAACTTCAGCAAACACGTGAACAGGTTCTGGAATCTGCTGTAAAAGCAGTGGAGTTTGCAAAATCTCATTACGATGATGTGGAGTTTTCTGCCGAGGATGCCTCGCGCAGCGACCCACAGTTTTTGATCGACATTTTTACAGCGGTGATTGATGCAGGCGCTACCACGATCAACGTTCCCGACACGGTGGGTTATGCCCTTCCCTGGGAATATGCTGAACTGATCAAAACCCTGAATGATAATGTTCCAAATATCGACAAAGCCATTATCAGCGTGCACTGCCACAATGATTTGGGGCTTGCCGTAGCTAACTCACTCATGGCTGTCCGGAACGGCGCCCGCCAGATTGAATGTACGGTAAACGGTATCGGCGAGAGGGCAGGAAATGCTTCACTCGAAGAGGTGGCCATGGCCATCGAAACCCGAAAAAACAATATGGGATACACCACCTCCATCAACACAAAGGAGATTTTCCCCTCCAGCCAGATGCTGGCTCAGATTACCGGAAAAGGTGTGCAGCCCAACAAAGCCGTAGTGGGTGAAAATGCATTTGCTCACGAAGCTGGAATTCATCAGCATGGTGTGCTGAAAAATCCGCTTACCTACGAAATTATGACTCCCGAGTCCGTAGGCCTCACATGCAATAAAATTGTGATCGGAAAGCATTCCGGGCGGTTTGCTCTCTGCAAAAAACTGGAGGATTTGGGCTATCATCTGAACAAAGAAGACCTGAACCGAGTGTACACGGAAGTGACCAAACTGGCTGATGAGAAAAAGGTGGTGGAAGACTGCGACCTGATTAACATCCTGGCCGCTGCCGATTTTTCTGCTCAAAATCAGAATCAATCGTATGCTGCAGGCGGATAATAAAACCAACTATTTAATACTCTCGAAAGAGCATTTAATCAAACCTTAAATTAAATACAATCAAATAATTACTCCTACTATGGGAATGACGTTAACTGAAAAAATACTTGCAAAACACAGTGGCAGAGACCGGGTTTCTCCGGGCGACAATGTGTGGGTAGATGTAGATGTACTGATGACCCACGACGTCTGCGGGCCACCGGCTATTGGAATTTTTCACAAACAATTTGGCGACGATGCTAAAGTTTGGGACAAGGAAAAGCTGGTGATAATCCCTGACCACTACATTTTCACCAATGATAAATATGCCAACCGGAATGTAGATGTGCTGCGTGCTTTTGCCGCTGAACAGGATCTGCCCTATTTCTACGATGTAGGAACCGACAGCTACAAAGGCGTTTGCCATGTGGCCCTGCCGGAAGAAGGGTTTACCCGGCCCGGCGAGGTGCTTTTCGGTACAGATTCTCATACCTGCACGGCCGGAGCCTTTGGGCAATTTGCCACTGGCATTGGCAATACCGATGCTGCCTTCATTATGGGAACCGGCAAACTCTGGGTGAAAGTACCCGAAACCATGCGCTTTGTATTTGAAGGGGCTTCGTTGCCGCCCTACCTGATGGCCAAAGATATTATCCTGCAAATAATCGGGGATATTGGCGTTGACGGAGCCACATACAGAACGATGGAATTTACAGGCCCGGGCATTAAAGCCCTGACGATGGAAGATCGAATGACCCTCACCAACATGGCCATTGAAGCCGGAGGGAAAAACGGAGTAGTTGAACCGGATGAAGTAACCGAAGCGTATGTAAAGTCCCGGACCAACAAGCCATTTGAAAACGTGTACAGCGATCCGGATGCTGAATATCACAGCGAACACTTTTATAATCTCGAAGAGATGGTACCAATGGTGGCCAAACCTCACAGTCCAGATAATAAGGCCACGGCTGAAGAGCTGGAAGGTGAATATCTGAATCGGGCGTACATCGGATCGTGCACCGGCGGAAAACTGTCGGACTTCCGGGCCGCAGCAGAAATCATCCGAGGCCACAAAGTAAAACTCGATACCTACATCGTACCGGCAACAACCGAAATTGCAAGAGCACTCGAAACCGAGACTCTTTACGGAACGTCGCTGATTGACATTTTCCGTGAAGCTGGCTGTAAAATTGGAAATGCCTCCTGTGCGGCATGTCTTGGCGGGCCGGCTGATACATTCGGCAGACTAAACAACGAAGAGGTTTGCATCTCTTCCACCAACAGAAATTATCCCGGCCGTATGGGCTCGAAGCAATCTTCGGTTTACCTGGCTTCGCCATATACGGTAGCTGCATCCGCCGTAACCGGTGTGATTACTGATCCGCGTGTATTCATTCAGCAAACTGTTATTTGATATGGTACAGGGTGCAGGCAAAAAGTTGCGGGACAGATAATAATTAACCCCTCTCGAGAGGGGACAGATCAAAACGCGATTAGCGTTTTGATCAGGGGTGTGTCCGAGCGAACCTTACATCAATATTTTCAAAATTCTAAATGACAGAAACCAATCAAATTCTAAAGCAAACTTCATAAAAAATAAATGAGTAAAAAAACCGAACCCATCAAAGGCAAGGCTTTTGTATTGGGCAAAAATGTAGATACAGACCAAATCATACCGGCGGCACATCTGGTGTACAGCCTCGATGATCCCGAAGAACGAAAACTCTACGGAAAGTATGCCCTCTCGGGGGTTCCGTCTGAAAAATCCGGACTACCCCAGGGAAATATTCCGCTCACCCAAGATGACCAAACAGAAAGTGAGTTCAGCATTATTGTGGCAAGTGACAATTTTGGCTGTGGGTCTTCCCGCGAGCACGCCCCTGCCTGCCTCGAAATTGCCGGAATTAAAGCGATCGTCACACCTTCATACGCACGTATTTTCTACAGAAATTCTGTTGACGGCGGATTTCTGATCCCATTCGAAAGCTTCGATGATCTCAGCAAAGAGGTTCACACCGGTGATGAACTGGAAATTGACCAGGAAAATCATGTACTGAAAAACCTCACACAGAACAAAGAGTATAACATCAAACCGCTGGGCAGTGTGGCCGATATCGTTCATGCAGGTGGTATTTTTGAATATGCCCGAAAACACGGAATGGTTGCCTGATGATGAAGAAAACAGAAATTATTGCCTTGCCCGGAGACGGAATCGGACCTGAAGTTACCGGTGTTGCCGTTGAAGTTCTCAAAATAGTGTGCCGCCAGCACAATGTGGAGCTTTCGGTGAAAGAGTTTCCTTTTGGCGGCACCTGTTACGAGCAGTACGGGAGTCCGGTTACTGATGAAATTCTAGATGAATGCAAAAAAGCGAAAGTTGTGCTTCTGGGTGCTGTCGGCGGCCCAAAATGGGACGACCTCAACGCCGACAAGCGCCCGGAAGCTGCATTATTAAAACTCAGAAAAGAGCTGGGTGTATATGCCAACCTCAGACCTATCAAAGTCTACCCGGTTTTAGCCGGCTCATCAACACTAAAAAAAGAAGTGATTGAGGGAACCGACATCCTGATAATACGCGAGCTTACCGGGGGCATTTACTTTGGCAAGCCCCGTTTCACCTCCGAAGAAGGGGGCGATCCTTTTTCGGTTGACACCATGAAATACAGCCGGTCGGAAGTTCAGCGTGTTGCAAAAGTTGCTTTCGAAGCAGCCCGCCTTCGCAGCGGAAAACTCTGTTCAGTGGATAAAGCCAATGTTTTGGAAAGCTCAAGAATGTGGAGAAAATCAGTGGACGAACTTACTGATGATTACTCTGATGTAAAACTCAGTAACATGCTGGTTGATAATTGTGCCATGCAGATTATTCGCGATCCAAAACAATTTGATGTAATGGTTACCGGCAACATGTTCGGCGATATTTTAAGTGATGCTGCTTCTATGCTTACCGGTTCACTCGGAATGTTACCTTCAGCAAGTATTGGCGGTAAAAACGGCCTTTATGAACCGGTTCACGGCTCCGCACCCGACATAGCCGGACAGGGAGTGGCTAATCCCCTGGCCGCTGTAGCATCTGCTGCACTGTTATGCCGATATTCCCTGAAAATGGAAGAAGCCGCACAAACAATTGAAGAGGCCATTAAATCCCTTCTTCAGGATGGATTACGTACGGGTGATCTGTATGCCGAAGAGCCCGGAACGCGGCTTGTTCATACAAAAGAAGTTTCCGACTACCTGATCAATCAGATTCAGGCCAAAGAAGAATCGGCAGTGTAATAGTAAATATTAGGCCGGACTGAATAACTCCGGCCTTTCTCCCCTTTTTTACTTTTTTGTGATAAAGATTACGCTCATCTTCTTTATTCTTGATTCTGTCTGCAGCCTGACTTTTCAGCAAACAGAAATGATCTCGCAACTATTTTTGTACCATTTTGACCCCCTGAATTTTAACCGAAACCGATTCTCTCAATCCAATCTGTATCACATGGAAAAAACCTATTACAACCCCAAAGACCTGAAAAAATTCGGCAATGTAAGTGATTTTCAAAAAGAGCTCGGAGACAAGTTTTTTGATTACTACAACACCGTTTTTGCCGACAGTGCACTATCAGCCAAAGAAAAATCACTGATTGCACTTGCTGTAGCACACGCAGTTCAGTGTCCTTACTGCATCGATGCTTATACCGAAGAAAGTCTTGAAAAAGGATTCTCGGAAGAACAGATGATGGAAGCCGTACATGTAGCCACAGCTATTCGCGGCGGGGCATCTCTTGTGCACGGCGTTCAAATGATGAACAAGGTGGATAAACTGAGCATGTAAGCGATAAAATATTCAACCTTATTTTGACCCCTGGAATCTTGCAACCGATACCCTGATTTATGAAGTCACTCATCGCACAAAGTCATTCACTCTCTGACCCTGACGTTCAGCTCGATATCATCAATAACCACAACGAAAAGATTAAGAGCTTAGCCAGGTTTGAGCAGAAGTTGGATGAAATCGATCTGTTTCCGCTGAAACCGACCGGAATAGAAATCTTCCAGATTAACGTGGGTTACATGTGTAACATGACCTGCAAACACTGCCATGTGGATGCCGGGCCTGACCGAAAAGAAATTATGACGCGGGAAACGCTTGAACTTTGTCTCGATGCCCTCAACCACGAGCAGATTACTACTGTTGATTTAACGGGCGGAGCTCCCGAAATGAATCCCCACTTTCGCTGGTTTGTGGATGAGGTATCGAAGCTTGGGAAACACATCATAGTGCGCTCAAACCTCACCATTCTTGATACACGGAAATTTGAAGACCTGCCGCAGTTTATGGCCGACCGTGGTGTGGAAATCACCTGCTCACTCCCGTTCTACAGCAAGCGCCGCACAGACACACAACGGGGTGAAGGTACCTACGACAAGTCGATGAAAGTTTTGAAGATTCTGAATGAGATTGGTTACGGCAAAGATGAAAATCTTCAGCTAAACCTGGTTTACAATCCCGTTGGAGCATTCCTGCCGCCCGATCAGGAATCTCTTCAGGAAGATTACAAAGAGCGGCTGTGGAATGATCACGGCATTGTTTTTAATGAACTCTATACGATAACCAACCTTCCGATCAGCAGATATCTCAATTTCCTGTTGATGAGTGATAACCTGGAAGAGTATATGGAAAAGCTGATCACATCATTTAATCCGGGAGCAGCCCAGGGAGTGATGTGCCGAAATACGATCTCCATCGGGTGGGACGGCACCCTGTACGATTGCGATTTCAACCAGATGCTGAAGATGCAAACAAATCACGGATCACCCGATCACATCAAAGACTGGGATCTGGAAAGATTAAACAACCGGGAAATTATGGTCAACCAACACTGTTTCGGCTGCACAGCCGGTGCAGGAAGCAGTTGCGGCGGGGCTGTTACTTAAGGAGGGTTGGGGTTGAAGTGATATAACGGCCTACGGTTTAACTGGCTTGGTATTATTAGCTGGTAATCTAAATAAAACTCGGAATATTTTACGTTAATGAATTTTGAAAGAGCAAACACCGGAACCAGATCATTCAAAAATAAAACACAAAATAAATTTTTCATCAGAATCTTTTCTTCCGACCCCTGATCCAACCAAAAAATTTGGAATTTTTTCATACCAAGACTTCCGAAGTCTCTTTTAGAAATTATATTTTTAAATTTCTCTATTCAAAAATGATCTATGGTTGACCTGACTCAATGCCCTTTATGCAAGCGTGAATGCCCTGAGCGGATAATGCAAAGACACCATTTGGATACTGTAAGAGAAAGTGACAAAACTGAAAATATTTGCAGGGAATGCCATAAAACCATTCACGGGCTTTTCAGCAATCGAATGCTGAGAAACCCGGAATTGAATTTGAACACGGTTGACGGGCTTCTTAGTAATGACCGGTTTTACAGAGCAGTAGAATTTATCAGAAAACTGAATCCCGGCGAACGGATGAGAATGAGAGATTCAAATACAAAAAAGTATCGCGGAAGAAGTTGACAAATTAAACCTGTTTAGCGGTTGCTGGTGGCATTATAGCTCTTTGGTACTGGCGCAAGCAGCCTGTACTGAGCGAAGTCGAATGTATCCGCTTGTGCCCCCGATTGGTCCAAGTGGGCGCTCATACCCGTTCAAAGATTATTTTCTAAATAAGTGGAATGTGGTGTGATGTCTTCTGCACACCGCACTCCACAAAACATTAAATTTTTAAAATGGGTAACTCCTCAAAAGATCATACCCTATTTTACTCATCACTGATTTATTTCCGGATAAAAATTCATGATTCAGTCCCGTCAATCAACCTGAAAAAGTGGTATTTTCTGAGTAAATACGAACTCAAAAACCGATATTTATGAAAATTACGATAGAACGCCTCAACGACGCCGTCCACATGGAAGCAAAAAATGAAGACGGAGTCTCATTACAAATGGACGGAACGGAAAAAATCGGAGGAATTAACGGAGGATTCCGCCCCATGCAAATGCTTCTTGCGGCTGCCGGGGGTTGTTCTGCCATCGACATCATAAGCATTTTGAAAAAACAGCGTCAAAACCCCGATGATCTGAAAATTGAAGTTACAGGCGACCGTGTAAATGTTGGCGATCACTCCGAATTCAAAGAAATCCACATGTATTTTGAGTTTAAAGGAGATCACCTGGATGAAAAAAAAGTGGCCCGTGCTATCGACCTTTCGCTTTCTAAGTACTGTTCAGTTTCCAAAACTCTGGAAAAGACGGCAAAAATAACAAGCAGTTTTAAAATTGTTGATTAAAGCTTTTGTGTAATTTCGATATGAAAATTACACAGATACATTCACAGTGTCCCAATGCCCAAAAAAAAGAAATTTGAAACAGACGCCATTCGCACACAGACAGCGGCCAGCGAACAACGCGAGCACTCCGTTCCTGTTTACATGACCTCAAGCTTTACGTTCGAATCGGCAGAGCATGCGCGTGCCCTTTTTGCCAATGAACAGGAGGGAAATGTGTACAGCCGGTACTCCAACCCCAACACCGATGAGTTTATCTCAAAAATGTGCAAACTGGAAGGCGCCGAAGCCGGTGTGGCAACGGCGTCGGGCATGGCAGCAATTTTTGTGACTCTTGCAGGTCTGCTGAAGCAGGGTGACCATATTCTTGCTTCCCGATCTCTTTTCGGGTCTTCACACCAAATCCTCAGCCAGATTCTTCCTCGATGGGGAATTTCTTTTACCTATGCTGATATCCACAATCCGGAAAGCTGGGAGGCTCAAATCCGGCCTAATACCAAATTGCTGTTTCTGGAAACGCCTTCCAATCCCGGACTTGACCTGATTGATCTGCAGTGGGCCGGCAAACTGGCCAAAGCACACAATCTCATTTATGTTGTGGACAACTGCTTTGCCACACCCTATCTGCAGCGTCCCATAGAGTTTGGCGCCGACCTGGTTCAACATTCGGCCACAAAATTTATCGACGGGCAGGGGCGGGCAATTGGCGGTGTAATTGTTGGGCGTGAAAAATTTATCGAGGAACTCCGGTTTTTTGCTCGACACTCCGGACCGGCCATGTCTCCGTTTAATGCCTGGCTTTTCAGCAAAAGCCTTGAAACGCTTCCGGTGCGGATGGACCGGCACTGTGATAATGCAGAAATTATTGCCGATTTTCTTGGCAATCACAAACAGGTACATTTTGTGAAATACCCGTTCCATAAAGATCATCCGCAAAATAAACTTGCCCGCAAGCAGATGATGCGTGGCGGCGGGGTGGTTTGTTTTGAAATTAAAGGCAGTTTCGAAAAAGCGAAAACGTTTATCGACAACATTGAACTGCTATCCCGTTCTGCCAATCTCGGCGATACGCGAACCATTGTTACCCATCCGGCCTCTACCACACACTCCAAACTTTCTGACAAAGAACGTGAAGCTGTCGGAATTACACTCGGACTGATCCGCATTGCCGTTGGCCTCGAAAATAGTGAGGATATCATCCGGGATATTGAACAGGCTCTATCTTTTTAGATACTATCGGGCTTTTCAAAATGGCAATTTCAAACGATGAGCGATTTTATTCGGTTTTTATATCAAAGACTGAATGAAACCCTGAACAAACCTCAGCCCCATGAAAACTGTCAACTATTTTCTTGTCATTTCACTAACCGTTCTATTATCACCAATTTTCACTGCCTGCAGTGACGAATATCCGGAAGACATCATCATATTTACGAATACGACAATTTGGGACGGTGCCTCCGTTTCCATGCAGGAGAACTCAGCTTTGGTTACTCATCAGGGAAGAGTTCTTGAAGTTTTGGACATGAATGATCCCGACTTTCCAGAGCATGGTGATATTGTGGATCTGAACAATCACTATATAGTTCCGGGTTTGATTAATGCTCACGGGCATGTGGGAATGGCACGAGGACTTGAAGCCGGGCCCGAAGTACACTCAGAAGAAAATGTAAGAGAACAACTTGCATTGTATGCCCGATATGGAGTCACTACCGTGGTCAGTCTTGGTGATGAACCACAGGAAGCCTTTACTGTCCGGGATCAGGCCGATTTTTCCTCAAACGGTCTTGCCCGGCTTTTTATGTCGGGCCCGGTGCTGAACCCGGATTCGCCGGATGAGGCTTTTGAACAAGTTGAAAATCTGATGCAGCATAATCCCGACTGGACAAAAATCCGTGTTGATGACGGATTGGGCACACGAGAAAAAATGCCACCGGAAGTTTATTCTGCTGTCATTGATGCCTCACACAATCACGGCGTACCGCTCGCCGCTCATATCGTCTATCTTGAAGATGCCAAGGGTATTATTGAAAACGGCGGAGATCTGCTTGCCCACAGCGTGCGCGATGAACCGGTTGATTCGGAATTGATCAATTTGATGCTCGAACGGGATATTTGCATTACCCCCACTTTAACACGAGAAGTATCTGTTTACATTTATGAAAACCGGCCTGATTTTTTTGACGATCCTTTTTTCCTGGCTGAAGCTGATCCGGATGTGATCGACCAATTGCAGCAGCCTGACGTCCAGGAACGCTATACCGGCGAAGCTGCCGATTATTTCCGTGAGGCACTTCCTCTTGCCAAAGAAAATATGATGAGAATGCACAATTCCGGCATCCGGGTTGCATTGGGAACCGACAGCGGTCCGCCTGCACGTTTTCAGGGATATTTTGAACACATGGAGATGGAGATGATGCAGGAAGCCGGTATGACTCCCGCCGAAGTGCTCCAATCAGCCACCCGTTACGCTGCCGAGTGCATGCAGATAGATGATGAACTGGGAACACTTGAGGAAGGAAAATGGGCAGATTTTGTTGTAACGGAAGATAATCCGTTTGACGACATCAGAAATCTGCGCACTATCCGGGGTGTGTATATCGGCGCCAATCCGGTTCCGGGAATTTAATGATTACCTATTTGATGAACTTTCGGTTCAGACGAGTCACTCGGCCAATTCAATAATCATGGATTGAAGTGGTGCAACGTCAAG
>SKYV01000238.1 GCA_007127745.1 Balneolaceae bacterium
GACATATATTGAAGGCCTCGTCAGTTTGAGCGCAGTTCCGGCCGTTTTTTGGCCGGAATGAAGTCGAAAACTCCATATTTCGACTTCATTCCGTTGGAAAAGCACCATCGGAATTGCGCTCAATATGACGCATTTAACCAATTATCATCATTCTTATCTCGAATTCAGGTTAGATTACTTCTTAAACATCATACTCAAAACAAACCAGATATTTTCCTTTCGTTCCATTAAGCGGCGCTTGAAGTAGGGGAACCACATGGTACCGTAGGGCACATAAACCCTGGCCTGGTAACCGTTTCGGGCCAGCTCTTCCATCGTCTCTTCACGAATGCCGTACAGCATCTGGATTTCGTAGCGGTCTTTAGGGATGTTGTTTTCAGCGGCATAGCTTTTCAGCCAATCAACCAGTTCGTCATCATGCGTGGCAAACCGGGGGCAGGGTGTTTTTTCGAGCAGTACTATGAAATATTTTTTGAAAGCTTCGCGGATTTCAGCCATGTTTTGAATGGCAACCAGGTCTGGCTCTTTATAAGCGCCTTTGCACAAACGCACATCAGCATTCATTTCGGCCAGTTTTTTGATGTCATCGGCAGAACGGTGCAGGTAGGCCTGAATCACAATTCCGACAACATCACGGCCGTATTTCTCAAAAGCTTCCTTGAAAATATCAAGAGTGCTTTGCGTATAATCCGACCCCTCCATATCAATCCGAACGAACGAATTCAATTTTTTGGCTTCATCAAGCAGCCTGAAGAGGTTTTTTTTGCAGTAGTTTTCATCAATATCCAGCCCCATCATGGTCAGTTTGATGGAGATGGTGCTGTTCAGGCCTGCGTCGTGAATACTGTTCAGCAACTTGATGTATATATCCACCGTTTTTTCGGCGGTGGTTTTTTCTTCTACATTTTCGCCCAAGAGGTCTAATGTAACCTTGATGTTTTTTTCGTTGATGGATTTAATTTTTGGTACTGTTTCTTCAAATGTTTCTGCGGCAACAAACCGGCGCGCAAGGAAAAAAGGTAATTTCATGCTCTGTAGATTATTAATTATGGCAGATAGTTATTGAAAGAAAGTTTAATTACTGATTTTATATCTCTTTGGTCGAGTCCCCGCCTATAGAACCGCTTCCATTGATGTTTTTTACATGGATGATAAAGAACTTCGGTATGCAAGCACACCACTGTAAACCACTAAAAAAATAGTGAATTTTTCCGGTTGATGTAACCTGCAGATCGTTATTGCGTAATAAATTCAACAACGAAATGTTGGCTGAAGGTGAACCGTCAGCAAATTCAAAAATTCTAAAAATATAGTTAACATGGTTCGAAAAATTTATAATGCCTTGATTGCTCTTGTCATTTTTTTGCTGGCCTGGGCAAATATTACAGAGGCTCAGACAAGCGACCGGGCATACCGGATTGATACCTTTAGCACATCATCATCTCCCGAGGTGTATGTAACCACATCGGGTGGTTCGGTGGATATTATCGGCCATAGTGATGACGTCGTCCGAATCGAAATGTATGTGCAACGCAGTGGGCGGTATCTTGATTCATCCGATACTGATTTGTCCGATTTTGACATCACTATACGTAAAGACGGGGATGTAGTAGTGGCCGAGGCAAAGCCGAGAAGTTCCGGGTTGGGTATAATCAGAGCAGTTCGAAATATTTCTGTCTCTTTTAAAGCCTATGTGCCGGAATATTCTTTGGCCGAAGGCCGTACCAGCGGAGGTAGTGTTTCAGCAGAAAGGGTTTACAACGATCTGAAACTGATAACAAGCGGCGGTTCGGTGAGTGTGAAAGATATAGAAGGAATAACTGAACTCAGAACTTCCGGAGGCAGTATCAATTTAGAGAATGTGTCCGGGATAATCAGTGCGAGAACCAGCGGCGGATCAATCAATGCGAGAGGGATATATGGTGAAGCCGAATTAAGGACCTCCGGTGGCAGTATAAAACTGGATGAAATTTCGGCAAAAATCTCAGCACGCACGAGTGGGGGCGGCATCCGGGGCAAGTTTTTTACTTTTTATGATGATATTGAACTCACAACAAGTGGAGGAAATATTGAGATAGACCTGCCGGAAACTGAGCATTTTACTCTCAACTTACGGGGACAGCGAGTCAATACAACACTCAGAAATTTTTCAGGGGAGTTCGAAAGAAACCGGATTTCTGGCAAAATAGGTGAAGGCGGGCCTGTTTTATCGGCGCGAACATCCGGAGGGAGTGTTAGCTTAAAATATTAATATTTATCCTTTTAATTTCTTAAAAAAAAGCCCATACTCTTATCGAGGTGCGCTTTTTAGTTTTTGGACAACCATATCTTTTTACTTTTATGTTCAGATAAGCTAAAATAGCGCCGTTAATCAAAACAATAATAATGAGGTGCATTATGGGCAAAAATGAGTCGGACCAGGAGCTGGAAGAATTCAAACCAAAAGGAGCTATTGCTTTTTTCTTACTGCTGATGGTTTTCTTCATGATAATTTGGTTTGCAATGTATTTCGAACTTTTAAGCAGGGGGTAATATGGATAAATCTGAAAAATTTGCATTTATATTAAGTGGCTTGCTGCTTGTGGTATTCTTTGGCGCTATTATGTATGCGGCTGTGGCCAAGGATATCGACGTTCCAACTTGCATTACCGATATGGATCCGTTCGAAAGAGATACACTATTTCAAACCGGGCCGGATACGTATGAACTGCAGATGGTGGCACGGATGTGGGCATTTCAACCATCTACGGTTAGGCTTCCGGCTGGAACAACGGTGGATCTGTATGTAACATCGCAGGATATTATTCACGGTTTTAAAATTGAAGAACACAACGTAAACCTGATGGCAATTCCGGGGGCAATAAATTATTTACGTGTAAAATTTGATAAACCCGGTGAATATCTTTTTGCCTGCCATGAGTTTTGCGGCGCGGCTCACCACACCATGGCCGGACGATTTATCATCGAAGAGGGCCTTGATGAGGCGGAAACCGAGGAGGACGTCTAACGATGAGTACTGATCTGTTTCGATTTACCAAATCATCAAAAACACTGAACGCCGTTCTGATCATTATCCCGATGGTTCTGCTTTTTATCGGGGTGTATGGCGGTTTGATGCAAACCCTGTTCCGCGCAGGAATTATCCAAAGTGATCCGTTTGTAGGTGGTGATTATTACAAAGGACTTACTTTTCATGGGGTTTTGAACGCCATTGTGTTTACCACATTTTTTGCTGTGGCTTTTGGAAATGCATTGGTTCCATTTGCACTCAAAAAAAACCTGAACAGTAAAGTTGCATGGGCTTCTGGTATTTTGATGCTTGTGGGTTCGGTGCTGGCCGCCATTACCATTCTGATGGGAGAAGCCACAGTACTCTATACATTTTATCCGCCGCTAAAAGCACACCCGTTATTTTACATCGGGCTTACACTGCTCGTCGTTGGTTCGTGGGTGGCTTTTTATAACTGGGTGCCGATGTACCTGGAGTGGAGAAAAGAGAACAAAGGTAAAAAAACGCCACTTTCGGTTGTGGGGATTTTTGCAACATTCATTATTTGGTTTATAGCCACTCTTGCCGTTGCCGTGGAAATCCTGTTTATGCTTCTTCCCTGGTCGCTCGGCCTGGTGGATGAAATCAATGTGATGCTTGCCAGAACGTTGTTTTGGTTCTTTGGCCATCCGCTGGTTTACTTCTGGCTTTTGCCCGCTTATGTAATGTATTATGTGTTTTTGCCCAAAATGGCAGGCGGCAAGCTCTATTCCGACATGGCGGGACGGCTTGTATTTATGATGTTTATTCTGTTTTCCATTCCGGTGGGCACGCACCATCAGTACATGGACCCCGCCATTGGTGCACAATGGAAACTGTTGCACGGTATTTTTACGTTCGCAGTTGCCCTGCCAAGCTTAATTACGGCATTTACAATTGCGGCTTCGCTCGAACATGCAGGCAAAAATAACGGAGGGAAAGGCCTGTTCGGCTGGATGACAAAACTGCCCTATTTCAACAAGGAAAACTGGTTTTTCCCATATCTGATTCTTGGCCTGTTCATTTTTATTTTTGGCGGTATAGGTGGCATCATTAACGCCTCATACCAGATGAACACGGTGATACACAATACTGCCTGGGTGCCGGGCCACTTCCACCTGACTGTAGCAGGACCGGTAATGCTGGCGTTTTTGGGAGGCAGCCTCTACCTTATCGGGCAGTTTATGAATAAAGAGATCCGGCTAAAATCTTGGGCAATGATTTCGCCTTATGTTTATACCATTGGCCTGTTGATTATGTCGTACGGATTAAAAATCGGCGGTTTGATGGGAATGCCGCGCCGAACCAACACCGGTGCCTCCTATGCCAACCCCGACAGCATTCTTTACCAGGCCGACTGGATGCCCTACATTGATATGACGGTGATTGGCGGCGTGCTGATGTTTATCGGAATTGTAATCTATATCGTCAGTTTTTTTACAACGGTATTTTCAAAAAGCCGTTCAGACGAAAAAGATGCAATGGTCACATTCCCGATATCGGAGTCGTTGCATGATGAACCTGCAACCTGGCTCAGAAATTTCAAACCGTATATAATTATTGCGATCATTTTGATCGTTCTGTCATATACACCCGTAATTTATGATGTAATTACAACAACATATGGAGGGTCATTACCTTTCTCACCGGACAGCCCGGTGCCGCTGCGTTGATATCTGAGTTGAAAGCAGGAAACTCCTGCTGAATTGATTTCAAAAAAAGAGCGTTGTGAGAAGCCATCAGGTTTTCACACCGTTCTTTTTTATGTTTTATTCAGAAAAACTCATAAAAAATTCAATCAAAACCGAGATTCATGTCAGGCAATTCGCCAACAATTTACATACCATTTCCACTTTTGATGATGCTTCTGATGATTGCCATTGGTTGCGATCGTCTTGCAGTGCAGGACAATCTTCAAAATGTGGAATACGAAGTGACCGATCAATTTGGTGAATCTGTACATTTTCCAGAAAGTTTTGAAGGCAAGGTCATGCTCGTGGGCTATGTGTACACTCATTGCCCGGATATCTGCCCGATGATCACCTATAACATGCGAGACATCCAGAGGGAAATAGAAAACCAGGAAGAATTTATGCTTGTCAGTGTTTCGTTTGATCCGGACAGAGATACACCCGAAGTTTTATATGAATATGCCGAAAGTTACCGGTTGAATCAGGATAACTGGAGATTGTTAACCGGCGAACGAAGTGAAATTGAATCTATGTTGGAAAAATTAAAAATTTCAACCGTTAAAACCCCTACACGATTTACAGATGATAATACTCCAATCTATTTCATCGACCACACCGACAAAATTACATTAATCGATAAATACGGGCAGATTAGGCGCACGTATCAGGGCAGTGAACTTAATTTTGATGAGGTAGTTAATGATATTCGGGTATTATTAAAAGAATAATGAAATATGTATCTTTAGCCGAATGTTTAAAATGCAGTTGATGTTTGTTTATCAACTATAATAATCCAAAACAATACGAATAATAAAAATGAAAAAATTACTTTTTGGTTCATTAATATTTGCAATGATGTTTGCTTTTACATCATGTAACGGTGAAGAAACTCCTGAAACTACTGAAGAAGAAGTGGTTGATGATGGAGTAAGAACGATAGAAATTATCGGAAATGACGATATGAAGTTTGTTGTCAGAGAAGCAGAAGAAGGTTTGATAACTGGCGGACAAGCCGGCGAATTTGTTTTACTTGAGGGAATTGAAGCCTCACCCGGAGAAGAACTCCGAATTCGGTTGACAACAATCAGTAACCTGCCGCCATCAGCAATGTCTCATAATCTTGCACTTGTAGATCTTGGTACGGATGTGGATGCTTTTGCAAGAGCTTCAATCACTGCCAGAGACAATGAATATATTGCACCGGATTTTGAAGATCAGGTAATTGTAACAACCCGCATGCTGGGCGACGGTGAAACCGACACCATCACCTTTACTGTTCCGGATACACCGGGCGAATATGATTATGTGTGCACCTTCCCCGGACACTTTGCCGGAGGCATGGTGGGTGTACTCTACGTAGAGTAAATCTTTTTGATATAAATACAATTAAAAAGGCCGTGCAGAATTACCTGCATGGCCTTTTTTAGTTTTAAAAACAGCTATTTATCTGAAATTCACATAAACAGGCTTTTCGGATTTTGCTGAGAGTTCTATAGCTTTTCCGAATGTTTTGTTAACCTCATTTTCCGATGAACTTTTTGCTAATTCGAGTGAGTTTTCATTAGATAAAACCTCGGCACTTGAGGATGCACAGGTCACCCTGATTTCCATTGGCGAATAAATTCCCGCCGAAAGAAATGTGACAAATTGATTCATAAAGCTGAGCCGTGTTTCGACTACGGCAACACCATTACTGCATTGCTGTCCTGCCTGAACAAGATCTGGTGGTACAAGTCCGGCAATAAATCCGGCCGCCCATTTTTGTTCGTACACTTCATTTGAAGCCTCAAGGCCGGTAGTAATTCTTGCGTGATAACATCCTGTAAGAAAAAAAGTGAGTCCGAAAAGTAGAATAGCAAGCTTCTTCATGTTTTTAAATGATTTAAGATTTTGGATTAACGCCTCAAATCAATGTTGTAAAAATAGAGATGATTTTCAACCATCATTGTGCCGGCGAACTTTATAGGATGAGCGAGTCCGTAAAGTTTGAATTTCCAAATTTCACATCCGATAAAACGGCTTTGTACAAACGGAGGGAGAGTTAGATTTTATTAATGTCCAGATTCCTGAACAACGATATCAAGATTTTTGTCCAGATTTTCCACTACGTTGATTATGGTTTCAACGGCATTCACAAAAAACTCCGGATTGATGTTTTCAAACGTATCGGTTGGCTGGTGATAGTGCGGGTGGTCTTCCACGCCAAAATAGACAAACGGAATACCTTTTTCGTGAAAAGGCCCATGATCGGACGCCATCGTCCAGTCCTGAGGCCATTCATCCGAATCATACCCGAATAAAACATCAATTTCTGCATCGGTTGCAGCTTCCTCAATCAGAGGTTTTAAGTAGGGATAGTGATAGGTTCCAACGGCATAAAGCTCATCTTCAAAATTTATGCTGATCATATCCATGTTCACATTCATCACCATCTGTTCCAGCGGTAAAACGGGGTTGTCAACAAAATATCGAGCCCCGCCAAGTCCCTGCTCTTCTGCATCCAGTGCAATAAACAGAATACTGCTTTCAGGCTGTTCATGGCTGAAATAACGGATGGCAGCAAGCAATCCTGAAGTGCCGGAGGCATTGTCGTCGGCACCGTTATAAATTTCTCCGTTTTCAACACCAAGATGATCGTAATGTGCTGTCAGAACGATAAATCGGTCGGGGTGCGTGGTACCTTCAATATAACCAATCAGGTTTACGGCATCTTCAAACGTAACGCCGGTACGTGGATTGGTATGGTCGAATGTCTGTCTGTATCCATCGTTGTAGGTGGAGAGGTTGTGATAGCTAAACCGCTGTTCAATGAAATCCTGTGCTTTACGGTTTCCTTCGGTTCCCGGCAGGCGCCCCTCAAGTTCATCGGAGGCAAGGAATTCAATATCCTCCAGCAGTTGCTGGCGATCTACAATCTGAAAATCTTCGGCGAGATCGCTTTCAGCCTGATCGCAAGTTATAAACAGAAAAAATGTAAGCAGGTATAATGGGAAATATTTTATCAGATTCATGCCTCTTTATTTTTAATGATAGTGCAAAAGTACAATAATGTAATGTAACGTAGATTTATCGGGAATTCACCTGAATCATAAAATTTTACTGAAACAGCCCATTCGATACTCACGTAAACAAAATGTCAATTCCGGGTAGAATTGTATGATTTTTACTTATCCAATAATCAACCCTCCGAAGATTTTCTCAACCGAATGAATGCACGCATGGTGGAAATGGGTTACACAGAATTCACTCATGATGATCTTCGCAATTTGCGGAATGAAGGGGGTACAGCAACCTATATTTCCAATGTTCGTTCCCTGGGACTCACTGATCTTTCGCTTGATGATGCAGTAAGCCTGGCCAAAACCAATCTTTCATCGGCATTTATGGCGATGATGATTGAGCTTGGATATAATCTTGATAACACCATCATTGATTGAACGCCTGCAGGCTGAACGAGAAGATAATAATCCATTTGAAGAGATTATCCGCTAACGGATCGGTAATCAATAAAAAAGGCCGGAATCAAAAAAATCATCCGGCCTGATTTGTTGAATCCATCAACAGTTAATCTTCATTTAATGCGGCCTGTGCAGCTGCCAGTCTGGCAACCGGCACTCTGAACGGTGAACACGACACGTAGTCAAGCCCCTGCTGATAGCAGAATGTTACACTACGTGGTTCGCCGCCATGCTCGCCGCAGATACCCACCTTAAGGTCAGGTTTGGCTTTACGGCCGTTTTTTGTAGCCATTTCTACCAGTTGGCCAACTCCTTCGATATCGAGCACCTGGAATGGATCTTCTTGTAGAATTCCTTCTTTCAGGTATTCACCCAGGAATTTTCCGGCATCATCACGGCTGTAGCCAAATGTCATCTGGGTTAAGTCGTTGGTACCGAATGAGAAAAATTCTGCATCCTTGGCAATCTGATCGGCCACAAGAGTTGCTCTCGGAATCTCGATCATGGTGCCAACTTTGTAGTCCACACTGCCATCAACTTCTTCGAAGATGGACTCTGCGGTTTTCTGAATAACAAGTTTTTGTGATCGGAATTCCTGCGGTGTGCCAATGAGCGGAATCATAATTTCCGGAATCACTTCAATGCCTTCCTGTTTCAGCTCAATGGCTGCTTCAATGATGGCACGGGTTTGCATTTCGGTTATTTCCGGATAAGTGATGCCAAGCCGGCATCCTCTGTGCCCGAGCATCGGGTTGAACTCTCTGAGACTGCGTACTTTTTGAGCAAAATTGGTTGGGTTAACACCAAGTTCTTTTGCAATTTGGTCAAGCTCATCTTTATCGTCCGGCAAGAATTCATGCAGCGGCGGGTCGAGCAGACGGATGGTTACCGGCATGCCCTTCATTACTTTAAAGATTTCTTTAAAGTCTTCTCTTTGATAAGGAAGAAGCGCTGCAAGGGCATCTTTTCGGTCTTCAATCGTGGTTGCTACAATCATTTTCCGGATGGCGAGAATACGCTCATCACCAAAAAACATGTGCTCGGTTCGGCAAAGGCCAATGCCTTCGGCTCCAAATTCGAGAGCCCGTTTTGAATCTTCAGGCGAATCGGCATTTGTGCGAACTTTCATTTTCCTGAATTCATCTACCCAGGTCATAAACTTTCTGTAGTCATCATCAAGTTCGGGTTTGATGACATCCTTTCGTCCTTTTATAACGGTACCCCTGGCTCCGTCAATAGAAATCCAGTCTCCTTCATGTACGGTTACTTTACCGTTTGTGAAAGATCGTTGTTCATAGTCAATAATGATATCTCCGCAGCCTGCCACACACGGCTTGCCCCATCCGCGGGCAACAACAGCAGCGTGGCTGGTCATGCCACCGCGTGATGTGAGGATACCTTCTGCAGCCGACATGCCGCCCACATCTTCGGGGCTTGTTTCAATTCGCACCAGGATTACAGGATCTTCATTATGCGCAGCTTCTTCAGCGTCATCAGAGTAGAAAACAACTTTTCCTACGGCTGCCCCTGGTGATGCAGGCAGTCCCACACCCAAAATCGATTTTTGATCCACACTGTTATCATCAATCTGCGGATGTAAAAGCTGATCGAGATGGATCGGCTCTACATGAGATTTAACAGCTTTTCTTTTATCGATGAGCTCTTCACCAACCATGTCGGTGGCTATTTTAATGGCTGCATGGCCGGTTCGTTTACCATTTCTTGTTTGCAAGATGTAGAGTTTTCCTCGTTGGATGGTAAATTCAATATCCTGCATATTGCCGTAGTGCTTTTCGAGAAGATGACCCCATTCTTGTAATTCATCGTAATCTTCGGGCATCAGTTCTTTTAATTCACTGATATCCCGGGGTGTGCGGATTCCGGCTACAACATCTTCACCCTGGGCATTAATCAGAAACTCTCCGTAGAGTTTATTTTCTCCGGTTGAGGGATTTCGTGTAAAGCAGACTCCTGTTGCGGAATCATCTCCCATGTTTCCGAACACCATAGCCTGAACATTTACGGCCGTACCAAGTAATCCCGTTATGTGATTAATTTTTCGATATTTAACAGCCCGATCGCTTTCCCATGATTCAAAAACGGCATTAATCGCCCATTCAAGCTGCTCATATGCATCTTTCGGGAACATATAGCCTGTACCTTTTCTGTAAACCGCTTTGTAACGGTTTACCAGCTCTTTCAAATCATTGGTGTTCAGGTCAGTATCTTCTTCAGCATCATGTTCTTCTTTCAGGGCTTCCAGGGCCGACTCAAACTCCTCGTTTGGGATACCCATAACCACATTTCCAAACATATGAATGAACCGCCGATAGCTATCGTAAGCAAAGCGTTCGTTATTGGTGTGTTTTGCAAGCGCTTCCACGGTTCGGTCGCCAATTCCTAGATTAAGAACGGTATCCATCATACCCGGCATGGATACTGCAGCACCAGATCGTACAGACAGCAACAGGGGATGTTCCGTATCTCCCAGTTTTGCGTCCATCACACTTTTTATAAATTCGACACCGTTTTTTACCTGTTCTTTAAGGTTTTTGGGCCATTTTTTATGTTTTGAAAAATATTGGCAGGCTTCTGTTGAGATCGTAAAGCCGGGAGGGACCGGAAGTCCGATGGTAGACATTTCAGCAAGATTTGCTCCCTTGCCTCCCAGAAGCTCTTTCATGGTACGATCACCTTCGGCGCTACTTTTTCCAAACTTATAAACAAATTTTCCCTTCATCTCATCCTCTTTTTTGGTTTTAATTTTTTTGCTAAGAAACAATCAATGTAAGTTTAACATACTCATATTATAGAAATGTGAAGTAAAAACTATCGAATAGATTACCAACATTTCAATAAAGCGAAAACAGGCTCCTCTACATTCAAAAAAAGAAATAGTAGTTGATATTGAGAAGACTGAAAATACTTTTGATTTTCAGGTCTTAGCATTTTTTAATTACTGTTTTAACAAAGCTATATTTTTAAAGAAGTGCAATAAGGGTGTTCCCCATGCCCCTGTCAGGTTCATCCCGAATTTTTTTCAAGTGAGGCATATCTGGTGCGAAAGGGAGCAGAGCTGTTGCATTGTATATTTTGGTAGTTGCACAGCAACAATTTGACAAACAGGCAATACTCTATTTGAATCAGATAAAGCGCCTTCCTATTTTGAACGGTCTTATGTCAATAATCTAACGGCTCTGCTTATATGAATATGAAAATGCCCCATACACTCACACTCCTTTTCTATTTAATGGTGGCGGCATTAATTGCAACCTGGATTATACCTCAGGGGGAGTTCGATACCGAAATAGTTAACGACCGTGAAGTTGTGATTCCCGGCACATTCGAAGTATCAGAAGAGCGGACATTTATGAACCCGGTGAATCTGTTTATTGCAATCCCCAGGGCGTTTGAAGATGCACAGGCAATTATATTTTTTCTGTTTATAATTGGAGGGGTGCTGGCCGTTATCCGCAAAACCGGAACCATTGACGCGCTGCTTGGCCGGCTTCTTGAAAATCTGGGAGGGCGGCCCGGCACACTCATTTTTATTACGGTTTTTGTATTTGCCCTGGCATCGAGCGCGATGGGGGCTTCTGCCGAATATATTCCGTTTGTACTTATTTTGGCAGCTCTCTGCCGTACGATGAAGATGGACACTATGACGGCAGTTGGCATAATTGTGGCCGGATACGGCATCGGGTACGGAGCGGCGGCATTTAATCAATACACCATTGTGGTAGCCCAGGGAGTGGCAGATCTGCCCACCTACTCCGGCTGGCCGGTACGCGTGGGTTTGCTGGTACCGTTTGTTATGATTGGAGCACACCATGTTTGGAGCTATGCTGTTACGGTTCAAAAAAATCCTGCAGCCAGCCTGATGGCAGGCCTTGAACCACCGCTTGAGGAAGAAACAGAAAATGATTATCCGGCGCTAACAATCTCGCATGTAATTATCATTGTATCGTTTTTGCTGGCTCTGGGTATTGCTGTTTGGGGAATTGCCACAAGAGGATGGTACCTCTATGAGCTCGGAGCAGCTTTTCTGATATTGGGCATTTTTTCGGCTGTTATTGGTAAAATAAGTCCAAGTTTAATGGCCAGCGAGTTTGTTGAAGGGGCGAAAGGATTAACAGAAACCGCACTTCTGGTGGGGATTGCCCGTGGAATTGCACTCATTATGGAAGATGGACAAATCCTGCACAGTATTGTCCATGCCATGTCGGTACCGCTCTCTTATGTTGGTCCCGAACTGGCCTCGGTGGGAATGATGTTGCTGCAAACCATCATGAACTTTTTTGTGACATCGGGCAGTGGCCAGGCATTTCTTACCATGCCGCTGATGGCTCCGCTGGGTGACATTTTAGGGGTAACGCGGCAGGTTGCCGTTCAGGCCTATCTTTACGGAGATGGTTTTGCAAATATGATCGTCCCAACCAATCCCGTGCTGATGGGGATCCTCGGAATGGCCAGTGTACCCTACAACAAATGGTTCCGGTTCTGTTTACCGCTAATCCTGAAGCTGCTTGCGTTTGCCGCTTTATGCATGGTGGGAATGGTGATTTTTGGGTATTCATAGCAATGGACAGGATGCAGGGTTCAGGGTTCATGGGTTACACATTTGAATTCATTAGTTGATGAAAACATATATCATGAGATTCTCAAATCACTCAATAAAACTGGTCGAATGCTTTATAAATACATACAAAGCGTTCAAAATCGAAGCCAACAAGATTGAAGCTAA
>SKYV01000207.1 GCA_007127745.1 Balneolaceae bacterium
CCGGGGGTGTGGATCTGATTTTCGACTGCTCCCGCGGAGATGCTTTTGGTCAGGTGATGGAAGCCGGCGTGCTGAAGGAGGGAGGCAAGATTGTATCAATCACCAAGAGCAAACCGGATATCCCGGAAGAAATCGATTTCAGTTATGTGTTTGTGGAGCCGAATGCGCGGCAGCTTGAGCAGATCAGTGAACTGGCGGATGCGGGAAACATCCGCGTGCCCGTCACCAAAACCTATTCCCTGGATGAGGTACCGGAGGCGCTAAAGGCCATCGAAAAACTCCACACCCGGGGTAAGATTGTGGTTACTCCATGATGTGATGGGTGTTTGTATTGATTGAATTTTTTGCAATGCATTCACTATGCGGTTCTTGGCGTTCCTTCTGCGGTTAAACCGGGCATATTCAAAGTTCTGTCAGGAGTTAACCGCGAAGGGCGCAGTGAAGCGCAGGAGTTTTTGATGGTTGTGATTTCTTTCCTGCAACCTCCTCTGCGTTCCTTTGCGCCCACTGCGGTTTAAACTGGCAAGCCCAAATCTCTGCCATAAAGAAATCGAAGTGAGGCAAAGAGATATTTTGAAATAAACTGTAAGGGATTCTGATTTTTTGGTTCTTACTATAGAAAGCTTCAAAAAAAAATAATGCAATGAGTGAGAATCAAATAGGAACTGAAATTGTGAACTGTGCACTGGCTGTGCATAAAAATCTTGGCCCGGAGCTGCTCGAATCAACATACCAGGCATGCCTGGCCCATGAATTGCATTTGGCCGGGCTGGACGTTTCGGAGGAACATCCATTACCTGTAGTTTACAAAGATGTAAAGCTTGAATGCGGCTACCGACTCGATCTTTGGGTTGAACGAAAAGTGATTATCGAAATAAAATCAGTGGATGCTCTCAACGATGTCCATCTCGCACAAATCCTTACCTACCTCAAACTAACCGATAACCGGCTTGGATACTTGATCAACTTCAACGTCTCCAAAATAAAACATGGAATAAAGCGGGTTGTAAACGGACTCTGACTACTTATCAACAACCAATTTCACATCCCCTCTGAGGTGCTTTGCATCCACAACGGTTAAAAGCGGACATGTCCAAGTTTCTGTCTGGGGGTAAACCGCGGAGGGCGCGGTGAAGCGCAGGGCTTTTTTTGATGGTTGTTATTTTTGCCATGTAAACCTACTCTGCGTTCCTCAGCGGACACTTGTCCTCCGAAACCTTGGCGCAGGAGGGCTGCGGTTAAACCGTAAGGCTCAAATTTTTATTTAAGGAGAGAACTCCCCAAACCTCAATCCGCATACCGATTGACGCTAAGCGTTCTGCACCAATCGCTATGCTTAATGGATATGGGCTTTAAACTCGTCAGACGAAAAAAGCAATCGTCAGACGAGAACCAGGTAAACCACAGAATTAATTGTTGATTAGAATAGACATATTTTATATTTAATTGTTGATTGCAACATACAGTAATGATATTATTATGTATATTTTAATCTACAAAATACATTGTATTCACCGGCAACCGCACAAAAATTATGGATCAATTAATTGCCTTTCATACAAATAACCTTGCCCGGGTGCCTGGTGGTTTCTTTCGGGAACTGTTTCAGTCCATCAACTGGAACCAGCGGATGCTTGCCATCAAAGGCCCAAGAGGTGCGGGAAAAACCACATTGATGCTTCAGAGAATCAAGTTCGGTTTACAGGCAAAGCCCCCGGAAGCTCTCTATATAACCGCAGATCATCACTGGTTTTACAGCAGTACTCTCTATGAAACAGCAGAAGTGTTTTACGTTAACGGTGGAAAATACCTGTTTATCGACGAGGTGCACAAATACCCGAACTGGTCGAGAGAACTAAAAAACATCTATGACGGATTTCCGGAACTATCAATCGTATTTTCGGCATCATCAGCCCTGGATATTTATAAAGGAGAGGCGGATTTAAGCAGGCGGGTGCTTACCTACGAACTTCCCGGACTCTCTTTCAGGGAGTATATTGAGCTGAAAGAAAATGTGCGCATGGATTCGGTATCCCTGGATGCGATTCAGAAAGATCATGAGAAATTAGCGGCCCAAATCGTTTCGGATCTGAAGATGAAACCGATACCCCTGTTCAGAGAGTATCTGCAATATGGATATTTGCCGATCATTGCAGAAAGCCTTCCTGAGGAAATTCCGCTTCGGCTGAATGCGGTGATCAATGCGGTTGTTGAGTCGGACCTCTCGTACATAAAAAATTATCACAGCGGAACGGCACACAAAATAAAGAAACTTCTCGGCGTCATTGCAGAGTCTGCACCTTTTAAACCCAACGTATCCGCACTGGCAAGAAAACTGGGTGTCAGCAGAGAATCGGTTTACCAGTGGCTGCAGGATCTGGATCATGCCCGGTTGTTGAATTCACTATCGCAGGCAGGGAAGGGAACATCAACATTGCAAAAACCGGATAAAATTTATCTTGAAAACACCAATCTCTCTTATGCCCTCAATCCACAGCCAGATACAGGATCAATAAGGGAGGCATTTCTGTTAAATCAGCTTATAAATGCAGGCTATGAGGTTACACTGCCCAAAGCAGGAGATTTTTATGTTGACGGAATCACCATAGAAGCGGGCGGCAAAAGCAAAACTTCAGAGCAGGTACAACACACAAAAAATTACATCATAGCCGCAGATAACATCGAGTTTGGTTTCGGCAAAAAAGTACCCCTTTGGCTGTTTGGGTTTTTGTATTAACCGAACCTCCGCGCCGCTGCGACTCTGTGTGCAGACAAGCTAATTAAATTAATTCCATCCAGATTTTGAAAAGAACCTCGCAAAATCGCAAAATTGCGAAGGGTATTGATTAAGATTTAAAGTTATAAAAATGCCCTTCCCCTAACCTCTGCGGTTCAAAAAAGGCAGGCCCAACATCCTGTCAGGGATTGAACTGAACCACAACGGTCCTCCCAATCCCGACAAAAAAACGTGTTGGGGCAAGGATGGCTTTTTGTTGCAAGTCCACCCGGTCGGGTTGCCTGTTTACTTCCCCCCAACCACCGGGTCCAAATAAGACCTCAGCCTCTTCGTCCATAACGCATACCCCATCGAGGAGAGGTGGAGGCGATCGCTGACAAAGAGTTCATCTATTGGCATTCCATCTTCGCCCAGGAAGAGATCTTCGGTTGGGATGAAGATCACATTATCGAGCTCATCGGCCAGGTTAGCAAGCTGATGGTTGGCCGCACGGCTCTGATCCCAAACACGCCACCGGCTGTGGGTGGGTGTCACCGCCAGGATAAAAATGGGAGCATCCGGGTTGTAGCTACGAACCTTTTCCGTGATGAATGCCTCAAACAGTTCACAAACTTCTTCGGGGGTATTGTCCATCCGATTCGGATCACCCACAATGTCGTTCGCCACAAAAAGGACCATCGCGCTGAAGGTGTGTCCGGAAATGTACCGGTCGGCATGGTTCAGCAGATCGGTCATGCGTGACCCGCCAAATCCCCGCTGGATTACCGGATAGGGGTGCATATCCTCCTCAAGA
>SKYV01000041.1 GCA_007127745.1 Balneolaceae bacterium
TGGCATTTCCTTCAACGGTCAAAACATCCAAACTCTCGATAACCCGCTGAAGGCATCTCTTTCGTTCATCCAATACGGTTACATCGTGTTTCTCTTCAGACAGAACCTTTGCAAGTTCAAAACCTACTTCCCCTGCACCTGCTATTAATATTTTCAAATCAAGTTTGTTTAAATTCTGTAAAAAACAAAAGTATCATATTTGGAGATCAATTTGAAGAAAAACAGACGTCTAACTTAATCGTTTCATGATCTTACACTTTTCAAGTGCAGTAGTATAAAATTGATAAAAAAAGATACAGATTTTTCTGATTATCTCTCCGTATTTGATTTTTTCAATTTTGCTGATGAGAATATTTTCAGATTACTGCAAATGATTATGTATCCATTTAGGCGCAGATAAAGAATTTCCAAATCTTTGTGTGATATATCGAACAAGGATCACAATCCGGATCAATTATTCTTTCATTTCCTGGTTTAAACCGGTGGAACCTTTCTGCCTGCTTTTAAGAATGGAGTTCCCTCAGCGAATGCAGAATGATACCCTATTTGGGAAGCCTGTTGAGGGTTTCCAAAATTTCTGTTCATTTATTTGACAGCCGCTCAATAATGCCTTCGGTTACGGTTCTGGGTTTATACTCCCTGCCACGTGTGATGACAACCGTTCCATCCACACTTTCTCCGATTTCTTCCGGCAGGGATCCAAAAAGTGCTCTTCTTACAGAAGTACTTCGTGTAGCACCAATACAAACTGTATCAAAATCTTTGACTTTCTCTAACAGGGCAGAATTTATATCATCTGACACCACAATCTCTGTATTGAATTGATCCGGATTCAGCCCAATTGAACGAATGGTTGAATAGATCAGGTTTTTGCCTTTAGTTTGCGGGTCTAATTGAGACGTTGAAGACTGCACATTTAAAAACGTAACCGCAGAATTATCAGTCATTTTAGACATTTCTACAGCTCTCTGAACGGCATGAATTGAGTTGGGCCCGGACCCCACAAGTGCAAGAATATTTTTTATGGGCTTATCCCCTGCCTTTACAAGAGTGATTTCACAAATTGCGTTATTAACAATCTTGTCAATGTTTGAGCCAAGAATATGCTGATAACGTTTTCTTTTCCCCTTCCATCCCAATACAAGGTGCTGTGCACGTTCCTCTTTAAGTATATTCAGAACCGAAGAGCCAACACTCCGGCCTACGATTGAACGAGTTCTTAAACCAAGCCCAGCTTCCTGGGCAATGGAACGAGCATTTTTCATCAATTCTTGCTGGAGTTGTATCCGCTCATCTTCAAATTTAATCCCCTGCTCCAATGAGATCTGCTGGGGCACTTCTATAACACTCACTGCCACAATTTCAGCCTCTCCCTTGCTTGCTCCTATCGCACCTCCCATCTGAATAAGGTTTCGCTGCGTATTCGGATTTGCTACCGGAATTACGATCCGATATCGTCCGTCCAGTGCTCTCATTTGTTCACTTGCAACAATAGCATCCCCCACAAGGCTCGGTTTTACAGCGCGCTTGCCTGCATACAAAATGTACCACAAAATTCCGCCCCCTATCACACTTCCTCCAATAATCAAAACAATGGGACGCATTTGTGAAACAATAACAATGCAGGACAAAACACCAAGCAGAGGAAGAACCGGATAAGCAATTGCAGGCAGGCGAAAATCCGGCTTGTAATCTTCCGGTGCAGCCCGCCGCATAACGATTACAGCAACATGAACCAGTGCGTAGGTAATTAAAAATGAAAAACTTGCAACATCCGCCAGTGTTTCTATCCCTACACCAAATGCTATAAGCCCCAAGATAACTGCACCGGTTATCACGATGGCCCGAAATGGCGTTCTGTAGCTTTTATGGACTTTATTCAACCAGCTGCTCAGAATTTTATCACGCCCCATCGCAAAATTGACACGAGCCGCTGATAAAATGGATGCATTGGCACTCGATACGGTTGCAAGCACCGCACCGATTACCATCATCAAGGCTCCCAGAGCGCCAAGATATTTTCCAGCTACATCTGCAACGGGAATATAGGAAGCAGCCAGTTCCTCAACCGGAAGCACACCTGTAGAAATCAACATCACGAGTACATAAAAAATCATGGGTGTTAAAACAGATGCGATCATCGACAGCGGAAGATTTCTGCCGGGATTTTTGATCTCCTCAGCACTTGTGGCGATCACCTCGAAACCGATAAAGGTTACATACACCGTTGCACTGGTTGCCGCTACAGCTCCCCATCCCTCAGGGTTAAATGGCCGAAAAACCGCCCAGTCAATATTAAAAATTCCGAAAGAAACAAATACAAGGATGAATCCAATCAGCAAAATCACAATAATATTCTGAAAATTACCAACCTCTTTCACGCCTCTGTAATTTATGATTACCAGCAAGGCTGCCATGATGAGTGCGCTTAACGCAACCGGAATCTCCCCGTAGAAGTAGGTGAGGTACTGTCCGAATCCGAGCATATAGAAAGCCGTTGCAAACATCAGGCCTGCCCACATGCTCCAGCCTACTATGGACCCAAAAAAACTTCCCATTGCTCGGTTCACGTAGTAATAACTGCCGCCGGCTTTGGGCATTCCAGTTGCAAGTTCAGATAATGAAAGTGCTGTGAGAAGGGAAACGACTCCGGCAATCACAAAAGAGATCATCCCGGCCGGGCCGGCATTATTGGCAACAATTCCCGGGAGGACAAAAATACCAGCTCCGATCATGGTACCGACTCCGATTGTGTATGCTTCCAAAAATCCCAGGTCGCGTGCTAATTCCTGGTCACCGGAGGTGTTATCGTCTGCCATGATCTGTTACTTATCTGTAGGATGAGAATTTTTTACCGATCAGTAAAAGTACAAATTATTGACGTGAAAAAAGAAAGATTACAACCGTTATAGTAAGTCAAAATCAAACTCATCCCAGTTGCGGTCATCCAAATATTGATCAATCTGCGGCAGTAAATTACTTAAAGCATCTTTCCAGGTTTTTCCCTCAGCAAAAAACTCAACTTTCTGATTTTTCTGGTTAGGATGAATACCTTCAGCTCTAACTTTTCTGAGGTCATTTTTATCATTCTCTTTATCAGAGTCATTAATGACTTTATATAGTCCTGCTCCCCGGTGTGTGCCTAAAAATTCCATGATTTCCCCTCCACTTTTTGGTTTAAATGACAAAAAACATATGCATTTACCTTAAAATTTATCAGTAAATACCTAGTGTTATGCTAAAATATTCAATGATACTTTACTTCAAATGCCTGCGTAAAAAATTGGTGTAGGCCTGATGAAGCAGCAGGTAGCTCTGCTGGTTATACGCCACACCGTGTGCTCCCGGCGGGTAGATGCGCAAGTCCACATCTTTCCCGGCATTGGTAAATGCGGTGATCATCTGCATGGTGTTTTGAATGTGCACATTTTCGTCCATCGAGGAGTGGGCAACTAACAGGTTGCCTTGAAGAAGGTTGCCGTGAGCCATCACATAACTGTTGATGTAA
>SKYV01000077.1 GCA_007127745.1 Balneolaceae bacterium
TGCCGATTCCATTGTGAGTCCGGGGCCGAATGCCATAGCCAGTGTTTGTTTTTCATCGTCGGGCGGTTGATTGAGCAGTTCTTTCATCACAAATAAAACGGTTGCACTGCTCATATTTCCATATTCAGAGAGAACATGCCGGGATGCATTCAAAAGTTCCCTGTCCAGATTCAGTGTCTGTTCTACTTTATCCAGAATCGCCCGTCCGCCGGGATGCACCGCCCATCTGTCGATCTCATCTACATCGAGGCCGAATTGATCCAGCACGGGATTCAAAAATGATTGCAATCCTTGCTGAAGCAGATCGGGGATATAGGAAGAAAGCACCATTTCGAACCCGTTATCTCCAACAGACCACGCCATATCATCAGCTCCTTTTTCCATGATGGATGAAGCGAATCCGTCAATCCGGTAGCCGCCGGTTTCCGGTTCCTGGCTGCTGACAATGGCTCCGGCACCGCCATCAGCAAAAACGGACGAAGATAACAGATTATCCATTTTGGAGTCGGCCTGAAAGTGAAGTGTGCAAAGTTCAACAGAAACAACCATGACGTTTGCTGCTGGATCTGCCTTACAAATCTGGCGTGCCATTTTCAGGGCGGGAATGACAGCGTAACACCCCATAAATCCCAGATGATAGCGCTCTGTGGAGTGTTTTAAATCAAGCGATTTGATAATATCATAATCCGGCCCGGGAGCATAAAATCCGGTGCAGGAGACGGTAATCAAATGTGTGATCTGTTTAGGATCAAATTCTGAGCCTGATAGTAATTTTCCGGCTATCTCAACATAGAGCTTTCGGGCTTCGCGGATATAAGTTTCATTTCGGTTTTTTGTGCCCGGGGTTGCGCCCTGCCCGTTAAAAAAGAGGGTGCCTGTTCCATCGGGCTGCTCAAAATCACTCAGTACTGAATGTCTGGTTTCAATGCCGGATCTGGCATAGAGATGATGAACAATGCGTTTTTGTCGTTCATTGCCGGGGATGATCCGTTTCATTATGTCGCGGATATCATCCTGTTTGTATGTGTAATCGGGAACGGCGGATTCGATTCGATGAATATAAGATGGCATGGTGGCTGGTGGATAAAGTTTGTTGGCAAGATGTAACTGTTAAATCGGATACGATGAAAAATCGTTCAATGAAGAGCAACAGATGGAAAAAGATTCCAATTATTGCTACGTTATTAAGTAGTGGCAAAACGAAGGTAACATAAAGGGAGAAGTGTATGAAAAAAAATGTATTTCTTTGTTTCTTCTTGATTTCCATGCCAATATCCGCCAGTGCAGTTATATTTTCAGGAGATGGCTCTTTGTATTTTTCTGACACCGACCAGGATACCGCAAGAGATGACCGGGTGGTTTTCCCTGCTGCCGATCCCTATGTGTTCTACGATCCGCAGGAGTCGGTTTTTGAATTTCAATCAGGCATGTACGCCGGAACACACGATGTCGGTGCAGAATTTACCCTGATGAATCGCCATTATAATTTTTATGCAACGGTTTTTGTGAGCCAGATGATCCGAACCGATCAGCGTTTTACGGATGCACGAAGTGGGTTTTCGGGAGGAATCACGTTCGGGCGGGACTTTTTATTGCGCACCTCTGCTGATGCCTATCAGGATGGAACCCGGTTTTATGCAAGAATTGGACCCGGGTTCGGATTTTCGGGTATCAGCCGTATTCAAAACGGAAGCACGGAGAGGCATTTTGGCCTTCATACATCTGCACTTGTCGGGGTAACATCCAAAATTTCGAATTTCGGCAAGCCGTATATTGAGCTGGGTTTCAGAACAGCCTGGTTCCCCACACTCGGTGAAATTGGTTTAACTGCTGCACCACAAATTTCAATCGGTTTTCAATTTTCCGGATCACGCGGAATAGTACCCGTGAGGTTCTAACATACAATGGGCAGCCTGCCTCATCAGCAAGCGAATGCCATCTGAAATAGGTAGTGATCCATTGTCTTCAGCTATAAGATTTGCCGTCTGTACCAGTTTGGGGTTTGGTCTCAAACAAGCTTGATGCATACCAGTCAGGCTGTTCGGCGTACATTCAGGCACCCATGGCGCCGGTTCGGCGGTAGAAACGGATATTGTGTAAAATGCCCGCAATCGTCAGGCCGGCAATCAATCCCATCCAAAGACCGGGGGCACCATACCCGGCAATAAAGCCCATGTAATAGGCAAACGGAATCCCGATAATCCAGTATGCCACAAGATTTACGTACATTGGTACTTTTGTATCTTTCAGCCCGCGAAGTGCACCAAAACCGCTTACCTGCAGGCCGTCAGAAAGTTGAAAAATGGCTGCCATAAAAATTAACTGAACGGCTACTTCAATAACGGGAGCATCATCCGTATAGATCGAGGCAATGGCATTTGGAAACAGAAACATTAACAGGGCAGTACATGCCATAATTGCACAGCAAACGGCAACTCCCACATATCCGCGGAAACGAGCCTCATCAGGCCGCTTTTTACCTATTGAATTTCCAACCCTGGTAGAAATAGCTACCGATAACCCGAAGGGAATCATAAACATCATGGCGGCAAAATTTATGGCAATTTGATGCCCCGCAACAGCAAGGGTACTGATGGTGCTCACCAGCAGGCTCACCACGGCGAACATGGTTACCTCCATGGATGAGCTGATTCCAATCGGGACTCCTACCTGCAGCAATTCTCCGAGATATCTCTTTTCCGGCCATCGGAAGGTGTCAAATATTTGAAACCGTTTGTAGGATTTGTAGCTGTACGTGAAAACAAACATTCCGATGAACATGACCGTGAATACGATGGCTGAGGCATATCCGGTACCGACGGCGCCAAGCTGTGGAAATCCAAATTTGCCAAACATCAAGATATAATTGGCGGGGATGTTTACGAGTGTGCCAATCAGAGCAACAAACATGGCGGGACGGGTTACGCTCAGCCCTTCATTAAAATATCGCAGGGCACCGTAGGCAAAAGCCGGGAAAATTCCCCAGGAGATCGCCTTCAGATATCCGGATGCGATCGGGATGATATCTTCAGTCACCCCAATCAAAACAAAAGCGCCATCCAGATTGCGTAAAATAAAAAAACTGGGGATGGCCAGAATCAGGCTCAGCCATAATACCTGGCGTGCATTTTTCCCGATTTTCCAAAATTCACGGGCTCCAACATTTTGCGCCACAATTGGTGTTACGGCCATCATACAACCAAGGCATAAAACCACAAACGGCATGAGGATGCTTGACCCAACCGCGACCGCAGCAAGGTCTTCGGGCGAAAGTCGTCCGGCCATCACCGTATCCACGAAACTCATGCTCATTTGCAAAAGCTGAGCAAGAATCACCGGAAATCCGATTTTGAGCAGGAGGGATGTTTCCTGCTTAATATGATCCCGATATGTCTTTTTTGGATCTTCCATAGAAAGGGTTGATGGTACGAAAATTTGACCAAAAAGATGAGCTTAAATCCTGAAAATTCTTTCGAATGAGAGAGCTCACATCATAGAATTAACCCAGGGGAAGACGGATAAAGAAAGATGAACCGTGATTCTTTTCCGATTCGAACCAGATATCTCCGTGGTGGGCCTCAATAATTTTTTTTGTAATAGCCAATCCAAGACCGGTTCCACTCGATTTTGTGGAAAATTTTGGCAAAAAGATTTTTTCCCGGTCTGCCTCATCAATCCCTTTACCATTGTCTTTAATTTCAATCAAAACATGGTCACGTTTCTGTTTCAGGCTGATGTGAACCCTGGCCTGTCCGTTTCCGGAGGCTTCGATGGCATTTTTTACCAGATTGATAAACGACCTGCGCAATTCGTCTTCAACTGCCTGAACGGTGATGGGGTTTCCGGGGAGATCCAATGAAAAGGATGCGGCAGAATCGTGCTGATACAATTCGGCCACAGAATGAACCAGAGAATGGAGGTCGGTATCTTCAAGCGGCTGTCTGATCGGTTTGGCGAACTTGGAAAAATCGGACGCAATTTTATTCAGGGATTCAATCTGTTCAATAATATTGGCAGCTGTTTTCTCAATCATCGGTTTCAGCTCCAATGCCCTGTCGGGGCTGCTTTCCAGTTGTCGCTGCAAATGCTGCAAATTCAGCTTCATTGGGGTGAGGGGATTTTTGATTTCATGGGCCACCTGCTGGGCCATCTCTTGCCAGGCTGCTTCCCGTTCGGCTTTAATCAGTTCTTTTTGGGCATGATCGAGCCGTTTTACCATGGTGTTGTAAGCGTTTGCAAGAGAGCCGATTTCATCCTGACTGGTGACCGCAACCTGAGTGTTCATATCTCCCCTGGAAATCTTGTTCAACCCGGCCTGAATGATCTGGAGTGGTTTGGTGAGCTGGTTTGATAAAAATACTGTTCCCACGATAAACAACCCGAAAATAAACAGATACACCACAAACAGATAACTTGTCGTTTCGAGAAGCTGCTCTTTGTAAACCGGCGACTGAATGAACGTGGGTATTGCAATGGCGCCAACCGGAAGGCCATCACTATCCAGAATGGATCGGTAGCCGATCAGCAGTTCTTCATTGCCAATTTGAGATGTGGTAACATAATGCCTTCGCTCGCGGTTAAAAAGAAAATCGTATACGGGATAGGGCAGAGATGCCGGCATCAAATACTGCTGAAATATCTGAGGGGTAGTGGAAGCGGCCACATTAGCCCGCTGATAGAGCACCAAATCCAGGTTTAATGTCGTGGTAAGGTCGGATAGCAGCGATTCTGAGGAAACTTCGGGTGTGAACAGGGCTATTTCTTTTAACGTCTCTGTAATATTTCCCAACGAATTTACCAGTTCTCGCTCCACATTTCTTTCATTCTGGATGCTGACGGCATATTGTGTGGCAAAAATTAGAGCGGTGAGAAACAGAATGGTTGCCAGGGTAAGGCCATCCACCAGCCGGTCCCTGAATTTCCGGTTTTGCCCGAACAGGCTGAACTCTTTGAAGCCAATCATTGCCAGGATGGAGAAACAGAAAAGCCCAAAAAATACCAGTACGATTTGCAGCCGGAAATAGGAAAACAGATGATGATTAAAATGATAGAGCGGAGTGCTTGCCTTGATGACGGTTCTGCTATCTCTGACAATCACTTCTCTGAATGAGCCGTCTGAAGTGATATTGGTAATAAAATTGATAGAATCCTGTCTCGAAATTTCAGCCTCTCTCGCCGGCAAGCTGTTGTACTGCGGCTGGTTTTGATAGATTCCTTTTACCGTGCTGCGCGTCAACCGGTCTCCGAGATATTCAGCCAGGTAAATGCTCTGCTTAAAATCACTCTGAGTGGCTGCCGACAATACAGCCCGGAGGGGTTTGTTATAATCGATTCGCTCCATATATGCCTCGCCGGCAATCCATGCAAGAATGTTGCCCGGCTGACCCGGATCATAGAGCGGAATCCAGCCTCTGTAAAGTTCGGTATAGCGTTCAGAAATGTTGGAAGGCCTGCCCCAGATAATCGGGCGGTTGGTCTGCCAGCGAATCTGTTCGGCCCGGTGCGATCGTACCATCAGATCGGTGTTATAAAAGGGAGACCACGCCGGCGTTTGGATGCTGGTAGAGTAGCTGGTTAGTTCTTCGTCATCGGGAGAAAGTAATCTGAAATGGAAGGAGTGGTTTCTCCAATCATCCTGAATATTGTTTTGCACGGCTCGTTGAAATTGGCTGCGGATCAGCGAAAGTGGATCGGGCATTTCACTTCGAACCTGCTGGGAAAGATTGATTTCAGTATCCGTTAGTAGTTGAAACAGAATCTCGCGTGTGTCGATGGTTTCTTCTTCCGTAAAAGTGCGGATTTCATTTAGCAAGTCTCTGTCCATACGGACATTCATCGAGTTCCAGATGATAAAATAGATGGTCGTAGAAATCACAAGTATCAAAATCATCAACTTTCTGAAACCCGACATCTTTTTCAGGTAGGAGGAGTGTTCAAAGAATGCATGAATAATGAACAGAAAAATTACAAACAGAACTCCGTGCAGAATTAAATATGGATTGAAAAAAGAAACCTGCGGATGAAGTAGATCTGCCACAAAATAGAATCCGATAAAACTGATGGTAGATATTACCGCAATAATGGCCGATTTATCCACTTCGATGTAATAGAGATGATAGCCGGATGTAATGATAATGCCAGAAACAGCCGTGAAAAAGATGGCAGAAAAAATGTAGAAGGTAAACGAGTGCCGGTCCGGGGCAAGCTCAAGATCGAGCAGGGCAAGGTTGGTGTCCGTGATCAGATTTTGGGTTGATATCTGAAAAAAGAGCAACAGAAAAACGGCAAGACCACCAATTAACAATGAAAACAGAAATGTGCGATAATGTTTTTCACTTTTCAGTGGTTTTTTTGATTGCCGCAGGAGGGTGTGCACCCCGAGAAAAATCAAAAAAAGAAAGACTGAATCGGTGATATATTTTCCCAGAAAGGCAGTGGTTTCGGGATCCGCATTTTGAACGATGGAAAGATAGCCCGATACCCAGTAGTCAACCAGGCCTGATGTGACAGTAATCAGCCATAATACAGCAATGATCAATATCTGAAAAAGGTTGAAAATTTTGTTTTGAACCGTTGAAGACCAGGTAAACAGAACCAGGAAAAACACAATTACAAGTGCCGCCTGGAACAGAAGCCGGATTTGGAGAGTACGGTTGCCGGCATCGTTAAAAAACGACTGTGCTATAGCTTGCCTGGCATAAACCACACCCACAGAATCAGTTCCGGCAACCGAGAGAGTTCTCCATTCTGTATTTTCGGGAACAGGCCCAAAAAAATGAAACTCCACGGGTAATTGATTCCTCAAGAGTGGTTCGTTATTCAGGCTGTATTCGGCATCTTCAATAAAGGCCAGATCGGTGGTTTGGGCAATTCGCCTTGCCGTGAGCAGGGTATAAAAATCATCATCCACCTGAAAGTATTGTTCACGAATCAGCAGTGTAACATTATTGTAATTGACCACTGACGTGTTGAAGCGCTCAATTTCACCGGAGGCTGCCGGAAGCATCGGCCTGACGGGCTGTAAGTTATAGCCGGTCCAGAGCCAGTTCTCGCGATTTTTTTGCACTGTAATGCCCCACATTTCAAACTGATTGAGCCGGTTATGTATGGCAATTCTCTCCTGATTGCTTTCGAGTGCGAGGCTTAATAGCCGGTAGATCTCTTCAGAATCGGCCTGAAGTTGGTTGTGTATATCGTTAAATAAAATTTCGGCATTAACCAGGCTCTGGTGAATTGCGGGTTGAATGTCTTCGTCTCTCTCTTTAGTGGTTTGAACATACTCAAAAAAGAGATAGCCCAAAGCGAGGATAATCAGGGCGGTGGTTACAAGGTATAAAGAATATTTGGAGTAATTAATCAATCGGGTTTGCCCATCATGAAGTTAAGCGGTTACATTTGCCCTGATTTTTAACCGCAATAAAACCGCTATGTTTCTGTGGTGATGCCTGACATCAACAGGCCGAATCAGTCATCTTCGATTTTGGTAATAACTGCATCATTCCACATCCGTTCAATTCCGTAATATTTACGTTTTTCTTCATTAAAAATATGAACAACAACGTTTACGTAATCAAGTATAATCCATCTTCTTGCATCCATTCCCTCCTGTTTCCATGCATTTTCGCCGATCTCTTTTTTAACCTTTTCCATGGCGCTGTTTGCCAGTGCACGGATTTGTGTTTCCGAGGTTCCGTGGCAAACCAGGAAATAATCGGTAAGGGTGGTAAGATTTCGTACATCCAGCAGTTTAACTTCTTTCGCTTTTTTTTCAAGAAGTCCTTCTGTAAGAAGCTCTATCAGATGTTCAGAATCTGATGTTTTTTCTGCTGCATCTGTGTGAAATGCAGACTGTTTGCTGTTGATCGTTTTTGTCATAGGCGTATATTATAGGTTAAGTGTTTCGTAGTCCGATCCGATGATCAGGGTTACGTCAAGATAAAAATCAGGGGATGATTCTATAAGAATCTGATTTTCCGGGATTCCGATCGCGTTGGCAACCCGTTTCGCATTCTCGAGCTGGCCGCTGCGCGATATCACAAACGTATTGGTTACATTAAAATGGTCGTAATTGCCGGTTTCAACAACATCAAACCCAAACCCACGTAATGTATCGGTAAATCTTGTTGCGATGCCGGGAATGCCGCAGCCATTTAATACTTCGAGTTGTATTACCTCACTTATTAAAGCAGGATCAACCGCAGAACGTTCGGCAACAACACGTGGATATAAAATTCTTGAGCCGAGAGCTACCAACAAAATAATCAGCAGAACTCCCAAAAAGCCGATTGCCGAATTTAAGAAGAGATGTTTTTGGCTGTCTTCGATCGTTGATTCAGGCATTTAGCAAGTTAAAACCCGGGTGACAATCTGTTGTTGTGCGGCGAATGGAACCGCCCGTGGCCGTATGGGCCAAAACCATAATACGATGGCCGCTGTGAAAACTGCAGCGAAATGTGGGCGTTCGAAGATATCCGATAATCCAGGCGGGCCTGATCTACGATAATTTGTGTGCCCAAACTGTTGTCGTTATTCATAAAACTGTTGCCAAATGGTGAATGCAGAAGAGAAACATCAACCTGAGCATTCAGCCTGTCGCTGATGTCAAAAAACATATGGTTGGTATAGGCATTAACGTTATGAGTTTGTCCGCCAAAATTGGTGAACGACATGGAATAGGAATGAGCCATGCTCATATTCAGTAAATTCATCCAGCTTCCAACCGTAGAATTGGAATCGTGCAGATGAGTTACACCGGCCGAATATTCTTCAGGCTGATATGTAAGATCTTTTCTGAGTTGAGCTTCTGCTAACAGGGTAACACAGAAAAATAAGGCGGCAAATAAAGAAATAAATTTCATGGCTGTTGAGGTTTCTTATCAAACGGATTATACTCACTA
Organism: Balneolaceae bacterium; assembly: GCA_007127745.1. Lineage (GTDB taxonomy): Bacteria > Bacteroidota > Rhodothermia > Balneolales > Balneolaceae > Rhodohalobacter. The sequence goes on from SKYV01000077.1 coordinate 8,898, forward strand.
TAATTATACATAAATAGTGAGAGTTAGTAAATAGTATTTGTCACTGCCTGCAAAAATAGTTTTTCAATTGAAATACTAACACCAAATGAAAGTTGATGTGGCAGGGTTGTAAATAGATGGATTTTCAGTTATATTTACAAGCTTTCTTTTAGTTGAAAACTTAACAAAAATACCGCCCGTTTTGAAAATGAAATTAACAGATTTCAAATTTGAAATCGATGAATTTAACGTTCCGGACAAACCTGTAGAGCCCAGAGATGCAGCAAAACTGATGGTCTTAAACAGAGAAGACCAGTCTATCAAGCACGAGACTTTTTCGGATATCCATAAATATCTGAATAAAGGAGATGTTGTTGTTTTTAATAACACAAAGGTGTTTCCTGCTAAATTAAAAGGCAAAAAAGAGAAAACCGAAGCCGATATTGAGGTTTTTTTACTTCGCGAACTCCAGCCAGAAAATATGTTATGGGATGTTCTGGTTGAGCCGGCAAGAAAAATAAGAATTGGAAACAAGCTCTACTTCGGTGAAGAACTGATGGCTGAAGTGGTAGATAACACCACATCGCGCGGCAGAACCATTCGTTTTCTTTTTGATGGCCCGAATGAAGAGCTCTATCGAAGACTGGACATTATCGGGGACATGCCACTGCCGCCCTATATTGAGCGCGAACCCGAAGAATCAGACAAAGAGCGCTATCAAACCATTTTTGCCAAAGAAAGGGGAGCTGTGGCAGCGCCAACTGCAGGCATGCATTTTACCGAAGAACTTGTCGAGAAACTAAAGGAAAAAGGCGTAGATTTCGTGCCGGTTACCCTGCATATTGGCTGGGGTACTTTTCGGAATGTTGAAGTGGAAGATTTAACCAAACACCGGATGGACTCTGAGAACTATTACATCTCTAAAGAATCATCCGATCGCATCAACAAAGCGCTGAAAAGCAAAAAAAATAAAGTGGTAGCCTGTGGAACTTCTGCAGTAAGAGTGATTGAAACCAGTGTGATGGCCAGTGGGATGTCGAAGCCGGGAACCGGTTGGACAGATAAATTCATCTATCCTGAGTATCCCTTTAAAATCACAGAAGCTATAATTACCAATTTCCACAGACCGGAATCCACACTCCTGATGTTATCCGCGGCTTTTGCAGGTTTTGATTTTAACAAGCGTGCATACAAAGAAGCTGTTAAGAAAAACTACAGGTTTTTCTCTTTCGGAGACGCAATGCTGATACTTTAACACACAATTGTGAGCAATCAACAGTTAGCACTTATTGTGCCGGCCGCCGGGTTGGGGACAAGGCTTGGCAGCGAAGCTCCAAAACCTTACCTGGAGCTCTCCGGAAAAACTGTGCTCGAACACACGCTCCGGAAATTTGTTGATGTGAGCGGACTGGGTGAGGTTATTGTATCAACTATACCTGAATTTAAAGAGCAAACCCGGAAAATTCTCAGTGATGTGTTCCCGGGGCTTAGCTGCCATGTAGTAGAGGGTGGTAGAGAGCGGCAGGATTCTATCCGCAAAGCCATCTCAAAAATATCGGGCAAAACCGGCCTGATTGCAGTGCATGATGCGGTTCGTCCCTTTGTTGAGCATCAGGATATCGAAAAATGTATCATTGAGGCTTCCCGCTGGGGAGGTGCGGTGCTGGCTGTTCCCGCAAAAGATACAATCAAAGTTTCGGGCGAGAACAACGAAATCGTTGAAACTCCGGACCGCAATAAACTCTGGATGGCACAAACCCCGCAAATATTTTGGGCAGCTCTGTTGCGGGAAGCGTACGACCATGCCAAGTCTTATAATATCATCGGTTCTGATGACGCCTCCCTTGTTGAAAAGGTGGGGGGCAAAGTGGTATTGGTGCAGGGTGCAACGAAAAATTTTAAAATCACATTTCCGCTGGATCTCAAAATTTCCGAATTTCTGCTAAAAGAAGAGGGGCAATGAGTTTTCGGGTAGGTTTGGGTTACGACGTTCACTCGTTTGATGCTGCATCTGATTTAATTCTTGGCGGAGTCAAAATTCCTCATACAAAAGGGTTAAAAGGCCATTCTGACGCCGATGTTTTACTGCATGCAATAACCGACGCATTACTTGGAACTTTGGGCCTCGGTGATATCGGAACTCATTTTCCGGATACCGACCCGGCTTTTAAAAATGCCGACAGTGCACTGTTACTTCAGAAGAGCTATCATCTGGTCAAAAAAAAGCAATATTCTCTTGTAAATGTTGATGCTGTGGTAGTTGCCGAGGAGCCCAAACTGCGCTCATATATTGAAGAAATCAGAACATCCATCGCCGGAATTTTTAAATGTGATGTAGCTCAAATTTCTGTGAAAGCTACCACAAGCGAAAAAATGGGGTTTATAGGCCGTGCTGAGGGTATTGCCGTGCATGCCGTAGTGCTGGTCAAAAACAAATAACCACATGGAAGTTTATACCCAGCAGCTTATAGAGTGGATCGAGACGTTATCGCCAGTCAGTATCTATTTTATCTTTGCGTTAATTGCATATCTGGAAAACATAGTTCCCCCAATTCCCGGTGATTTACTTGTAGCATTTGGCGGATATCTTGCTGCTGAAAGCATCATTCAGTTTGCACCGGTATTAGCCATCACAACAGTTGCTTCTGTTTTTGGGTTTATGACAATGTATATGGCAGGGGCCTATTTTGGCGATAAAATTGAAGTGCAGCGCCGAAAATACTGGTTGATGCGCTTTTTGGATGTTAAATATTTTGATAAAGGTAAACGCTGGATGGATAAATATGGCCAGGGGGCAATTCTGGCAAACCGTTTTCTTGCGGGTACCCGATCGGTTATTTCTTTGACGGCCGGAATCACCAAAACCAAAATCAGTCCAACATTAATCAATTCTTCAATTAGTTCGTTATTGTGGAATTCAATTTTGTTGGGAATGGGCTGGCTGGTTCACGAGAATTGGTCCATCATCGGCCATTATTTAAATGTTTATGGTTGGATCATTCTGTCAGGTTTGATTATACTCGCAATAAGTCTGTTTTTTTATAAGCGATATCAAAGAAAATCAAAAACAGAAAAAATATCTCGCAAAACAGTTGATTAATTCCAAAGTTGTCTTTAGCTTTCAGGTCTTTCATTTGTAGGGATGAAATGTGCGCGGAAAACGTGTATATGCTTCGGCAATTGAAAGGAAAAACTGTTAAAGAAGCGAAATTTTGAAATATTGAAGTGCCAGTGTAGCTCAGGGGTAGAGCAGCGGTTTTGTAAACCGCCGGTCGTCGGTTCAAATCCGGCCACTGGCTCACAAGTTGTAGCGGGGGGATACCAAAGTGGCCAACTGGGGCAGACTGTAAATCTGTTGGCGTAAGCCTTCGCAGGTTCGAATCCTGCTCCCCCCACATAGAATTGATCTGTAATTCAGTAATGATGGGTCAATTGCGAAGTAGTATGCGGGCGTAGCTCAATTGGTAGAGCGTCACCCTTCCAAGGTGAATGTTGTCGGTTCGAGCCCGATCGCCCGCTCACTGAAAAAAGCCGATATAGCTCAGAGGTAGAGCACTTCCATGGTAAGGAAGGGGTCGTCGGTTCAATTCCGACTATCGGCTCTTCAGGGTGAACGTTTCTAAAAATAAATCAATCACAAATAATTTTTCTAACCATGGCAAAAGAGACATTTGAACGTACCAAGCCTCATGTGAACATCGGTACGATAGGACACGTAGACCACGGCAAGACGACATTAACGGCAGCGATCACCACGGTGATGGCCAAGAAA
>SKYV01000010.1 GCA_007127745.1 Balneolaceae bacterium
AGTGCAACAAGGCCGATAACAAACCAAAATGTCGGTTCAATCAAAAACAGCTCCGGTTAATGTTTTTCCTGAAAACAGGTTTATTGATGTTATACAGAGGTTAAGTTATTGAACTCTTCGAGCAACCTGAAATAATCAATTCCATTTTTTGCCTTTAATATAAATGTCTGTAACAGAGGTGCCTTTGTAGTGATACATCCAGAAATTTACATCAGGGGCATCCAGCAACACAAAATCGGCATCTTTACCGACCTCCAGCGATCCTTTTTGATAATGTAAATCCAAAGCTTTGGCGCCGTATAACGTAACAGCTTTTAAACTTTCAGCGGGTGTTAACCTCCCGTGATTGCAGCTGAGCATCATGGCCAGCTCAATGTCATAGGAGGGGGCCGAACCAGGATTAAAGTCGGTAGCAATGGCAACCTCGGCGCCTTTATCCACAAGTTTACGGCAATTCAGGTAGGGCTGGCGCGTGTAGAGCGATGCAGTCGGCAGGGTTACACCCACCACGCCGGCTTTTGCCATCCGGTTCAACCCTTCATCAGAAACTTGCTCCAGATGGTCGGCACTAACCGCGCCAACCTCTGCCGCCAGTTCAGCCCCTCCGCACGAAGTTAGCTGATCGGCATGCAGCTTCGGTTTTAATCCATATTGTTTACCAGCCAGAAAAATTGCCCTGGCCTCCTCAACCGTAAACGCCGAATCTTCCACAAATACATCGCAAAACCCGGCCAGTTTTTCCTCTGCCACGGCAGGTATCATCTCATTTATAACCAAATCAACATATTTTCGGCGGTTTGATTTGTATTCCGGCGGAATGGTATGGGCGCCCAAGAAAGTAGCGGTAATGGTTGCATCACTTGTTTCCTGCAGGCGTTTGTACACACTCAGCTGCTTCAGCTCATCATCGAGTGTGAGCCCGTAGCCACTTTTACACTCAATGGTGGTTACCCCCTGTGCGATAATTTTATTTAATAACATGCGGGCTTTTTCAAACAGCTCATCTTCCGATGCCTTCCGGGTTTGCTCCACGGTTGATAGAATTCCACCTCCCGCTTTGGCAATTTCCAGATAGCTTTTTCCTCGCAGGCGCATTTCAAATTCATCCGACCGCCAGCCACCAAAACAGAGATGAGTGTGGCAATCCACCAAACCGGGAACCACAATGTTACCACCGGCATCAATTGCAGATTGATTTCGGAATATATTCGGTAGATTTTCTTCCTTGCCCACCCATTGGATTACGCCATCACGCCAGGCCAGCGCGGCATTTTCAATTGCATGAACAGCAGCCTGTCCGCCATCGGGTTTGCAGGAATACAGCAGAGATATGTTTTTTAGCAGGGGCATTTAATCAATTATAAATGATTAGTGGCAGGCTTTGCAAAAGTGCCGTAAAAATATTCAACGATTACTCATCTTTTTTTAAGAAATGTTGAAACCTAAACATCCATACTTCGTAAGTTCAGTTATATATAAGATGTTTTGGTTAAAGATATGTACATTGAAACCCTGCACTATGAAAAGTGCAGGGTTATTTTTTTATTATGGAAATATCCCCATCTGCTCGTAAATTTCTCCCAGCTTGTTGATCGCATTCACAAATGCTGCCGTTCTGAGATCAACATCGTGTATTTTTCGGAGTTCGTTAATTTCATTATAACTGTTCACCATGGTGTCTTTCAGTCCGGCATCTACCAATTCTGCTTCACCGCCCCCTTTTGCAAGAAACTTGAGCTCTTTATCTGTAAATTTTCTGTCAGAAACCGTTTCGATCACAGATAAAATCCGTTTGTAACTGTCCTCCTCAAATCGTTTACCCATACGGCCGAAACGGACATGCTGTATGTTTTTCAGCCACTCGAAATAGGAAACCGTTACACCCCCAGCGTTGAGGTAATTATCCGGAATAATGAGAGCTCCGCGATTTTTGATGATTTCGTGTGCTTCTGAGGTTGTGGGGCCGTTTGCCGCTTCTCCGATTATTTTGGCCTTTATGCGTTTTGCATTTTTTTCGTTAAGCTGATTTTCAAGCGCAGCCGGAATCAAAATATCACACTCCGTCTCAAGTACAGAGCTGCTGTCTTTGAGTGTTTGAGTACCTTCAAACCCAGAGACACCCCCTGTTTCTTTTTTGTAATCCATCAGTTTGTCCAGTTCTATCCCGCTTTCACTGTAAATAGAACCGTCTATTTCGGCCACACCCACCATAATGGCTCCGGCATCCACCATGTTTTTTGCAGCATGATAGCCCACATTACCCAGACCCTGCACAACAAAGGTTTTTCCTTCAACACCTTCATCCAGGCCAATACTTTTCATGTCCTCTTTGTTGAAACAAGCTTCCTGAACACCAAAAAACACACCTCGGCCGGTAGCTTCGGTTCGTCCGCGAATTCCACCCTGGCTCAATGGTTTTCCCGTAACACAACCTTCGGCATCTATTTCGGTGCTCATTTGACGATAGGTATCCATAATCCAGCCCATTTCTCTGGCGCCGGTACCATAATCGGGAGCAGGTACATCTGTACCCGGTCCGATAAAGTTTTTCTTCATCAGCTGAAACGTATAGCGCCTTGTGATGCGCTCAAGTTCACGTTCAGAGTAATTATTTCTATCGATCTTAATACCTCCTTTCGCCCCGCCAAACGGTACATTCACAACAGCACATTTATAGGTCATTAGTGCGGCAAGGGCCATGGTTTCGTCTTCGTTTACCTCCATGGCATATCGAATACCTCCTTTCGTGGGGAGTTTGTGATGGCTGTGCTCAACCCGCCATCCCTGGATGACTTCGATGCTTCCGTCATCCCGTTCAATGGGAAACGAGATATGAAGAACGTCGTTACACGCCTTCATCTGCTCTAAAAGTCCGCTTTCGAACTTTGTGTAGGCAGCCGCTTTATCAAATGCACGATTTACCTGTTCAAAAAATTTATAATCACTCATTTAGTCTCCTCTTTTGTTATGGTAGAAATATTATACCTGAATTGTCGCAAATACTCTTCATACATTCAAATTAATCTTGGCCATTTGTTTTCAGGATTTTCCCGTATACCACCTTCCACTCATTGGGAGCACCCTTCAACGAAACAAGCGCGATTTGTTGAATTGTTAAAATAGGCTGAAGCTTTTGATTCAGATTCTTAACCTCTTCAGAAAATTGGTTGCAGGGAATTGTATTGTAGTGAAGCGATAAATGCGGATATTTTCTTTTGCTGTATTTGCCGCCGAAAATCGCATCGGTTGCATCAAAAAGGTTTTCGAGATGAATCGTTTTCTTAATCCCTGCAGTAATCTTTTGATATGGATTATTTCCACATTTTACAGTTTCAGCCTGCAGGCTGAATTGCGATACGCCCTCAGCAATCCTGTCTGCCCCCCGTTTCAATTGGGGCAAATCCCAATCCGGAACCCTTGAGAGAGTAATATGAGGAATAAAAACTTTGGTCTGATATTTCCGGGACAGCTCTTTTATGACAGATGAATAGTGTGCAGCCGATTTTAGATCGGGCAGGAGCCACAGAACCGTCCCATCAACAGCGGGCAGCTTCAACTGGCTTTTGCATCCGTATGATCAGATGTATGTATGCTGAACACATTGATCAAAAAAAGGAAGGCGATAGATCCAATAGCAGCGTAAACTAAAGGAGCAAAAAGGTTTAACATGATTGCTGCAACTCCTATAATGACAGACCCGACAGTACCGCTAATAATATTTCCAATCATCCCGATTCCTTCTTTAATCATCACAATATCGATAATGTAACCTACAAGAAGGCCTATCGAGATTAACCAGTAAATGGTTATGCCATTTAATTCTTCCATCAGTTCAATGTTTTATTTGTTTTAGCCTTATTTTGATGCACAAGGTACAAAGTTTTCATTTTTTTTCCTGCTCTCTGATACTTTTTTTATGAAATTCCGCAAAGATCATATCAAAAAAATTATTCATGTAGATATGGATGCTTTCTATGCATCAGTGGAACAGAGAGATTTTCCCGAATATCGAAATAAACCGGTGGTTGTGGGCGGTTCCCCTCAGGGACGCGGAGTAGTGGCGGCCGCAAGCTACGAAGCCCGTAAATTTGGAATACATTCAGCGATGCCAGCTTCCAGGGCCGTAAAACTTTGTCCGCATGCCATTTTTGTCAAACCCCGGTTTGATGTGTACAAAGAAGTTTCCCGGGAGATCAGAGAAATTTTTTTTGAATACACCGATCTTGTTGAACCACTCTCCCTGGATGAAGCCTATCTCGATGTAACTAAAAATCACAAAAATAATCCCTCTGCCACACTCATTGCCCGCGAAATCAAAAAGAGAGTTAAAGAGTCTACCGGTTTAACCGCTTCTGCCGGGGTGGCATCCAATAAATTTCTGGCCAAAATCGCCTCCGACCTGGACAAACCCGACGGGCTGAGCGTGATCCCTCCCGGAGAGGCTCAGCCATTCATTGAAAAACTTGAAATCGGAAAATTTTTTGGAGTTGGAAAGGCCACAAAAGTGAAAATGGAATCGCTCGGAATAAAAACCGGTGCAGATTTAAAAACCTGGGATGAAGTGGATCTGGTAAAACATTTTGGCAAATCGGGGCATCACTACTACCGGATTGCCAGGGGCATTGACCACCGGCAGGTGAAACCCGACCGCATACGAAAATCGATCGGAAAGGAGCGGACATTTTCTGAAGACATTGCCGATCTGGACTGGATCCGGAATTTTCTGAATGAGTTGTCGATAAAAATTGCAGGATCAATGAAAAAACTGAATGCAGCGGGTAAAACCATCACCCTGAAAGTGCGCTACGACGATTTTGAAACGGTTACCCGCAGCCAGACACTGCACCACTACACCGACCGGGCCGAAGATCTCGCCCGAATTGCAAAAGAGTTGCTCAATCAGACTGAAGCCGGAACCCGTGAGGTAAGGCTGTTGGGCATCTCCGTATCCTCGCTGAACCTTGCGGAAGGAGGCACTATTGGCGAACAGCTTGAAATTCCGTTTCGGGAGATTTGACGAGATGTGACCACCTTTTACATAGAATTAGAAATGATTTTGGCCAAAGGCACAAGCGAGACGCTTGCGCCAGTAATGGATTCAATTCTAACCGTGTGGATCAGAAGCACCACCTTTTTCATCGCACATTGATTCGACCAACCAGTATGCCGGTGTCAACCCACTATCAAAAATGCGTTGTAAGGAACACGCCGACTGAGTGCACGGCAATTTCCCGGCGGAGGTTGATGGCCGGGCGGTCTGTTATCGAACCAGATTCGGCACTGGCCTGGTGGCGGCATATGTCCTGGCGGTATGCGAACACTGCCTCTTTTTTTGTGGTGACGATAATTATGACTCTTCGGCGGTTTCACCTGTTTTGGCGGTGGATTCCCAATAATAATCGGCTCAGGCTCTATCATAATTCCACCCGAAACCATACATCCGGTCAGGCCAAGTCCTGCAAATAGTGCTGAGAAAAGAAAAATAGTAAAGCGATTCATAGGTCAGAATTTTCATGAAACATTACTGTTTCTTCTGCTGACCGGGAGTATCACAAAAAGTTTCAGAAAACCACGTTACTCACATGATCATGTGAGCTGCAAGCAAGCACTCATGAAGAATAACTATCAGGCAGGTCATTTTCATACAGAACCACATCACCGGGCCGGGCATAGCTGACCAGAAGGTCGTTGGCCTCGAAGAGGGAGCTGACAATTTTCACATCCAGGGTGCGTCCGTACTCAGTAGATCGAATTCCTTTTTCGATCGGTTTTGTTCGTTCGGCACCCACGAGTATAACCAAATCGATTCCCGAATTACCAATGTGCTTGCCAAGCTTCTCGTTTTCAAATTCTTCCATTTCTCCCAGCTCAATCATGCCCGGAGTGATGATAATTTTTCTTCCTTCTTTGAATGAATCGAGCACATCAACCGCATTTTTGGCCCCCACCGGATTGGAGTTGAAGGCATCATCGATTACCGTAATGCCATTCTGCTTCTTCAGTTGCAGTCTGTGTTCCACCGGCTCCATCCTGGATGCTGCAAGTGCTATTGTTTTTATGCGGATGCCAAATTCCCTGGCAACCGCAGCTCCCAAAAGAAGATTCTGAATGTTGTGCGAGCCAAGCAGCCTGGTGCTGATCTGTTCTTCTTCAACAACCAATCCGTCATCATCAAGCCACCTCATTAAAAATGTTGTACCATTGGGCCCGGTTTCTATCTGAAATGCCTGTACCTGTCCGTCCATCCCCGTTAAAACAGTTTTTACATCATGCCTCAGCCCGGCCATCTCCTTAACACGCGGGTCATCACCATTCAGAATCAGCGTGCCGCCCTGTTTCAGTTCTCTGGCAAGCGTCGATTTTTCACGGGCAATTACATCTTTTGAACCGAAGGTTTCGAGATGTGAAATTCCCACATTTGTGATTACAGCCATGTCGGGCTTTGCAATATCGCAAAGTTCTTTGATGTTGCCTTCGTAACGGGCGCCCATTTCCAGTATCAGCACCTGGTGGGCGGCATCCAGATCGTTGTTGATCACCTTACAGATGCCCATCGGCGTGTTGTAACTACCCGGCGTAACACACACATTAATCCGTTCTTTCAAAAAAGCGTCGATCACAAATTTGGTACTCGTTTTTCCGTAGCTGCCGGTTATGGCAATCACTTTGAGATGAGACAGTGAAGCCAGTTTTTCCCTGGCCTGTTTTTTAAATCCGTTCTGGATTATCCGCTCTACCGGTTTCAACACCCATGCAGCAACAAAAAGAAATCCGGGTACCAGAATATCCACAACTACCATACTGAATCCCATAAAATAGGGGTCAATTTGTACGAATGGCGCGGCAAAATCACGCATTGATAAAATGGTATGTGCGAAATCAAACAGAATAAACCAGAGAACAACCAGCGGAATCACAATCAGCAGGGCCAGGCGTTTCATTCGTGGTGTGTAAACCAGCGGTTTCTTCTCTTTTTCTGCTTTATAGCGGGATGTATCGGCAAACCAGAACAGTGCAAAAATGCCCATCACTATGGCTCCGGATGTGAGGGTGATGTGTTGAGCCACTACATAAATCATCAGCAGAATCAGAAGCAGATAGAAAAAATGTTCGGTTGTCATCCCTCTGGAAAAAAAATGGACAGAAAGCCATGATCTCATCTCGTTGGTTTTATAACCCACCTGCTGAAACATGTGAAGAAAAAACCGAAGACGGTACAGCGAATGGCGAATAAACACTGCTATCAGCAGAAACGCAATGCCGTTTGTAAAGAGTGTGTAAAGTTCCAAGCTGGGTGGTACGAATATGTTATTTCAGGTTCGGGCCGTTCGACTCTGAGAAGTCAGAGTGTTATATTTGATCAGTATCTGACTGTTCCTGAAAGTTTTTTTTGATCGATTTATCTGATGTTCGCATGAATCTTCTGAGCCATGCAAGATATAAAACATCCATGAAAAGATGTTCAGAACTTTGACAACAAACTTCAGGATATATTCATGATTGAAGAGCTGACCAAATCTAAACATCAAAAAAATATCAGACGTATGAAACTCATTATTCCAATGGCAGGCCGTGGCACCCGTGTACGCCCGCATTCACACACCACTCCCAAACCTCTTCTCCCGGTTGCGGGCACCATGATTGTTGAGAGAATTGTAGAAACATTTGCCCGCACACTTGACCGCACTATCACGGAAATTGTCTACATCCTCGGCCCTGATTTCGGGAAAGAAATCAAAGACACCCTGCAGGAAATGAGCGACCGCCATAACGCCAAAGCCACCTTCCGCGTGCAGGAAACCGCTTTGGGAACCGCCCATGCCGTATCGTGTGCCGGCGAAAGCCTCCGGGGTGAAGTGATTATCGTTTTTGCAGACACCCTGTTCGATTCCAAAGAAAAAGTTTCGGTTGAAGAGGCCGACAGCGTAATATGGCTGAAGGAAGTTGACGATCCCTCGCGCTTTGGCGTGGCTGTTTATGAAGGGGAAACAATCACCGATTTTGTGGAAAAGCCGAGTGAGCCAATTTCAAACCTGGCCATCATCGGCGTTTACTATTTCAAAAAAGGCGAGGAGCTGAATAAAGAAATCCAGTATCTGCTGGACAATGAAATAAAAGGCCACGGCGGAGAGTATCAGCTCACCGATGCGCTAGACCGTCTGCTGAAAGATGGTAAAATTTTCAAAAAAGCCACGGTTGACGAATGGCTCGACTGCGGAACTCTGCCCGCCTGGCTCGACACCACCGGAGAAATTCTCGCCAAAGAAAATCATTCGTACGGCGATTTTGATAAAACCACCATCCACCCACCCGTATTTATCGGAGACGGGGTTGAAATTTCAGGCAGCGAGATTGGCCCGAATGTAAGCATTGAAGCCGGAACAATTATCAAAAACAGCACAATCAAAAATTCTATCATTCAAAAACAGGCTACACTGGAGGGCTGCACACTTGACAGCTCAACCATCGGCAACCATGGGGAAGCGGTGAACGCGAGTGGTGAAATTCATATCGGAGATCACTCGGTTGTGAAGCAGTAGTATCGTTTCAAGAAAAGAATTCCCCAACGGTGGTGTTTAATCAAGTTTCATTTGTTCGGATAAAGACCTGACAGGTTTTAAAATGATACAATTATTTATGTTTGAAATATCGAACAAACCTGTCAGGTCTAACCCAATATTTTAAGCTTGACAAGACGGTAGCTTTCCGAAATATCAGGGTTCGTACGTTTTTTGCCTGTACCGGAATGTGTGTTTATCTCCTGCAGTTTCCACTACTATTTCTATCATTGTAGCGTCAGATGTAACCGGAAAGCTGATTTCTCCGGCAATAGATTCTCCGGGCATCAGGTCCGTAATTCGCAGGATTTCAGTCTCCCAGTAGTTTCTTTGCTCATTCAGGTTTGCAACATACCGATAAAAGCTTTCTCTGCGTTCAGCGCGCCGCATAGCTCTTTGCTGTGAACGCTTTTCGGAGTATGACGATCTTGTGCCTTCAGCAATATCCGCAGTTACCGCCAGGCCGGAACCTAATGTCTCCAAAACTATATTCGTGCGATTTCTTGCCTTGGTTCGCGAGGTTTTTTTATCAATATTAAGCAGGACTTCCTCGGGATCAATGGCAAAAACTTCCGCAATATCCTCCATCGGCCCGTCATATTGTTCGGGCTCTTCAATCCAATATGATGGCACCCGGTAAGCAATGTATTTTACAGAAGAGGGGTTGAACCGAACTGGCTCATCCGAATCGTTGAAAACTTCAAGATCCATAATAATCCGGTTGTCAAGATGCCGGTAATAAGCAAGAATAATCACAGAATGTTCTCCTTCACTCATCAGATATTCCATTCCCTGGTAAACCATCACGTGCTCTTTCTCTGAAGTGTCGGAATGAAGCCTCAACACAGGTTCGGGCGAACATGCATTAAGAATCAGTATAAAAAAAAGTATATGTGTAATTAGCTTCATAATTTCTGAGTCTGAGTTGATGATTGCTTCTCTTTTAATGATATGCGTGCAACTGGCGAACTTCGATCACATATTAATGTGATTTTTCATCCGGCTATCACTTTCTGAAGGAACATAAGATGCATTTTCCTGTTCATAAACACATATCATCATATGATTGGCGGATGATAATTTATAAACAAATATAATTTAAATTATGAGATCAGGAATTACAGTTATCGTCATTACAATAGTATTAATCAGCCTGCTTATGGCTGGCTGCTCGAACTGGAACCGCACCACAACCGGCGCTGTGGTTGGAGCCGGGGCAGGAACGGCAGCAGGAGCAGTGATAGGGAAAACACTTGGAAGCACAACCGCCGGAGCATTAGCCGGAGCTGCTGTAGGTGGCACTGTTGGGGCTATCATCGGCCGGCAAATGGACCAAAAAGCTGAAGAAATGGCACGCGAACTCGATGGAGTTGAGATTCAAAGAGTTGAAGAGGGAATCGCAATCAGTTTTGACAGCGGCATTCTTTTCGACTTTGACTCTGCCGACCTTCGGGGTGAAGCCAGATCAAACCTAAGAAAATTGGCTGATATTTTAGGGGAGGATGAAGATACAAACCTGATGATTGTAGGGCACACCGACTGGATTGGCGATGCCAATTACAACATGGGGCTCAGTGAAAGGCGTGCACGTTCTGCGGCAGATTATCTGGTCTCTCAGGGAATTTCACGCTACCGCATTGATGTGGAAGGACGCGGAGAAACGGAGCCAATTGGCGACAATGAAACTGATGAGGGCCGCCAGCAAAATCGCCGGGTTGAAGTGGCTATTTTTGCCAGTGATGAATACGTCGCAGAACTTGAACGGGAACATAATTGACCTGAATTTTTCCATCCATTCCCGCATAAAATTTCTATTCAAAACTTCACCGGGGCTGTTCAAAAAGGACTCTGTGCACCATAATAGAACTGCACCCCACCTCTTCTGTAATTTTTGAACAGCCCATTTTTCACTCATCTTTCTAATTAGATGTATCATGCCTTTCAATCAATAATATTTGTCCTGATTGCTACCTGAAATGTTTTTATTTTTACAGGCTAAAATAAATTTCGGATTACTTTGACAGACATCCCCAAAAAACACAAAAAAATCTTTACAGCTATCGGCGAATGTGCTGAATCTATCAACCAACCGGTTTATGTGGTTGGAGGTTACGTGCGCGATTATTATTTAGGGCGCAAGAATGAAACCATCACCGATATTGACTTTGTAACGGTAGGGTCGGGGATTAAACTGGCGCAGGAAGTGTCGAAAAACCTGAATGCCCGCAAAATTTCGGTCTTTAAACAGTTTGGCACAGCCCAAATAAAATACAAAGACCTCGACCTGGAGTTTGTTGGTGCCCGCAAAGAGAGTTACCGAAGAGATTCGCGCAAACCCATTGTTGAAAACGGCACTCTTGAGGATGACCAGCTTCGGCGCGACCTCACCATAAATGCACTTTCCTGGTGCCTCAATCCCGATTCGTTCGGCGTTCTGCATGATCCGTTTGGTGGCATTCAGGATCTGAACAACAAAATAGTGCGAACTCCGATAGATCCGGAAAAAACCTTTGACGACGACCCCCTGCGTATGATGAGGGCCGTTCGCTTTGCTGCACAACTCAACTTTATCATTGCCGATGACACGTTCAAAGCCATTCAAGAAATGGCCGGACGACTCTCCATTATTTCAAAAGAGCGGATTGTTGAGGAACTTAACAAAATAGTGCTCTCTCCAAAGCCATCATTCGGATTTAAACTCCTTCTGCAAACCGGCCTTCTGAAAGAATTTTTCCCGGAAATGGTAACTCTTTTGGGGGTTGATGAAAAACATGGTCAGCGCCATAAAGATAATTTCTGGCATACACTTGAAGTGCTCGATAATGTGGCAGAAGTTAGCGACAATCTCTGGCTTCGCTGGGCGGCCATCATGCACGATATTGCCAAACCGCCAACCAAAAAGTTTAAAAAAGAGACGGGATGGACCTTCCACGGACACGATGCACTCGGTGCAAAATGGACTCCCAGAATTTTCAAGCGCCTGGGGCTTCCTCTCGATGAACGCATGCGTTATGTTAAAAAGCTGGTGCGTCTTCACCTGCGTCCTATCGCCCTTGTTTCCGACGAAGTGAGCGACAGCGCTGTACGACGCCTGATTTACGAAGCCGGTGATGAAATTGATGACCTGATGGCACTCTGCCGAGCCGATATTACCAGCAAGAATGAGTGGAAAGTGAAAAAATTCCAGCAAAATTTTGACCGTGTAGAACGCAAAATTCGGGAGGTTGAGGAAAAAGATAAAATCAGAAACTGGAAAAATCCGATCAGCGGAGAAGAAGTTATGGATGTTCTAAACGTTAAGCCCGGCCCGGTTGTTGGACATATAAAAGACCGAATAAAAAACGCTATACTTGACGGAGAAATACCCAACAAACACGAAGACGCCTACCAATACCTACTGGAAATTAAGAACGAATATCTTGATGACAAGAACACCTGATTTTCTTGATCGTTTTGCACTTCGTTCACTGATTTATCAAACTATTTTATCAACTAAGAAACTCACTTTTTATGCTCTGGATTGCCAACGCCTATGCAAAAATTAACCTCGGGCTCCATGTCCTTGAGCGACTCCCAACCGGATATCACAAAATTGAAACCGGCTTCTGTTTTCTGGAGTGGAATGATCGGTTTGAAGTAAAACTCTCACCGGAATATAAACTTACCCTATCAGACAGTTTTATCCCGGTTGACGAATCAAATTTAATCACACGGGCATACCAGGCATTTGATCGTTATATAGGCCTGAATCAGCACTATGCATTTTCAGTCACCAAAAATATTCCTGCCGGCGCCGGCCTCGGAGGTGGCAGCAGCAATGCCGCCCTCACGCTGCGCATCCTAAACAAACTGGAAAAAACCGGGCTGACTAATGACGAACTGATTGACCTAAGCCGGGATCTTGGCGCCGATGTTCCTTTTTTCATGAAAGGTAAACCGGGAATCGGAACCGGATTGGGTCAGGAGATTGAGCCTCTCGACATTCAGCCCGATGCCTGGATTGTTGCCGTTTACCCTGGTTTTGAATCGTCAACCGCTGAAGCATACGCCAACTGCATACCAAATCCCGAGCC
>SKYV01000222.1 GCA_007127745.1 Balneolaceae bacterium
ATTGCCCGAGAGTGCCGGATAGTGCTGCCGTATCAGAGCCGAAATCCGGATTAATGTGCAATAGCGGTGAACCTCCGGTTTCAATGATTGTTTAAGCTCATCCGAAGAAATGGAGTTTACGTATCGTTCGTTTTGATGTTTCTTATCTGACTCTTTCCGGTAGATTGATGATTCTGTTTCCAATTCATAAAAATTTGGAGCATCCGGGATATTTTCTGCTGATGAGCTGGCATGAGGTTTGGCTGGAGTTTCCTCGCTGCCAGAAATCTGTTTTTTAATGGAATCCCGAAGCTGCCCCACATAAGATTTACTGGCTTGCCGTGCGATAAAAACCCATACAATAATTAAAAAAACAACAACGAAGCCAAGACTTCTGATTCCCAGCCCCAGACCATAGGTCAGCCCGATTAACAGTAAACCGGCCAATCCCTGAGCGCCGTGTTTTACAAAAAGATCAATAAACACCTTCACCCGTTTTTTTAATTGAGTGCCCATGGGCATAAACAGCAACTCGCGCCCGGTCCGGTCTATAGAGTGTTTAAATGTTTGATCGATTCCTCTCGTCATGGTGGCCATAAACAGGCCGGGAATTAGTAAAAAAGCTGCAGAACTTAAAAGCAATGCAAGTGGCAGAAGCAGGATAGATCCGGTGATACCATATTTTTTAGTGAAATAGGTGCCTAAAAAAAACTGGATTAAAAAAGCGATGAGACTCACTCTTCCGTAAAACCGGCCGATAAAACTGGCAAGTTCGGCTTCGTTGTCAAAAGCTGCTTCCAGTACAGATTTGAATTGAAAATCGATAATTGTGGTGGCTATAACCGATATACCGATCAGGCTCATGATGAGCATAAGATGTTTATTTTGAAGAATATCGGAGACAGGATGCCGTGATCGTGCGGTCACCATTTCACGCTTTTCTTTAAATGATTTAGCACCGCTTTTGGAATCATGATTTTGAATTAAAACCCAGTTTACAATGGGTATGGTGCCAATCAAAATAACTGCACAAACCGGCAGCAGGGTATGAGGGTTTAGATGGAGTACATCCATAAAAATTCCGGTAAGCTCCCCGCCCGCAAAGGCTCCTGCAATTGCACCCAGACTGAAAAAGGCAAACAGCTTTTTTGCCTGAACAGGGTTAAAAATGGTATTTGCAAATAGCCAGAATTGAGAGGTAATGAGCACACTATAGATACTGATCCACACATAAAATGAGTAGTACAAAACAGGAAGGCCCGTTTGGATTGTTGCCCAGATGACGAGCAGATTAGCCGCTAAAAACAGTGTGATAATATTGATGAGCCAGCCAATGGACAAACGTTTCGACAATCTCGAATACCCGAGTGAAACGGGGATGACAATAACAGCTGCCAGTAAAAAAACAAATGGCAGTTGATGGGCGCCTACCTGTTCAAGAAACAGGCTGTCGCGCACCGGCTTCAGCAGATAGAGGGTTATCAGCAGAATAAAATTGTACGTAAACATACCGGCTGCCAGTTTTTTCTCCCGGGGCTCAAGAGAAAACATGGCTTTGATATATGGTTGTTTCGAATTAAAAACCATTTTTAAATAATCACTTCAACGCAGATTATCAGTCAGTTCAAAAATTGTGGTAGTCAGTTTTTCTGTTTAAATGCTGATCGATTGCCCGAACTGAAATTTTCAGACCTTTCGGTAAATGGATGCCTGAAACTGTTATCGGAAATACCGCCTGCAGCTACCTGAGCAAATTCAATGGTATTCTGCTGATGCAAATAAATCAGTTACACAAATTAAGATTTTGTACAACTATATTCGTTATAAATAACAGAAGTGCAGATTATTTACAGAATAGTTGTTGATTAAAAAAAGCAGCCCGCTTTCAACAGGCTGCTTCCGATTAGTGAACCATAGTGTACGGGTATAATTAACAACGGCTTTTGTAATAAATTTCTCCCTCCCTGTTAGAGATCTGGCTTTTTGATGAGTATATGGTGCTTACTTTGCCAACAGCCTGAATTCGCTTTTCAGCGAGGATGTTGGAGGCTTTGTTTGTGGTAATTCCGTGCCGGTCGGCATAATCAAATATATCGATGGTCGTGTCGTAGATACGGGCAGCTTTTTCAAGAGCTCGCCGCTCATTGTATCCCTCCAGTTCACTCGAAACGTTGATTAATCCGCCGGCATTGATGACATAGTCAGGGGCGTAAAGAATTTTGCGCTCCCTGAGCATCTCTCCGTGTTTCTTCTCATTGTCTAAAATATTGTTTGCTCCGCCTGCAATGATATCGCACTTTATGTGATCGATGGTGTCATCGTTTACGACTCCGCCCAGGGCGCACGGGCTGAAAATATCCAGGTCGAGGCTGTAAATTTTATCCGGGTCAACGACACTGGCTCCGGTTTCCTTGGCAAGCCGGTTGGCTTTCTCTTCAAATATGTCAGTCACAAAAATATCAGCTCCCTCTTTTTGGAGATGCCTTGCCAAATGAGTTGCTACAGAACCTGCCCCCTGAATGCCAATTCGTTTGCCTTCGAGTGATTCGCTTCCGTACGCTTTTTTTGCAGAGGCTTTTATACCCATATATACGCCATAAGCTGTAACGGGAGACGGATCTCCGCTGCCGCCAAGAGATTTTGGAATACCAGCTACATATTTGGTTTCCGAAAAGATCCACTCCATATCTTTTTCACTCATTCCTACGTCTTCGGCAGTGATATAACGTCCGGCAAGCCCGTCAACATAGCGGCCAAATGCCCGGAACAGTTCTTCAGTTTTTTCAGTCGAAGAATCGCCAATAATCACTCCTTTGCCGCCGCCCAGATTGAGGCCTGAAATTGCTGATTTGTAGGTCATTCCACGGGAAAGGCGCAGCACATCTTTGATGGCTTCGTTTTCGGATCGATATTTCCACATTCTCACGCCACCCAGAGCGGGTCCAAGAGTAGTATCGTGAATGGCAATAATGGCTTTGAGGCCAACCTCGGGACGGGAGCAAAACACAAGCTGCTCGTGCTCCATATTTACAAGCTCATTGATGAGAGGGAAATTTTTATCTGTCTCTGACTTTTTTTCGGGTATTAATAATGAATCTTCCATAATTAAATCAGTCTTTTTAAAATTCGTTTGGTAGCGCTTCCAGAAGATATGGATTTTCATACAATTATGACAACCATCCAGGCAAATTGAGAGCGTATCATTAAGGGATTTTACATCCTGTTTATGGCCCTGAATAGCATAAAATCAACGAAATCAACTTCAGAGAGAGACTGGCCGCTGTCCTTCAACATTATAAAATAGCAGAAAATGAATGCCAATATTTTTACAAAAGCCGGTTGTTTATAATAATTGCAGTTTTAGAAGAGAGGAATTAGAAAATCCTGAAGGAATTTTTGATAAATCCCGTTGTCATAATTACCAATATACCGCATATAGTTTTAACTTTGGTCTTGCCCGAAAATCGGTTGGATTGGGAAACCGTATAAGTCAAAACAGTTTTATTGAATTTTTAAAATGACAGATCAAAAAGATTTAAAAAACCAGCGTAACAAAATTGACAAAATTGACGAAAAGATTCTCGATCTTCTTCAGCAAAGAAAAGAGGTGGTGCAGGATGTTTTAAAAAGAAAAGTTGAGAGGCAGCTGCCGGTTTTTGTTGCACGCCGCGAAATCGAAAAAACGGATTCTTTCAGAGATAAAGCAAAACAGCGCGATTTGGACCCCGATTGGGCAGAAGATTTTCTGCGGATGGTGATGGCGGCTTCAAGGGCAGCGCAATCAGCCAAAACCTTTCCACGATCCACGGAACGTCCCATGCATGTTCTTTATGTAGGCGGTGAAGGTGGCATGGGCCGGCTGTACCGCAGATTTACCGAAAAGAGCGGCCATATCTCCTACAGCCTTGACAAGGGCAACTGGTATGAGCTGGAGGAGATGGCACCAAAATTGGATTTGGTGATTATTACCGTGCCGATAAATGTGACATCAGATGTGATCAAGCGCATTGCCCCAAAACTGAAACCGGATACCATTCTTGCAGATTTTACGAGTAACAAAACTGATCCGTTGAAATCGATGCTGCAAGCCCATCCCGGCCCGGTCATTGGCTTGCACCCGATGCATGGGCCCGATGTGCCCAATCTCTCCAAGCAGCTGATGGTTTTTTGCGCCGGCCGCAATTCTGAAAAAGCAGATTGGTTTAAGGAACAATGCAAGCTGTGGGGTATGCGCATTATTGAAGCCGAACCGGAAAAGCACGACCATGTGATGAATCTCGTGCAGGGCCTTCGCCACTTTGTAGCTCTGATGCACGGGTCATTTATGAAGGAGTTTGACCTGAAACCTTCCGAAATTCTCGACTACTCCAGCCCGATTTACCGGGCCGAACTGATGATGACCGGGCGAATTTTTGCCCAGGATGCCGAACTTTATGCCGATATTGTATTTGCCAATAAAGAACGAAGAGATTTGCTGCTCACCTTTTTTAACCATCAAAAACGATTAATGAAAATGGTTGAAGAAGATGACAAAAATGGATTTGTGAAGGAGTTTGAATCCGTTACCGACTTTTTCGGGCGTTTTGCCTCCCAGGCACTTGTGGAAAGCGGTTATCTGATCAACCGGCTGGCTGATCGTTTTTCATAAAAAATTCACAGCATCCCATTCATAAACATTTATTATTTTTTGTCTTCTAATCTTTTAAGAAAAGATTAGAAAAGTCTCACCAAAAAAAGTGTAACAAAACCATCTTTTTTGCATCTATATAAACAGTAAGATGCGGGGAACTGTCTGATTCCTTCGAGATTGTGTGATCTGTTACATAGAAAAAAAGAAAATCTGTAGAAGTGGCAGATGATAAATCAAGGTTGTAAATCAACACTTGTAGTTCTTTTCCTTCAAACACTTAAAAAAAGAGAAATGATGAGAGATCGATTGGATATAGCCGATTCGATAATCGTTTTAAAATCGAATTTGGATACTACAGCAAGAGTTTCTGAGTGGGCACAACTTATGGGATATGCATGTCCGAAAAAGTTTTCTCGGAAGTTCAGATGCTATCATGCAATAAGGCCACAAACCTGCCTAAAGTATGTTCGCCTCAAAAGCATTTTAAAAGCACTTAGAGATGAAAATATATCGAACTACGAAATTGCACGTAAGCACGGAATTCCGGATGAAATTGCTTTAAACAAATTTATCAAGTATCACCTGCATTGTTCGCCAACAGAGGTGAAACATATGCCCCAAAATCGGTTAGAGAGAAAAATAGAAAATTTCGGTAGTAAAGTTAGGTAGGAAAGTTAGGTAGTGAATATCTGACAATTAATAAGAACATTAATTGTGGAATTTAGCAATAAGCTGCCATCTCAGAGCTTCTGTGAAAACCTGATTATGGAAAAATATTCATGTCATGGTATATCGATGTAAAAAATGTATCAGAAAAAAATCATGAGCATTAAGTGCACCTGTGTTGTGTACAAAAGAGCATGCTAAGAGCTTCGTAGTGGTAGCCGGATGCCACATAAAAAAACGGGGAGAAAACGAAAATCCTTAAGAGTAGGCAAACGTAAATTAAAAAATGAGTAATTATGGCTGATGCAAAATTGGAAAAAGAATATCAGGAAATTGCTGATATTCAGGATAAAGAAGAAAAGTCCATACTTGAAAAGGGAAATGTGGTAGGCGTGGGAGTAGGCCACAAAATTAAGAGCGAAAAAGAAACAGGAGATACCTGTTTATCCGTATATGTGTCTCACAAACTTGATAAAAAACTGTTGAAAAAAGACGATCTTGTTCCGGATAACGTAGGTAAATATAAAACGGATGTTATTGAAACCGGTGAAATTTTTGCCGGAGATATGATGCCGCCAGCAGAAGGACAAGCCGGTATTCAGCTTTTAAGAGAAAGGGTGAGGCCCGCAAAGGGTGGTTATAGTGTTGGACATCCAAGAGTTACTGCAGGAACTATCGCTACCGGTGTGTTTGATTCGTCTCCTTACCCGGGCATTCCTGAACGGTATTATATACTTAGCAACAATCACGTAATTGCAAATAGCAATAATGCAAATGTTGGAGATCCCATTCTTCAGCCAGGAAGGGTTGATGGAGGTACTGAACCCAACGATGTGATTGGAAAACTCACCAAATGGATTCCGATCAAATTTGATGGTAGTGACAATTTAGTTGATGCGGCAATTGCAGAAACTGAATTTCATGACATAAACAGAGAAATTTATTGGAATGGTTATGTTGAAGGATATTCGGAGGGGGGAGGAAGATTGACAAGAAGACTGCCATGGTATCCTGATATGGATATTGGTGATATAGTTCGCAAAACCGGCCGAACTACAAACTATACCTCCGGTGAACTGACTGGTTTTAACGCAACCATAAATGTAAATTTTGGCGGCGGGAAAGTTGCACGTTTTGTCAGACAAATTGTAACCGGCAGAATGAGTGCTGGAGGAGATTCAGGCAGCCTTGTTACCGATTATGATGGAAACGCAGTGGGTTTATTATTTGCTGGTTCATCAACCAGAACTATTTTAAACCCTATCTATTTTGTCCGGCGCCTGTTAAGAATAAGACTATTCTGACCCAAAACGGGTATTTGATTTGGCCGGTTTCGCATTTATATTAAATTTATGCTTGATCGATCCACTTCAAATACCCCTTTTTATCATGGATAATCGCAATATAGATATTGTAAAAGAGACAGAATCCTGGATGGATATTGAAGGGGTTAATGGAATAGCAGAAAGTAAAAGAGAGGGGATTCCCTGTTTGATCGTTTATACATCGGTAGATGTTGAAAAAATCAGGAATAAATTACCAGAAACCATTCATGGCTATAAGGTAATTATTGAAGAAGAGGATGAATTTTCTGCACTCTGAAAATCACCAGAACTTATCAATACCAGCTCATATTAAGCCTATCAACTACCAGTAAATACCTGCCCCGGTTGTTGTTTTTTTGATAATATAACTTGAGTTCGAGATAAAATCGTTGAAATAATCACCCAAAAGGGCGCATAACGAGATAATGAATGTTCGATACCGTCATGCCGGACTTAATCCGGCATCTCCTGCTTAAATCAAGGATGGGAGATTTCGCTTCGCGTTCAAAAAATGAGCGTATCGGGTACGGGATGACGCACTTTTTGGACAGCCTAAGAGTTATTTTTCAATTTCTTATACCGAACTGACGTTAATACCGCAGAAAACCGGGTTGAATTGGGTGAACATAAAAACATTAATAAATTCAGAGGTTTAAAGATGAATACATACTATCTTGGGTGGTGGAACCTTGAAAATCTCTTCGATGTGGAAGATTCACAGCAGCGGCCTGATTACCTGCAGAGCCGTTTGAGAAATGAACTTAAAGGATGGAATGCCGAAGTTCTTGACAAAAAGCTGAATCAGCTTGCATTAATCATCAAAAAAATGAACGTGAACCTGGGGCCGGATATCCTCGGAGTTTGCGAAATTGAAAACAAAGTCGTACTCGAAATGCTTGCCGGTAAACTCAAATCATTAAACAGAAATTACGGCATCGCCCACCACGATATGAGCGACAATCGCGGCATCGACATTGCATTCTTTTATGATGAAGACCTGTTTGATTTTGAAGGCCAGTTCAGCCACGAAGTGCTGAAACGAAATGCAACCCGCGACCTTTTTCAGGTGAACCTGCGAACTAAATCTGGAAACCCGCTGATAGTGATTGGCAACCACTGGCCGGCACGTACCGGCGGAGTATACGAGTCAGAACCCTATCGCATTATGGCCGGTGAAACCCTGAGCTACTGGCTGGAACGTATTTTTGAAATTCGCAGGAGCGACATCCCTGTAATTGTGATGGGAGATTTTAATGATGAATGCTTCAATCGCTCTATGGTTGATTATGCACAATCCACAAGTTCGCTGGTTCGAACACGGAATGCCCGAATACCAAGGCTGTTCAATCTAATGTGGCCTATAAACGGCGAAGCCTCCGGCACATTTTACTTTAACAATTTTCCATATGTAATAGATCAGTTTTTGGTCACACGCGGACTTTTGCTGAAGGATGCACCCGTCTCACTGGCTCAATTTGCCGACGGCGCCACTGTAAAAGTGAATAAATATTCGGAGATGGTAAGCGGAGGCCAATACCCCGACCCAATCCGGTTTGGCAGGCCGGCCTCATCCACCTATAATCCCGACAAAGGCTACAGCGACCACTATCCGGTTTCGATGGTGATTTCTGAAAACTGACACACTCTAATTAAAAAATTGATGATAAAACGAATCAAACTTGTTCAGCAGATCTTAAAAGAAAAAGGCCTTTACGACGGAGCCATCGATGGAATAGCAGGCCCGAAAACCATGCGGGGTCTTTCCCGGATAGAAGGGGTTGATCCTGATCTGCCCAAAACAAGGCAGATAACCAAGTTTATTCAGATTGATGCAACTGAACGCGGAATCGGCATTGGCCCGATTGATGGATTATGGGGGCCGCAAACCAATGCAGGTTTCCTTGAGCTTGAGCATCGAATTGAACACGGCGAACCGCAACCGCCCTGGCGTCCCGAGGAAATTGAGGTTCCCAATCCCAACCGCTGGCCGGTACAGAGAACGCAAGAGTTTAACCGCTTTTTCGGAGAGAAAGGAGAAAACCTGAAACTCATTGATTTTCCATACGAGATGAAACTGGCCTGGGACTTGAGAACCCGAACCCGGCGCACTCGCTGCCACAAAAAAGTGGCTGACAGTGTTCAGCGGATTCTTCACAAAGTAAAAGATATTTACGGTGAAGAAAACATCAGCAAACTTCATCTGGATCATTTTGGGGGCTGTTACAACGAGCGGGCAATTCGCAATGGCTCAGCCTGGTCGATGCACTCCTGGGGAATTGCCCTCGATTTCGATCCGTCCCGCAACCAGCTGAACTGGGGGCGCGACCGAGCCTATCTTGCCCACCCCGACTACAACGAATGGTGGAAATGCTGGGAAGAGGAAGGATGGATCAGCCTGGGCAGAAAACGAAATTTCGACTGGATGCACATTCAGGCTGCACGTTTACCGGAATAAGGGGGATTACTATTCATCAGAAATGACATAAAATATTAATTACGCATGTTTCCCTGAAAATATCTAAAATAGAGCTATACTCATTATTCGCTCTTTTATGGTCCATAAAACGCTAATCACGCTGATAACAATTTTAGTTCTGGCGGGCTTTTATACTGCAGCAAATGCACAGCAGATTGACGCGCATCCGTTCCACTCTGTTTCACCGGAAGATATCGGAAACATCTGCACCTACGATCCCACCGACAGAAATGCATACTTTAAATATGCACCGCAACAGATTGCTGCAAAACAGTTTGACCTGCCGGCCGAATCCGAATTTCAGATTACATATGTGAATAATTGCAACGGCCAGGAGTGGCCGGATGCAGCCGTTCAGGCATTTGAACATGCCACGGATATCTGGGCAGCCCATCTTCTCTCTGATGTACCCATCAAAATTGAAGCAACCTGGGAGGATCTTGGAAATAACGTGTTGGGCAGTGCAGGGCCAACAAGTTTATATCTGCTCAGCGGAGACGGTGTGATGGAAAACACAGCATACACGGTTGCCCAGGCCAGCGCATTAACAGGGATAGATCTTGCCACAAGAGATGGTGAGGGTTTCGATATTGTCGTAAATATCAATTGCAATTTTAATGATTGGTACTTCGGCACCGACATGAACACCCCGGCCGGTTTGATTGATATGGTTACCGTAATGCTGCATGAAATTGGCCACGGCATTGGATTTATTGGGAGTATTGTGGGTGATTCATCAACACTGCAGGCAGACTGGGGTCTGAACCAGGGATTGCCTCCATTTATCTACGACAGATTTACACTGGATGGCCATTTTAATGAAATTATTGACCGAAATATATTTTCCAGTTTAATTTCTATCTACGAGGTGGTTACAGGGCAGCATGGAGGTGTGTATTTCAGCGGGCTTGAAGGAGAGTTTGCACTGAACAACCAGCGGGTTCCCCTGTATGCTCCAAATCCTTTCCAGTCGGGTAGCAGTTACTCCCACCTTGATCAAAACTTTTTTACCGATACAGAGAACGCCCTGATGCGCCCGCAATTGGACCGAGCCTCTGCCATTCACAGTCCGGGCCCGGTTTTCTGTGGTATGCTGCAAGATATGGGCTGGCCGCTCGGAAGTGCCTGCGAGGAGCTCATTGTTGATGATTCACCACTTCAGCGGCCGCTGCTTTCAACACCTGCAAACGGGGCATCCGGTCAGAATTTTACGCCGTCAATAAGCTGGGAAAGCGTACCGGGAGCAAACCGATACGACTTCATGCTGTCAACAGACTACAACCATGAGAATCCGATCGTTGAATTATCAACCACTGGTACAACTTTTATACCAGACGAAGAACTGCAACCAAACAGTTTTTATTTTTGGCGGGTGCGTGCCTCAGGCCCAGCCGGAGAAAGCCGGTGGAGCAATACGTTTCGCTTTTCAACAGAATTTGGAGCACCTGCGCCAATTACGCTGCTCACTCCACAGAACGGTGAAGAAAATATAAGGCCCGTTTTTCAATTTCAGTGGGAGTCGGATCCGACAGTGGAAATGTACAGGTTTGAAGTATCGGAAAGTCCGGATTTTGATGATCTGTTTATTGAATCGGAACAGAGCCTGGTTCGTTATTCAGTCACTCAAAACTTCCCGTATTATACCACCTTTTACTGGCGCGTTAAGGGTATAAACAGTGCGGGTGAGGGAGAATGGAGTGATGTCTGGAGTTTTAGGACGATCATCGAAAGGCCGGAAACGGTGCTATTAAATAATCCCGGGAATAATATAAATCAGATACCTGTGGTGCCGGAATTTAACTGGAATGCCAGCGATCGGGCTGCAGATTATGTAATTCAGGTATCTACCGAAATGGATTTTTCAACCCTCCCGATTCAGGGGATTATCTCGGATACGGTATTTGTTCACAGTTTACCACTCGAGCCGGCAGAAATTTATTACTGGAGAGTGAAAGCAACCAACGTTGGCGGCGAAAGTGAATGGAGCCATGTGAAAAGCTTTACCACCGAAGTTGGTGAAACCAAAATTAATCCGAACTATCCGAATCCGTTTAATTCGGTTACTAATCTTCGCTATCAGCTTGCAGACCGGCGCGATGTTTTAATTGATGTGTATGATTTGATGGGGCGCAGAGTTTCCACCCTGGTGCAGCAGGAACAGGGACCCGGTGTCTATTTTGCTCAGATAAATGCATCCGGGCTGGCCTCGGGAACCTATTTTGTGCGTTTTATAGCCGGCGATGTATCCGATATACAGAAAATGGCCGTCATCAAGTAGTGGAAACCTCAGTTCGATTAATAGTTTAAAACTTGAATTCGTCATGCCTTCGCGTAAGCAGGCATCTCCATAACCTAATAAAATCAAGAGATTTCGCTTCGCACCTGTCTGGCGACATGGCTGGTTCAACACATGATCGGCTTTCGCTGCGCTCATTTTAACCGCGCAAGCGAAATGACGGCAATATTTTCATCGTTTTTATTTGGTGTTTAGAATAATCGAACTCGGGTATGTAAATATTTGAAACCCTGCGACTTTATACTAATTCAGCCACCAGATGGCACCATTCAGAACGGATGCAAAACCCACCCAGACGATATAGGGAACCATCAACCAGCCGGCAAGTCTGCTTTTTTCAAAAAACAGAATTGTTGTGATGATAATGGCAGCCAGCAGCAAAAGAATTTCAAAAAACGCCCACCCAATCTCCTGCATGCCAAAGAAAATTTGTGACCATAGGCCGTTCATCACGAGCTGAATCAGAAAAAAGATCAAAGCGGTGCGGGCTTTATCGAAACCGTAATTCCGCCAAACCTGCCAGGCAGCAATCCCCATCAGGGTGTAGAGTGTGGTCCATACGGGGCCGAAAACCCATGCAGGCGGATTCCAGTCCGGTTTGTTGATGGCGTTATACCAATCGGCCGGGGCAATACCGGGCGAAACCCGGGCACCAAGCCATGCAGTAAAAAAACAGAGCCCTATCCAGAAAACAAGTCCGCCGAGGGATCTCAATTTATTTGAATTGTTTGTAGATTTCATGGCAGATTTTTGCAACAAAATAACATGGTTTAGAGTTGTTGTTGAGAACCACAAAAAAGATGTTTCCGTTTGTGGTTTGTTTGTTAAAAGTCTGTTAAACTGAACAGTAAGGGTTTATTTGCATTCGGTTTTAAATACCTTGTATCTAATCATCATTGGAACGTAAGAATTTTTCCGGTCAATCAGATCTAATACAGCATGTTAAAAAAGTTACTTACTCTACCGTTTTTTTTACTGATCTTTTTATCTGTCGAAACAACAATGGGGCAGGTTTCTGATGCCAGCCAGCTCAGAGTGATGCTTCCCCCCGAAACAGAGGATATTTGCACCCTGGAACCAACCGATATTGATGCGCATTTTTTCATTGGCCCCAGCCGTGAAATGGACGATCGGCTGAAACAGAGTGCCACCTCTACTTTTGAAGTGGATTACAGAATTGAGTCGGGTAACGCCTGCGGGCACACCTCCTGGCCGGATGATGCACGCGAGGCCTTTGATCTTGCCATCGATATCTGGAGTTCGCACTTACGTTCCGATGTGCCGATAAAAATTGATGCGGTGTGGAAAAATATTGAATCGGAAGAGGGGTTTACTACACTTGGAAATGCAGGGCCAACCCGGATTGTGCAGCTTCCGGATGTTGGAGAATCAGACACATGGTATTCGCTCGCTCAGTTAAGTGCAATGACTGGAGTGCCGCTTAGAGATCAGATAGAGGGTGTAAACCATGATGTAATCGTAAATATCAATTGCGATTTTGACAACTGGTATTTCGGAACAGATGCATCGGTGCCAAGCGGCCAAACTGATTTAACTACTGTTGTACTGCATGAGGTTGGCCACGGCATTGGGTTTATCGGGAGTGCCTCCGGCGATAATGAAACCAGAACCGGAGACTGGGGTACACCACTTGGTGGAAGTGCACCACTGCCATATGTGTATGATATTTTTGTTGAGGATGCCGATTATTTCAGTCTTTTGAATGAAACGATCTATCCGAACCCATCCGGACAAATTTACAATGCCTTGATTGGCAGGCGTGGCGGACTTTTTTTTGAAGGAGAAGATGCCGCCCTGACTCTCGAAGAAGAGGAAGCTGACCGGGCAAAACTCTACACCCCCGATCCCTACAGGCCGGGCTCAAGTTATTCGCATGTGGATCAAGATACCTTCACAGATACAATAAATGCACTAATGCGCCCGAGAATTGATCGTGCAATGGCCATTCACACACCGGGGCCGCTTTTTTGTGGTATGCTCAGTGATATGGGATGGCCGCTGGGTGCTGGCTGCCTCAGCTTTCTGGCATCTGATGCAATCATTGCCGTAAGCGAAACCGAATTGGATTTTGGTGTAACCAACATCGGGGAAAATATTCAGCTCTCCATGACTATCAGAAACGAGCCGGGGGCCATCGAAACACTCTCCGGGGCTGTAGAAATCAGCGGCGATGAATTTATTTTGCTGAGCGACAATACATTCAGCCTCGATCCGGGACAAAACACAACCGTCAATTTACAATATACCCCGGGCGAAGAGGGTCAGCATACGGGAACTATATCCGTACTTCACAATGCGAATAATGTACAATCACCTATTTCAATTCCGTTGCAGGGCGAGGCACTTGAAGAAGATAAGGTTGTGAAGCTTGAACAGAGCTACCCCAATCCGGTGGTGCCCACTACGCCCAATCCCACCATTCCGTATGCCATTTCCAGAGATTCCGATGTTTCGCTTGATCTCTATTCCATTAATGGACACCATCTTCAGTCTCTGGTTCAACGTTTTCAGAATTCAGGCCGGTATGAAGTGGAGGTGGATATGCAGGGACTTTCCAGCGGTATCTATATTTATCGTATTATCGTGGATAATGTGACTGATTCGGGGCGGCTGATGTATTTTAAGTAAAGCAAATGAGCATACATCTCGTAGTCATTATCGAGAAGAATTCAACCTAAGCGATGAATCAAACAGAATGGCTAAATTTGCGATAATTCATACAGAAACTGCTCAAATTCGGGTGTGTCGTATTTGGCCAGGCCCCGTTTTTCCAGTGCCAGCCTTCCGTCAGGAGAAATTACATAGGTTGTGGGAACCACGCTGCTGGGATATGCCTCGATGGATCGTGACCGGTAGTGGAAGATCGGCAAATCAAAATCTCGCCTGGCCATAAACTCTTCTGCTCTGGAAAATTCTTCATCCATGGATATCAGCAAAAATGTAATATTATCCACCCCTTGCATATTGTTGTACAAGGTTTGAATGGAGGGCATTTCGGCAATACAGGGCGGGCACCAGGTGGCCCACACATTGATAAAAATCACTTCTCCCTGATATTCAGCCAACGACTGAACGGTGCCATCTTTGTCGGCGAAAAAGAAGTCCATGCTTGCCTCTGGAAAATCCTGGGTAAGTTCAGGCACCGAAGGCTTGATGAGGCCGGTAGCCAGCAGCCCCCGCTGCATGGTTCCCAGCACCTGAGTATGCCAGCCCGTTACGTAGAGCAGTAAAATCACGCCAAGAATTACGCCCCACTCAATAAGCGAGCGCTTACGTTTCTTCTTTTTTTCTTCCTTTGCAGATGTCATCGGATCAAATTACGGTCTTATTTTTATATCAATTTTCGACCCGCCACCCTTTTGTTGTTTGAGGAGAGCAAGATCCTGCTGAATTCGGTTGCTGATCTCCTTCAGGCCAATTGACGCAGGTGATGAAGGGCTGGCAGCAACAATGGGAGTCCCGGAGTCGCTGGTTTCACGGACTTGCTCACGCAGTGGAACTTCACCCAAAAATGGCACATCCAGTCTTTTGGCCAGTTTTCGGGCACCATGTTTGCCGAAGATGTAATATTTTTTTTCAGGGGCATCTTCCGGCACAAAATAGGCCATATTTTCGATGATGCCGAGCACGGGTACATTCACTTTATTGAACATGGCAACACCTTTTCGAACATCATCCAGGGCAACATTTTGCGGAGTAGATACGATAACAGCGCCTGTAAGCGGCACGGTTTGAACGATGGTTAGCTGGATATCTCCGGTGCCGGGCGGCAAGTCCAGAATCAGGTAATCAAGCTCACCCCATTCCACTTCCTGCATAAATTGTTTTACCGCGCTGGTAACCATCGGCCCGCGCCAGATCATGGCTTGATCGGTATCCACCAAAAAGCCCATCGATACCAGATGAACACCCAGTTTTTCGATCGGAACCAGTTTTTTCTGAGTGGTTACATTAGGCCGTTCGGTCACACCAAACAGTGTTGGTACGCTCGGTCCGTAAATATCGGTATCCAGCAAGCCGACTTTCGCTCCTGTTTGTGCCATTGCAACGGCCAGGTTGGCGGCGATGGTAGATTTACCCACTCCGCCCTTGCCCGATGCCACGGCAATTACATTCTTCACTCCTTCCAAAATGGGCTGCTGCTGTGGAGCTTGTTGCTGTTGTTGACCGGCCTGGCCTGAATCGTCCTCCAGATCGCGCTGGCGCGAAATGTTGATCCCCACAGTGATATCAAGCACGGCCTCCGGGTCAACAAATTTCTGAATGGCCTTGGTACACTCCTGTTTCAGGTGATGAGCAAGAGAATCATCTTTCCGGGGAAGTTCGAGCGTAAACGAAACAAACTTTTCCTGTGTAATCAAGTCTTGAATTAAATCCAGGGAAATCAGGTCTTTTTTATATTCCGGATGGATTACCTGGCTGAGAGCACTTTTAATCTGTTCTTTGTGGATAGACATAAACTGTATTTTGGGGTCCTGTAATTGTTAACTTGAAAAGATACTCAGAAATTGAAGCAATCTAAACGCTATATTAAACCGAAACGTTTCGTTATCTTGTTTTAAGTTCATGAGATTAGTTAACTTTACTGATAATTGCTAAAACATTAATTCGGAGATTGCAGACGTTATTTGTTCAGTGAACGGCGCACAGGAATTTTTATAATACTCTCTGTTAAACCTTATTTTTCGGAAATTAACTGCTGCGACTCAATGATCTGTTTAACGATTTCTATATGCTGAAAAAGACACCGTTATACAACGAACATAAAAAACTGAATGCCAAACTGATCGATTTTGGCGGATTCGAAATGCCCGTTCAGTACAAAGGCATCAAGCAGGAACACATGGCCGTACGAGAAAAGGCCGGTTTGTTTGATGTATCGCACATGGGTGAGTTTTTTGTGAAGGGGCCGAAGGCACTGGATCTCATCCAGAAGATAACCGTGAACGATGCCTCCAAACTGGAACCCGGAAAAGCTCAATATACCGCCATGTGCTACGAAAATGGCGGAATTGTGGACGATCTGCTGGTGTATATGCTCGCCGAAGATCATTACATGCTTGTGGTAAATGCATCCAACATTGAGAAAGATCTGGAATGGATTACTTCCCACAACAGCATGGGGGCAGAAATTAAAAACCGATCGGATGACATTGCACTACTTGCTTTGCAGGGGCCGGAATCGCTCGGTATTTTGCAGAGTTTGACGGAGGTTAATGTGGATGAAATCGGGTTTTACCGTTTCACAACCGGCACAGTGGCCGGACAGTCTGATGTGATTATTTCCGGAACGGGCTACACGGGTGAAAAAGGGTTTGAACTTTATGTTGATACAGCCAAGGCAAATCCCGCCAAAATATGGTCTGAACTGATGAAGGCAGGAAAAAAAGCCGGACTGCAGGCAGCCGGACTTGGAGCCCGTGATACTCTTCGCCTGGAAATGGGCTTTGCACTTTACGGAAACGACATCACACAGGAAACCACACCGCTGGAAGCCGGCATGGGATGGTTAACCAAATTACAGAAGGGAAATTTTATTGGGAAAGAGGCGCTATCGGGGCAGAAAGAAAATGGGATCAAGAAAAAATTGATTGGGTTTGAAATTACAGAACCCCGGAAATTGCCGCGACAGGGGTATAACATCGAAAATAAAGAAGGAAAAACGATTGGTTTTGTAACAAGCGGAACACAATCCATTTCTTTGAATATAGGAATAGGTATGGGGTATGTTCCCACCGAAAAAGCTTCGGAAAATGAAAAGATATATATTAACATCAGAAAAAAACCGGTGGAAGCAGTGATCAAAAAACCACCGTTTCTTAAAAAATAACAATACTTTTGGATGGCAGATTTAAAAAAACTTGACGTATTTTTTTCACTCAATTCATTTCAGGAAGAAGAATTGAGAGACAAAGCTGTTGTAGTGATTGATGTGCTCAGGGCATCATCAACCATCGTAACAGCCCTGATGAATGATGCAAAAGCCATTATTCCTGTTGCAGATATGGGAGAGGCAAGCAAAATTGCACAGAATGTTGATTCGGAAAACTACCTGTTATGTGGTGAAAAAGACGGAATTAAAATTGAAGGGTACGACCTGGGCAACTCTCCGCTCGAATACACCCGGGAAATTGTAGGCGGTAAAAAGCTGATTTTTAATACTACAAATGGCACCAAAGCTATCAAAAAGTCGATTGGCTCTTCAAATCTCTACATTGCAGCGTTTTTGAATGTAAGTGCTATTGCAGAAGCTCTGAGGAAAGAGACCAAAGAAATTGTGTTGATCTGTGCCGGATGGAAAGGGCGTCTTGCATTTGAGGATATGCTGCTTGCCGGTAATATAATCCACCTGCTAAGCAGGGGCGAGCTGCCTGAAAGCTCAAGAGACGGGGCAAAAGTTGCATTTGGTCTTTACGATAAATATGGTGATGATATTACATCAGTGATACATCAGTCGAATCATGCATCGCGTTTAAAGGAATTGGATGTTTCGAGTGACATTGATTACTGCTGTCAGATTGATACAACCGATATTATACCCCGCTTAAAAGAAGGGATGATCACCCTTAAAAATGACTAAAAGCAAACGTTCAAATACATTATTCAGCGGTTTCACTTATAAGAGAAAAATGGAAATTGCCGGCATTCTGGTAATGGCAATTTCTGCACTGCTGCTGCTAAGTATTGCTTCCTACCACCCGAGCGACTATGCCATTGTAAAATCTCTTTCGTTCGATTCGTTTTTCAGGATCGACCAGGGGCCTGCACTTCAGGTAAACAACTGGCTGAGTGTTACCGGTGCGTACATCTCATACCTGTTTGTAAATATACTGTTTGGATACACAAGTATAGTTTTGCCGGTTCTGATTTTTGCCTTTGGCTGGTACCTTTTCAGGCATAAAATTCTCAGTGATCTTAACTGGCTGATTGCCTATGGTTTATGGATGATCGTGCTGATTTCTACCATAACCGGCTGGTTTTACAACGAATACGAAGCTTATTCCATGGCCTGGAGCGGCAATTCGGGTATTCTGTTTGCCGGTGTTCTGCAAAATATTCTGGGAGTTGGATCCATCATTATTTTAATCGTGCTGCTTTTTGTCTCACTGCTGATGTTGGTAGACAGGGATCTGCAAAAAACCATTGAGCGCCCACGAAACTGGTTCAGCAGTTACAAAGCAAAAAGAAAATCAGACCGGCAAAACAGAGAACGATCGAATGCCATTAAAAGAAGGCAGCAGGCTGATGAGGCTCACAAAAAACGGGCCGACGATGAACGAAACGGAGACGGGGCAGAAAATTATTCCATCGATTCTATTGTAGAGCGGTCTCAGGAAGAAGACCTCCGCCGCGAAAAGGAACGCCGCCGTGAAACCGAAGATTTGCAAAAGAAACCCCCGCGTGCCGTGCTGGAAAAAGATCCGGAGCTGGAAAAAGAGCTGGATGATGATGACGATGTGGAAATTTCGGTTTATGTGGGCAAGGGTGATGAAGAGGCCGATGCCAAAGAACTGGATCGCCAGAATAAACAGAAAGCCAAAGAAGTACCTGTCATCAAATATAAATTTCCCGGAATTGATCTGCTCGATACGCCCCCGAATGAAGGAAATGAGGTGGACCTTGAAGAAATCAAGATTAACAAGAAAATAATTCTGGAAAAACTCAGGCGGCACAAAATAGAAATTTTGAGTATCAATGCCATTGTGGGGCCAACCGTAACACTGTATGAAATTGAACCTGCCCCGGATGTAAAAATCAGCAAGATTGAAAGCTACGCCAATGACTTAAAAATGGCGACAGCCGCACACGGCCTGCGGATTATTGCACCCATTCCGGGACGATCAACTGTTGGGATTGAGGTTCCGAACAAAACGAGAGAAACCGTTTTTATAAAAACCATCATCAACACGCGCAAGTTTGTTGATACCGATTATGAACTGCCCATTGCATTGGGAAAAACCATTGAAAACGATGTGTTTATGGTGGATCTGACCCGTATGCCGCATTTGCTGATTGCCGGTGCCACGGGATCGGGTAAAACGGTGGGTATTAATACCATTATTACCTGCCTGCTTTATAAAAGCCATCCGGATAATCTGAAATTTGTATTGGTCGATCCTAAAAAAATTGAACTTTCTCTATACCGAAATATTCAAAACCATTTTCTGGCAGTACTTCCGGGCTCCGATGAGCCGATTGTCACTGATACGTCTGCGGCGCTCGAAACCCTTCAGAGTGTTACCAAAGAGATGGATGAACGCTACGATCTGCTGAAAATGGCGATGGTACGGGATTTAAAATCATATAACGAAAAATTTGATAACGGTGAGCTGGACGAAGAACTTGGCCATCGCCATCTGCCCTACATTGTAGTAGTGATTGATGAGCTGGCTGACTTGATGATGACGGCAGGCAAACAGATAGAAGAGCCAATTGCCCGGCTTGCCCAGCTTGCCCGTGCTACTGGAATTCATCTGGTAGTGGCAACACAGAGGCCTTCAGTTAACGTGATTACGGGAACCATCAAAGCAAATTTCCCGGCACGAATGGCCTATCAGGTGGCTTCGAAAGTAGACTCGCGCACCATTCTCGATACCGGAGGCGCCGATCAGCTTGTGGGACGGGGTGATATGCTGTTTACCAACGGTGCCGGGATGACCCGCATCCAGAATGCCTACGTTAATACGGAAGAAGTGGAAAGAATTACAGCGTTTATCGGAAGCCAGAAAGGATACAAGAAACCTTTCCTGCTGCCGGTTGTTCAAGATGAAGAGGCCGGCATCCCAGATCCGCTCGATGATATTGATGAGCTGTTTAAAGAGGCGGCAAAAATTGTAGTGCTGCATCAGCAGGGGTCGGTGTCACTCTTGCAGCGAAAACTGAAAATCGGCTACAACCGCGCCGGACGAATTATTGATCAGCTTTACAATGCCGAAGTGGTTGGCCCGTTTCAGGGAAGTACCGCACGGGATGTAAAAATAACCGAAGAAGAGGAGTTAAATGAAGTGTTCGAAAACCTTGGCATTTAAAAACATCGCTGGATTCCTTTTGGGTGCCTTGCTCTTGGTGCATGGCACTGCTACAGCACAGGATACGCCTGTTTTCGACCGCTTAAAAAATCAGTTTGAGGAAGCTCGTGTTTTTTCTGCTTCTTTTGTACATGAATATAACGACACGTTTACCGGCGAGCAGCAGCTAACCGAGGGAACCATTTGGGTGGGCCAGGATCAGTATAAAATGCAAAGTGGTGGAAATCTGATGGTAGTGGATGGCAACGTATCCCGTGTTTATGATAGTTCCAAAGAGAGGGTTATTGTGAGTGACTATGTGGAAGAGGAAGACGATTTTGCCCCGTCTCGAATGCTGCAGGGAGTAGATGATACCTATTCTGTAAGCGAAGCAAGTGAGGGAGATCAAACGATTATCCGGTTGGTTTCTGAAGATCCGTTTGCAGTTTTTATGCAGGTGACCATTTTTGTGGATGCAAGGGGCATTCCTCTCAGAATCGAAGCAATTGATCAGGTAGAGAATGAACTGATTACCTATTTTGAAAATGGAGAGTTTGAAACCGAAACAGCCGATACTTTTGAGTTCCGGCATCCAGAGGGTGTAGAATGGATTGACCTTCGCCACGGTTCCTGATGAAAATAAGAGCACTAAACATTCTGGTTTCTGTTGTAATCGCTGCACTTTTTTTATGGCTCGCATTCAGGAATATTGATTTATCAGAACTTT
The DNA here is from genome assembly GCA_007127745.1 of Balneolaceae bacterium. GTDB lineage: Bacteria > Bacteroidota > Rhodothermia > Balneolales > Balneolaceae > Rhodohalobacter. The sequence continues at coordinate 21,129 of SKYV01000222.1, forward strand.
GGGATCAAATCGTAACTGTCTCGTACTATTGGCTTCCATTTTTTGTGATAACGATGGGTTTAAGCCATTTTTTTCGTGCTGAACGCTGGCGTCTTCTTTTACCCGATCATCAAAATATTCAACGAAGCACACTTTTTGCAGGAGTAATGCTGGGTTATGTTGTGAACAATGTAGTGCCACGTCTCGGCGAAATTTCACGCCCGGTTTATGTTGCAAAAAAAGGGAATATGAGCGCCGTTAATTTGGTGGGAACCATTGTGGCAGAACGGCTATTCGATCTGTTTATCATGCTGTTTTTAATTGTGGTAACCGTATTTTTGCTGGTTAGTGATATATCTCAGTTGCAACAGGTGTTTGGTGTTGAAAACTGGACATCCTGGCACTATGCGATGATTCCCCTGCTTTTTGCTGCCTTGCTTTTGGCCATTTGGAGCTTTTATAAGCTGATCCTGTTCATCGATGATAAAATTGAAATTCAGAATCCGGTTTTGTCCAGGATTATTTCGTCGGGATTATCTTTTGGAGAAGGGATGATTTCATTAAAAAAAGTAAAAAACTGGCCTTTATTTCTATTATTGACCACAGGAATTTGGGGTGGATATATTATTATGACCTATCTGCCGTTCTTCATGATGAACATGCAACAGGTGTTTGGGCTGAACCTGCTTGATGCCGTGGTGCTAACGGTAGTCTCCTCTATCGGAGTTTCGGTCCCCACTCCGGCTGCCATCGGTTCATACCATCTGTTTATTCAGCAAAGCCTGTGGTTGTTGTACGAAGTGCCGCTCACAAAAGCACTAACTTATGCAACTGTGGCTCACGCTGTAAATGTTCTGTTTGTTTTTATTATCGGGCCAATAGCGTTGTGGTGGGATAAGTACTCAACACTTTCCTGAAACACTTCCGGCAAAAAGGCATATAAATTTTTCAAATTTCATTGATGAGGTGCTGTTAAAACCGGTTTTAAGCTTAAATTTTCTTAAAACTTGTGGTATTTTTGAAAATTGTACATGTGAATGCATCATCTTCGCCTATGATTGTTTATTTTAATGTGTTTATTACCCCCGTATTACCATGATCAGATATTCAGTTTTATTTTTTTCTCTGTTGTTGTTTTCGGTATGTGCAACCGGTCTGTTGCAGGCACAGGAAGCTCCAACCGATGCAGAGCGATCGTTATTGCCGGAAATTGATCCGCAGGACATTGAAATTCGAAGCCAGTTTCAGGCACGTTTTCCCGGTCTTCGGCGGCAGCCTATTTTGGGCTTTAATCCCCGTCCGCGTGTATTTCAGACCGATCCCGACAGAATTCCCTTTATCGAAGATGAAGAAACAGTAACAGCCAGCCTTCCCGTTGGCGAACTCGACCGGCCTGAAGCCCCGGGTTATACACCACTGGGGTACAGAGATCCTCAAAATGCTTTTATCCGGGCCGGAATTGGCAGTGAGATATCACCCGAGGCCGATATTTACGCCGTAGCCAAGCTGAATGACAGAAACTGGATATCAGGCCATACCAATTTTAATTCCAGCGACGGCCACGAGGAGAATGTCACCACATCGTACCGCTTTTTGGATGCGGGTGTAAAAACATACAGCCGCCTGTCAGACAGAACCAACCTTCAACTCTCAGCCGGGGTGAAATCGAACTTTAATCATATGCTGCAGCTCGGAACTGCAGACGAAGAGCTGCTGAATGTGGATACAAGAGTTTCATTAAACGGTTTCCGGGGATCTGCCGCACTTGATGTGGCCAGCACATCAATGACCGGGACAAAAATTAAAACCGATGGGTTTTTTCATGATTTCTCTATTGAATCGGATCTCGCTGAGCTGACCAGCAGCCCGAGTGAATGGGGAGTGCGTGCAGAAGGCGAATATTCGAGGCTTGGAAGCAACATCAATGAAGTTCACAGGCTGAAGGTGCAGACCCATGCGGGTGGGCTCGAATCGATGCAGGGAGTTAGCGGCAACTGGTCAGTTACAACTGTTTCAGCTCATTATGAAAGGCTATTTAATTATCGAAGTGATGTAAAAGCAAGCCTGGGCGTGAGTGGTGTAAGTGATGCAGAAGATGATTTTATGTTTCGTTTTTCTCCAAATCTTGAGTTGAAACACACCTTTTTCCGCGGCTTTAATATACGGGCAAAAGCATCTGCAGAACCCAGGCATCACACCTATCAGGAAATACATGCCCAAAACCGGTTTTTCGATTTTCAGTCAAACCTGAGGCATCAATACGAAATGCTTGCGCTGGGCGAAGTTCAGATGGAACCGTTCTATGGCACGAAAATTATTGCCGGAGTTTCCTATCAGGATATCAGAAATTATCTTTATTACACACGCAACGAACAGCCTGTTTCCGGTTTTGATATTGATGAGCGCTATTATTCGGCTGCCTTTCGTGATGCAACCATTTTCAGGATATACGGTGGATTTTCGCAAGACCTGAGGCCGGATGTGTTATGGTTCAGTGCAGATGCGCATCTGCAAACACCAAGATTTTCTAATGAAGAAAAAATACCGTTTGTTGAAAATTTCTCCGTTCAGGCTGCTTTATCATTCCGCCCGACAAGACAGGTGCTGCTGGAGGGTTGGGGTGAATTTGCAAATAGCCGCGAAACTCATACCGGAGAAGATCTTCCATCGTTTTTATTGATTGGAGGAAAGTTTGAAATTTCAATCTCAGACAGATATGGAGTGTACGGCAAACTTCTTAACTTGCTGGACGAAGATTACCAGCTGTGGCAGGGTTATCGAGAACGCGGATTCCAGGGATTTGTAGGATTTACATACCTTTTTTAAACATTATGGACACTGAATTTATTCACGCATTTAAAGAAGTTTTACGGGAGCAATTTGTAAACCAGAACAGTGTTGAAATTGAAGGACTCGGTACTTTTGATGTGAAACATTACGAACAGCATCAAAAGCGGTATGATACAGGCAAGGTAGTGATGATGCCGCCGGCTGATGTAGTGGAATTCAAATCTAATATCAGGATCTCCCATGAAAATTGACAAGAATAAACTTGTGGATCTGCTGGTTGAAAAAACCAGTATGGAGAAGGCTGAAGTTGAAAAACAGCTTGAGCAATTAATTGACCGCATTATTGATGCTGCTCATCGCGGAAAAGCCCTTGAAATAAAAGAGTTTGGTGTTTTTTACTTTGATGATGAAGGGGAGTTAAAATTTGATCCGTCAAAAGAACTGAGTACGGAAATCAGTTTTAAATATGCCGGCATGAAGCCGATTGAGCTTCAGCCAGAGCGTGACACAGCCATACCTCTCGGGGTTGATGAAGATGAGGAAAAAGTGCCGGAAGAACAAACACCGACAGCTGATGTTGCAGAAACAGAAGAAGCTGAAAAAAAAGAAAAAAGAGAAAAAGATAAAGACGAAGCAGACGATATCTTCGGGATAGAAGAAGATGACGAGGATTTCGATTTTCTCTCAGATGCCGTAAAAGAGTCGGAAGCCGAAATGGATGTCTGGGATGAAGTAGAAAAGGAGGAAGAGAAGGAAAAAAAAGAAAAAGAAGCAAAAAAACCGAAACCTCAACCAAAACAGAAAAAGAAAAGCAGTGCAGGTATTTGGGTAATTGCCGCCCTGCTGCTTATTCTACTGCTTGCGGGACTTTACTTCATTTTTATTGATGATGGTTTTATGGCCGATGAACCGCAACAGGCTGCTGTTACGGAACAACCCGCACCGGTACCGGATGAGATTTCAGTGATTACGGATGAAAATGCCGAATTTGCTGAAGATACAGAGATGACTCCTGTTGAACCGGAACAGGAACAACAAAATGCAGTATCAGAGGAGGAAGGACTCCAAAATGATCAGCCGGAAACAATTACTCAGCCGGCAGTGGATGAACAGAGCACCTACGGTCTAATGGGTTCGATAAATGATGAAGCAAATAACGGATACTCTATTGTACTGCATTCATTTAACAGCGAAGAAAATGCGAGAGAAACGGCTGCCAGATTAAGTGAAGAAGGTTACCGTGTACTGGTCAGTTCAAGAACCGTAACCGGCGAACCCGTGTGGCGGGTAAGTGTCGGCCAGTTCGAAACACTTGCTCAGGCCCAAGAAAATATTGACAGACTTCCATCCCCTTATAACGTTCAAAATTTTATACACAGAATTCAGAATAATTAATTAAGTAAATGAATATCATCTATCTCTTTCTATTACAGGCTCAGGCAACAGAAGAAGACACGCTTATCGGAATGTTGCAGGAAGAGTCGTCCATGTCGTTTTTTGAAATATTATCCCAGGGCGGAATCTTGATGATCCCGCTATTTTTGCTTTCGCTGCTTGCAATCTATGTGATTGCCGAGCGATGGAGAACGCTGGATAATTCCAGAATGGATATAAATCACACCTTAAACTCAATTGAAACATTGCTGAAATCGGGGAGTCAAAAAAGAGCAATCCAGTATTGCGAAGAGTTCGACAAGCCACTGGCCCGTATTTTGATTGCAGGCATCAGGCGTTTGGGCCGGCCTATCCGAGATATTGAGGATGCCATTCAGAAAGCCGGGAAAAAGGAAATTTTTCAGCTCGAAAAACGGATGAACTGGCTGGCTACCATTGCCGGTGTGGCTCCATTAATCGGGTTCACGGGAACGGTTACAGGCATGATCCGCGCATTTATGGACATTCAATCACTTCAGGGCAATGTTAATCCAAGCGTGCTTGCCGGAGGTATCTGGGAAGCATTGATTACCACCGCAACGGGCCTGATTGTGGGAATTATTGCCTATGGTTTTTACAACTATCTGCTTGGAAAAATCAACCGTATGATATTTGAGCTTGAAAACGCCTCCGGTGATTTTGTTGATTTGCTTCAGGCACCCTCACCCAAGAAAAAACATGAGGTGTAAATTATGGATTTCAGAGAAGATAGCAACATAAAAGAACCGCTTTATATGTTCTCTCAGTCATCACTGACTGATATTATTTTGTTGCTGCTGATTTTCTTTCTGTTAACATCGTCGTTTGTAACAAATTTTGGTATTCGAGTAAATGTGCCACAGGCTGAATCCAGCGTAACCACAAATGCCACACAAATTTCCGTAGCCATTACCCCGGAGGGAAATTTCTTTGTAGATGGTGAGCAGATAACTCGTGCAGACCTGTCCCTGTCAATTCGTCAAGCGTATCAGAATAAGCCGGGAGCATCGTTAGTAGTACGAGCAGACAGAGATGCCAGAGTAGATGATGCTGTTCGCGCCATGAACATCGGGCGGGCATTAAATATGAATATTGTAATGGCCACGGAACGTAATTAATTAATGATCGAATGGTTTAAAAAACATATCGATGAAGAAGACCGCTTTGGACTGGGTATTACCGGTGCTATACATCTGCTGATCCTGATTATAGCCATTCTCTATACTGTTGATTTTCAGGTGGATCAGCGTGCTGCGTTTATGGAAGTAACACTCGGCGAATTCAGGAGCGGCACACTTGCGCAGCAGGCCGATGTGCAGAGAGAGCAGGTTGCCACGCGTCCCAATCCGGTAGAAACTGTACCCGATGAGCCCGACCCCGAAATTACACAGCCTGTGGAAACCCCGCAGGTTCCCGAAGATGAGGCAACCAAACCGGTAGACCTGCCGGATCAAATTGAAGAAATTCAGGATGAGGAAGTGGTTGAAACTCCCGAAACAGATGTGATCGATCCTGAAGTTGTGGAGGTTTCGGAAGATGTAGTTGAAGAAGAAGTTCCGCCACAATCTCAGGAAGCCGAACAGGTACAGGAGGGAGTGGCAGAAAGCGGAGATGAGCGTGGTTCCAGGGGAGATCCTAATGTAGATCATGGGGCGGGCCATACCCCCGATCGATCAGCTCCTTACGATCTACAGTGGGAAGGAGAACTGAACCGCTCACCCATGCAACAGCCGTTGCCTACAAACCGTACCAACGAAGAAGCTGTAATTACCATCCGATTTGAAGTACATCCCGACGGATCTCTGGGCAGGGTGATTCCACTCAGAAAAATGAACCCCGAACTGGAACGTGAAGTGATGCGAACGCTGAGAGGATGGCGTTTTTCCAGACTACCTTCTGGAGTACCGCAGGAGCCACAGTGGGGTACGATAACTTTCCGGTTTGTGTTGGATTAATTTTTCACATGTAAAGGGCAAATAATCTGCTTTAAATTATTGCAGCAGAATCTTTTCTCTGATCTTTTTGCCACGTCTGTGTTTATCATCAAAAAAAACATTCAATATGAAATATATTATTTTAGTATTCACTGCACTGCTTTTGTTTGCTGCCTGCGAAAAGTCCGAAACGAATGTTGATGAACCGAAGGTATTTGAACGTTTTTATGATGCACTTGCCGAGCAGTGCGGAAATGCCTATCCGGGCGGACTGACTCTCGAGCCGCCGGGTGATGAGATGCTCACAGGTACCGAACAACTGATAGTACATTTCCGTGAATGTGATGGGAATCAACTGAAACTCCCCTTTCACATTGAACTTGAAGACCTCGATGACTGGGACCGCTCACGTACCTGGATTTTTACCAAATACGAAGACGGGCTGGAAATACGCCACGATCATCGAAAACCTGATGGAAGCGAAGACGACTTTACCATGTACGGCGGATTTTCTGTTGGTGAAGGCACGGCACTGCGGCAGGAATTTAAATCAGTACCCCGAACCGAAGAAACAGGAATATTCCGGGGATGGAGAATTGAAATTGAACCCGGCGAGCGCTACACCTATGGTACCATCCGCGATACAAGCTGGAGCTGGCGGGTTGATTTTGACCTTTCCGAACCTCTGGCAGAAGAACCACCCGCACCCTGGGGGCATGAGTAATCTGCGGTTTGAGAACCGAAAAAATTACGCCAGAGAGAATCTCCGACCGGAACAGATTATGAACCATAAAAACATTGTGATGAGGGAGATTTATTTTGATGGGCTTCTGTATGGATTTCCGTTTTTCCAGGTTTATGAGTAACGGCAAGCTGACCGTTGTACAGGACTGGTCAGTTTGCTTTATTGCTGACCGGCAAATCTACACTTGAGCGGACGTGCAAATCCCGTTGCGGGAATGGAATTTCGATATCCATTTCTGCAAATTTTCGGACAATTGCCTGGTTTAACTCATTTCGAATAATAAGACGATCTTTTACCTCAGGTATCCAAACGCGCAATTCCATATCCCAGGATGAATCGCCAAACTGTGTTAAATGAACCTGATGTTCAGGGACCTTCATTACTTTTGGATGCTCCTCTGCAACTTCATTCAGTGCTTTCAGAACATCATCCAGGTTCGATGAGTAGGACACGCCCACATAAACGTGCAGGCGGAAAGTTGAATCGCCATGAGAAAAATTGATCACATTATTTTCCACAAACTGGGTATTGGGCACAATGATGGAAGTATTGTTCATGGTTTTGATCTTTGTGGAGCGAATACTGATTTCAATTACATCTCCTTCGATACCACCCACTTCAACCCTGTCTCCAACACTAATTGGCCTTTCAAACATGATAATAAGGCCCGAAATAAAATTGGCAGTGATATTCTGAAGGCCAAAACCAATACCAACTGACAAGAGGCCAAAAATTACGGCCAGGCTAGTCAAATCAATCCCTACAAATTGAAAAGAAATGAGAACTCCCAAGACAACGATAATGTACTGGGTAACCCGGGCAAGGGTGTACTGTAAACCGGAATCGATGGCGAATTTTTTTAATATTCTGTGCTGTAAAATTCTGCGGGCAAATGAACCGAGAAACAGGAAAAATGAAAGAAAGAGAAAAAAGATCACCATCGACATGATTGTGACTTCTGTATCCTGCAGGGTAAATAGAGTCAGGTGCAAATACTCCTGAAGGGTTGATAAATACTCGTTTAATTCCATTGTACAGAGTAGTTTTTATGATGGTCAGTAGGGCAGTACATCTATGATGCAAATATGAACAGAATATTGGTTTCTTTCATTCAGAGCAAGCCGGATACCTCTATGAGTAACAATGTAATATGTAGAATAAAGAAGCAGCAGTTAATTGATGTATACGGGAATTGCAGCTTAAAAAATTATTGGAATGCTGTTCTTAAAATTATCATTTAATAGATAATGAATATCTTTAAAATAATTGTGAAGTTATGGCAAGAAAAATAACCCGGATTGTCGAGAAGCAGATTAATAACTGGAGCCGGCGGAACTCTTTAAGAGATGCCCCCGATCAAAATAACAGGCATGACAAATACCCTGTTATTACGATTTCAAGAGAGTTTGGTGCACCCGGCGCGGCTCTGGCTGAATATATGGGTAACAGAACAGATTTTGATGTTTGGGATAAAAAACTGCTGAAAGCAATTGCAGAGGAACTCGGCAGTGATCAAAAATTTATAGAAACTCTTGATGAAAGAAGGCAGCAGGCGGTAGAAGATGCTGTAGCTGCTTTTATCACGAATTTGAATACCAATGTAAGTTATCTGCATTCGTTGATACGTATCGTGCGTACAATTGAGGAGCATGGAAAGAGTATCATTGTCGGAAGAGGTTCGAACTACATTTGTCAGCAGCCAAATTCTCTTCACGTTCGCCTGGTGGCACCTTTAAAACACCGGATTGCCGACTATGCGAAGCGTAAAAATCTGGACCGGGATGAGGTGAAAAGACTTGCTGAACAAAAAGACCGCGAGCGGACCGAATTTATCCGCCAGAATTTTCAGAAAGAGATCTCCAATCCTCCGGACTATGATCTGATCATTAATGCTGAAAAGTATAGCCTGGATCAGATGGCTGAACTTGTTTTGAATGCTTATAGAATAAAAACCGGAAAAACAGTTGAAATGGTAAAGGCTACTGAAAAGGATTCGGGCTGAATACTAAAATTTCCCAAATCGTAAACCAACCGAAACCGAAAAGCCAGACAGATCAGAGTTACCGGTTCCATCGAGATTTACGTTGGCTGAATACCGGTATAATACAGAACCGCTGATTCGAAACCAGTGGGTGACATTAAGATGGATATTGCCAGCGGGCTGCAGTACAAAATAATCATCCGATGATTTCTCAAAATCCCCTCCGTTTTGGTATCGTACAGTACCCGAACCCACCAGGGTTTGTGCTCCAAAATGGATCAATCGATAGGAATTGTTCACATATTCCAGTTCAAAACCGCCGTAATTGGTTCTCATTTCCGGTTCATTATCATGGCGGTTCCAATTAACTGTATCGAAATTGCTTTTTGTTCGATATCCGGCAAGCCCGATATTTATAGCATGCCCGTCGCTAAAGCGGATAACCCACGCCCCGCGGGTGCCGCGCAGAAATGCAGCCTGCCCATTTACATAAGTAACACCATACACCAGTGAGCCAAATCCTCCGTGATTGATATCATTGGCAAACAGGGTTTCCTGTTGCTGAGCGTTCACCTGAACCGGAATCAGAAAAAGAATCAATAAGCCGCACAAGAGCATAGATCTCATAAAAACCCTCCGAATTTTAATGTGATAGTACCCTGTAGCCCCGAAAAATCGCTATCCCGAAATCCAAACTCAGATATTCCACTGGTCATCCGATAGCTTGCACCTGCCGTAATCCGGAAAAAACTGGTCACATTAAGTTCTGCATTCATCCCTGGTTCAAATATGAAATAGCTGTTTACCTCATCGCTAACATCTTCATAGTTGCGTTCGCGAAGCAATAGCCCTCCGCCTCCAATCAGCGAAGAAACTGTAAAGTGAATAAGTTTGTAGGATTGGTTGGTATATTCGAAGATGAACCCGCCATATCCATTCAGTGCATATAAATCGCCATTGCCGTCAACCGGCACAGGTACACGGTGATTGGTAACCAGCCCGTATCCACCGCCTCCGAGAGAAATGGCGTGATGTTCGCTGAGGTTCATAATCCAGCCGCCTTGTCCGCCAACCCAAACGCCGGCCGATCCGGCTACATCACCGAATTTGACCGACGGCCCACCAAATCCGCCGTGTGTAACGCTGCCATCAACCAGGGTTTGTGGCTGTTGTGCAAAAAGATCAGTTGGATGAGCTGAAAAGATGAAAAAACCGGATACCAGAAAAGCAGAAATAAAGAGTAGTGATTGTTTCATTTTATAAAAAGTCAGATTGGATTTTATAGAACGCTTATACGCTATAAAAAAAGTGAAGTTACTCTTGCTCACCTGTTTTCAAAATTTTTCTGACTCTTGATTTTGATAAAAAAAATGCCGGAGCGCAATGTCCGGCATTAATCACAGATCAGGGAATTATTGATCAACCTCAACACCCCAAATTTCCTCGGCATACTCTTTAATGGTTCGGTCTGATGAGAACTTCCCGACACGAGCCGTGTTCAGCAGTGCTTTTTTGTGCCATGCTGCCTGATCACTATACAGCTTATCCACTTCAGCTTGTTTGTTCACGTAAGCTTCGTAATCGGCCAATACAAGGAAGTAATCGCCTTTATTCAGAAGTGAGTCGATGATGGGTTCAAACAGGTTCTTGTCTTCATTAAAGTGTCCGTCGCGAATCTGATCCATTGCCTGTTTCAATTCCTCATTGGCGTTGTAGTAGTCCCAGGGATTGTAACCTTCCAGGCGGAATCGCTCCACATCATCTACGGTGTTTCCGAAAATGAAGATGTTTTCGTCTCCCACCTCTTCTTTAATTTCAATGTTTGCGCCATCGAGCGTGCCGATGGTGAGGGCTCCGTTCAGGGCAAACTTCATGTTACCGGTGCCCGACGCCTCAAAACCTGCCGTTGAGATCTGTTCTGAAAGATCGGCGGCCGGAATCATTTTTTCAGCCAGTGTAACACTGTAATTTTCGAGGAAGAGAAATTTCAGTTTATCATTTACCTCGGGATCAGAATTAATTTTTTCGCCCACATCGTTCATCAGTTTGATGAAAAGTTTGGCCATGGTATATCCCGGTGCGGCTTTTCCTGCCACAATAATGGTTCTCGGCACTACATCAAGATCAGGATTGGCTTTGATCCGATTATACTGCGTTATGGCATAAAGTGTGAGCATCAACTGACGCTTGTACTCATGGATTCGTTTAATCTGGATATCGAACATGGACGTGATGTCCAGTTTGATGTTTCTTTTCTCCTCGACATAATCGGCCAGATGTTTTTTGTTATTCTCTTTGATTTGAGCGTACTGCTTCATGAAATCCTTATCGTCAGCAAACTTCTCAATCTCTTTGATTTTATCGAGATTGGTTACCCAACCATCACCAATTTTATCGGTGATCAGCCCGGCTAATTCCCGGTTACACTGCTTCAGCCAGCGGCGCGGCGTAATTCCATTGGTTTTGTTTGTGAATTTTTCCGGGTAGATATCATAAAAATCGCGGAACAGTGTTTTTTTTATGAGATGGCTGTGGAGTGCAGCAACTCCGTTAATTTTGTGCGCCCCGACAATGCCCAGCGATGCCATGTGAACAACGGGATTTTCCCCTTCACCCACGATGGAAACACGGCTCAGTTTACTGCGGTCATCACCCACCTGATCTTTTACTTTTTGTAAGAATCTTCGGTTAATTTCATAGATAATTTGCAGGTGTCGTGGCAGCAGATTTCTCAGAAGCGAAACCGGCCACTTTTCAAGAGCTTCGGGCAAAATAGTGTGATTGGTGTAAGCCATGGTTTTTACAGTAATGTCCCAGGCGAGATCCCAGTTCAGACCTTCTTCATCCACCAAAACGCGCATCAGTTCCGGAATGGCAAGATTGGGGTGAGTATCATTACACTGAATGGCCACTTTCTCCGGCAGTTTTCGCCAATCGTCGTTGGTTTTTTTGAACCTTCGGAGAATATCCTGCATGGAAGCTGCCACAAGGAAAAATTCCTGTTTCAGTCTCAATTCCTGGCCAACAAATACTTTGTCGTTCGGATAGAGAACCCGCGAGATATTTTCGTTCAGTTGGGTATCTCTCACAGCATCGATGTACTGGCCCTGGTTAAAGCTTTTCAGATCGATAGCGGAAGACGATGAAGCCCTCCAGAGCCTGAGATTATTTACCACATCATTATTATATCCCGGAATGGGAGTGTCGAATGCCACAGCGGATACATCGTGGGTATTTTCCCACTTAAATCGCAAATCTCCGTTTTCATCATGGTAGGCATGAGAGTTACCGTAAAACGGAACATTATATTGGATTTTTGGTCTCACAATATCCCACGGATTTCCGTAACGAAGCCAGAGATCCGGCTTTTCAACCTGGTATCCATTCTCGATAGACTGATAGAAAATTCCGTAATCGTAACGGATTCCGTAGCCAATAGCCGGGATTCCAAGAGTGGCCATCGAATCCAGAAAACAGGCAGCAAGCCTACCCAGCCCACCATTTCCAAGACCTGCATCCCACTCGGCATTGCGGACTTCATCATAATCGAGGCCAAGATCTCCAATGGCGTCGGCAGCCATATCCTGCAGTCCCAGGTTTACAAGCATATTGTCGAGCAGGCGCCCGATCAGATACTCCATGGAAATGTAATACACCCTTTTTACATCATTTTTGTAGTAGTTCTGCTGGGTTTCAATCCAGCGGTCGTGAAGACGGTCAGCAACAGCCAGAACCACACTTCTGTAGTTGTCCCAATTGGTGGCAGAGTATTGATCTTTTGCCAGAGTATATCGAAGATGTTGTTTGATATCTTCTCTGAAAGAGTCTGCATCCATTCCGGTTCTTGGGTCGATTGTATTCTTTTTGGACATATTCGTGCTGTTATAAGTTAAATGTAGTTTCGATTATGAAAAGAGGGTCATGCGTAACAATCAAATATCCACAGTAGTTTATTTTTAATCATTAAATCAATTAAAAATCAATACTATCCATCCTTTCGGTACATTCCGTGATCGGGTTTAAAGCCTGGTCTTGTTAAGTTAGCTGAAAATCCAAGCTTATGAAACGACTCATATGCATTAATTGCAACAAAATCCTGACTAAAAATCCCGAAAACTGTGGAACCGCTGCCACTCATAGCCGCGTAATCGGCTCCAAATTCGAGGATTTGATCTTTAATATTTCCAATCAGTTCGTTTCTTGCGATAACAGGAGGTTCCAATTCATTCACCAATAAATATTGCCATTGATCCGGATCTTCTTCCA
>SKYV01000126.1 GCA_007127745.1 Balneolaceae bacterium
ATGTCAATACGTCAGTGAAGTTGTAGGCTTTTCTTAATTGGCATTGTGGTTGCTCTATTATTGGAAAAAACGGACCTATTATGAGCAATTTCAACATCGACATAGAAAAACAGCTTTCGAAACTGGGCCGGGATATTCAGCAGTTTGTTGAAAAGATATCTGTGGCAGACGAAAGCGGAGGTGATTTTGATCCCGATTGCGATATCGTGGAGAGTGAAAATATTTACTCCGTGTTCATGGATCTGCCCGGAATGAACAAAAAGCTGATTAAAGTGACATTAAAAAACAATGTGCTGTCTATCAGCGGCGAGCGAGAGCTGTTTCTTGAAGATGATGAAGTGCTCAAACGATCCGAAAGAAAACAGGGGTCTTTTTCAAGATCCTTTGCGTTGCCCGAAAACGCAGATATATCGTCTGTTTCAGCAACTTTTAAAGAAGGTGTGTTACAGGTAAAAATTTTAAAAACCGGAGTGGATGATTCGGACGACTCTCAATCCATTCCAATCAAGTAAGAATTTAAGATAGAATAAATAATAAGATAAGGAACATAATTATGGGTAAAATAATTGGAATTGACTTAGGTACTACAAACTCTTGCGTAGCCGTAATGGAAGGCAATGAGCCGGTAGTAATCCAAAACTCGGAAGGCGGCAGAACCACACCGTCTGTAGTTGCATTTTCGAAAGACGGTGAACGGCTTGTGGGCGCCCCTGCAAAACGGCAGGCCATTACAAATCCCCAAAAAACAGTCTCTTCGATCAAGAGATTTATGGGGCGCATGTACAACGAGGTGAAAGAGGAGATCGGCCAGGTTTCCTACGAAGTAATTAAATCTGATGATGACAGCACAGCCCGGGTGCAAATTGATGACAGAAACTATGCCCCGCAGGAAATCTCTGCAATGGTGCTTCAAAAAATGAAGCAAACGGCAGAAGAATACCTTGGAGAAAAAGTTACAGCGGCTGTAATCACCGTTCCGGCATATTTTAATGATGCCCAGCGAAAAGCTACTCAGGAAGCCGGAAAAATTGCCGGTCTCGAAGTAAAAAGAATTATCAACGAGCCAACAGCCGCATCACTTGCTTACGGGCTTGACAAGAAAGAGACCGATCAAACCATTGTGGTTTACGACCTCGGTGGAGGTACGTTCGATGTTTCTATTCTCGATCTTGGAGACGGCGTTTTTGAAGTGAAATCATCCAGCGGTGATACTCACCTTGGCGGTGATGATTTTGACCAGCGGCTGATTAATTTCCTGGCTGATGAATTCAAAAAAGAAGAAGGGATTGATTTGAGAAAAGATCCCATGGCCATGCAGCGACTGAAAGATGCAGCCGAAAAAGCCAAAATTGAGCTTTCAAGCTCTCAAAAAACCAACGTTAACCTGCCGTTTATCACGGCAACAGATTCAGGACCAAAACACCTGAATATTGATGTAACACGTGCCAAATTTGAGCAACTGGTTGATGATCTGGTAAAGCGAACCGTTGGTCCGTGCGAAACCGCACTGAAAGAAGCCGGCATCAGCAAAAGTGAGGTCGATCAGGTGATTCTGGTGGGTGGTTCTACCCGAATTCCAAAAATTCAGGAAGTAGTAAAAGAGTTCTTTGGAAAAGACCCAAGCAAAGGTGTGAACCCGGATGAAGTGGTTGCCGTTGGTGCGGCCATTCAGGGTGGCGTAATGAGCGGAGATGTTGATGATGTGGTTCTGCTCGATGTAACACCGCTTACACTCGGTATTGAAACGCTGGGCGGCGTGATGACCAAGCTGATTGAAGCCAACACAACCATCCCGACCAGTAAAAAGGAGGTGTTCTCTACGGCTGCGGATAATCAAACCAGTGTGGAAATTCATATTTTACAAGGTGAACGTGCACAAGCACAGGCAAACAGAACCCTTGGTCGTTTCCATCTTGACGGAATTCCACCCGCACCAAGAGGAGTTCCTCAAATTGAGGTAACCTTCGATATTGACGCGAACGGTGTACTGAATGTAAGCGCCAAAGATAAAGGAACCGGCAAAGAGCAAAGTATCCGAATCGAGGCTTCTTCCGGATTGAGCGATGAAGAGATCGAAAAAATGAAAAAAGCGGCTGAAGAGCACGCCGAAGAGGACAAAAAGCTGCGTGAAAAAGTTGAAAAACTCAACAAGGCCGATTCTCTCTTGTTCTCAACCAAAAAACAGCTTGACGAACACAAAGACAAAATCTCGGAAGGCAACATAACCAAGATTGAAGAAGCCCTCAACAAACTTGAAGAGGTGCATAAAGAAGAAAAGGTTGATGACGTTGATGCAGCCATCGACGAACTAAACCAGGCTTGGGCGGCGGCCTCTCAGGAGATTTACCAGGCTGCCGAAGGTGCACAACAGCCGGGCGGTGACGGCGCACAAAACGGTGCCGAAGAAGGTGAAGCATCCGCTGAAGGCGATGATGCCGTAGATGCCGACTTCGAAGTGGTTGACGATGATGACGACGACAAGAAGTAAAACCGACTTAACAATAGACAATCCCGATAAAAACCTTCTCTGTAACAGGAGAAGGTTTTTCTTTTTATAGAAGTATTTGATCGTTTTTTTTCTATTGATTGCCAATGTAAGACATCAAAAAAAAGTTGAATGCATAAGTTTTGGTTTGAGGGTATCTGTATGCAGAATAAAGCTTATATTGTAACCCTAATAAAATATCAAATGTTTTGATTTCTGAAGTCAGAAAAACAGATTTTTTGGTGATTGGCGGCGGCCTGGCAGGATTAAATGCTTCAATTGAAGCCTCCAAGTATGGCAAAGTAATGTTGGTTACAAAATCCACACTGAATGCCAGCAGCAGTTATTTGGCACAGGGAGGTGTGGCTGCTGTGATGGACAAGGCCGATTCATTCGAAAACCACATAAAAGATACACTGGAGGCAGGCCGTGGCTACTGCAACAGAGATGCAGTGGAAATTTTGGTAAAAGAGGGTGCCGAACGGATAAAAGAGCTCATCAGCCGGGGAATGCCGTTTGACAGAGAAGGCAGGCAGTTAAACCTTGGTATGGAAGGAGGCCACTCCAGGCGTCGGGTGTTGCATGCAAACGGAGCAGCAACCGGCAAGGCCATGGTCGAATTTTTGATTTCCCGCATCCGGAAAAACAAGAACATCAAACTTGTGGAAAATGTTTTTGTCTATAACCTGATCAGCGATAATAATCAATGCTTCGGGGCGATTGGTTATCTGTATAGACAAAAAAGATCCATTCAAATTCTCAGCAAGGCAACCATTCTTGCCACAGGCGGGTATTCGGGCTTATTTACCCGAACCACAAACCCACATACTTCTACGGGAGATGGTTTGTGGCTTGCCTGGAACCACGGTGCTGTGCTGAAAGATCTTGAATTTGTACAGTTTCACCCCACGGCATTTTACAGCAAAAAAGGAGAGGTTTTTCTTCTCAGTGAAGCGTTGAGAGGTGAGGGAGCAAGGCTTTACAATGCTGAGGGCAAACGATTTATGGAGTCGTATCCGGCGGCGGAACTCTCTCCGCGTGATGTTGTAGCGAAAGAAATTTTGAAGCAAATTGCAGGGCAGGAAGAAGATTTTGTGTACCTGAACCTTACCCACCTGAAATCCGAAAAAGTGAAAGCCCGTTTCCCGGGTTTGATGAAGAGGATTGAATCGTGCGGTATCGATATTTCAAAACAGGGAATTCCGGTTGCCCCGGCTGCACATTACTGTATCGGCGGGATTGAAACGGATATTGACGGACAAACCGGAGTACAGGGCTTGTATGCCTGCGGAGAAGTAGCAGCCACCGGTGTTCACGGAGCCAACCGGCTTGCCAGTAATTCTCTGCTCGAGTGTCTGGTTTTTAGTAAACGCGCCGTTGAACATGCCCGCTTGCATTGTAGTAAAAAATCTATTGTCACCATTCCGCTTAAACAGTTTACACTTTCACCTGAACTTGAAGAGCCGTTTTTGGTTCAGAAAAAAGTAGTTACATCACTGTTAAACAAACATGCCGGTATTGAACGAAGTGCTGCCGGACTGAACAGTGCCCTGGCTTTTCTGGAAAAGGAGTTAAAATCACCACTGCATCATCTTGGCAACGAATATTATCTGAAGAAGATGCGCGAAATGGTGAATATAACCGAACTGATTCTTCGGGCGGCATTGAACAGGCAGGAAAGCCGTGGTGTGCATTTCAGAACCGATTTCCCCGAAATAAACGATTCAGAGAAAGTGCCCATGAGTTTCCGCAAAAATCTTTACTACACACAACAGGCCGCATCATGAAATGGAAAGATATCATGGAACAGCCATGGCTGGATGTCCTTATTGAACAGGCATTATCTGAAGATATTGGCACCGGAGATGTTACAACAGAGTCTGTCGTTAATCAACACAGGAAAGCCAGAGCGGCCTGGATTTCCAAACAGAACGGTATCATTGCCGGGTTAGGTGTTGGTAAAAAAGTTTTTCAGTTTCTTGACAGGGATATTATTTGGAAACCCTGCACTGAGGATGGAAGCAGGATAACCGATGGAGAAGTGATAGCCACTATTGAAGGGAATGCCCGGGCTATACTCACGGCCGAAAGAGTTGCTCTTAATTTTGTACAGCGAATGTCTGGCATTGCCACAAAAACTGCAGAAATGGCTGACCTTTTGAAGGGCAGTTCAACGAAAATTCTCGATACCCGCAAAACAGTTCCCGGATTACGCCTGCTTGACAAATATGCTGTGAAAACCGGTGGCGGACTGAACCATCGAATTGGGCTGTTTGATATGGCATTGGTCAAAGAAAATCACATTCGCGCTGCCGGTGGAATTACACCTGCCGTGCAGAAAATTCGTTCTCACAATCCGGTTGTTAAAATTGAGGTGGAAACAACCACTCTTGATGAAGTAAAAGAAGCCGTTGATGCAGGTGCCGATATGATTATGCTGGACAACATGGATAATACGACCATGAGAAAAGCGGTCGGAAGAATCGGAGAGCAGGCTGAAACAGAAGCATCGGGGAGTATGACTGCAGGAAGGTTGAGAGAAGTTGCTGAAACCGGCGTGGATTATATCTCGGTTGGTGCACTAACACATTCAGTGGCTGCTTTTGACATCAGCCAGCAAATAAAAGAAATTTATTAAAACGAAGAATTTTCATTAAAGTCTGTTTTCAGATCTCTGATCCGTAACAAAGCATCTTGTCTTTTAAAATTTTTTGACCTAAAGAAAAAACAATAATTCATGCAAAATAATACTCAACAAAATCTTTTTGATGAAGTTAATCAGCTGCGAAGAGAAAAAAATGCCGTGATTCTTGCTCACAACTACCAGGTTCCGGAGATACAGGATGTTGCCGATTATGTAGGCGATTCACTGGGGCTCTCGCGGCAGGCAGCAGAAACCGATGCCGAAGTTATCGTGTTTTGCGGAGTGCATTTTATGGCAGAAACGGCTTCCATTATTTCGCCCGATAAAACCGTTTTAATCCCTGATCTTGAAGCAGGCTGCTCCCTGGCAGACAGCATAACCGCCGAACAGCTCAGGGAGTGGAAAGCAGTGCACCCGGATGCTGTTGTGGTTTCATACATTAATACAACGGCCGAAGTAAAAGCGGAAACTGATTACTGCTGTACGTCGTCGAATGCCGTGGGCATTGTAAATTCTATTCCCGAAGAGAAAGAAATCCTCTTTCTGCCCGATAAGTTTCTGGGTGCTTATGTTGAAATGGTAACAGGCCGTGACTTGAACATCTGGCAGGGTGCCTGCCATGTTCATGAAAAAATTGGGGAGCTGAATCTGGCCGAAAAACACAAAGAGCACCCCGATGCAGAAATGTTGATCCATCCCGAATGCGGATGCTCCACATCGTGCATGATGAAATCAGCCATGTATTTCGACTGCAAAGATGGCCATGTCTTTTCTACGAGTGGAATGCTGAACAGAGCGCAAGAATCAGATGCAGATAAATTTGTGGTGGCCACCGAAACGGGCATAATATACAGGATGGAAAAAGAGAATCCGGGCAAGCAGTTTTTTGCAGCCAACGAAGATTCGGTATGCGATTATATGAAAATGATTACTCTTGAAAATTTGCGCGATGCCCTGAAATATGATCAGCATGAAGTTAAAGTTCCTGTTGAACTGGCTCAAAAAGCGTTAATACCCATTGAACGAATGCTTCAGGTATCCTGATCACAAACCTTGAATGAATGATAATATTAGGCATTGAATCTTCCTGTGACGAAACCGCGGCAGCCATTTATGCCGATCGAAAAAATCTGTCAAATATAATCGCATCCCAGGCTGTTCACGAGCAATTTGGAGGTGTAGTGCCCGAGCTTGCTTCCAGAGCTCATCATAAAACCATTTCAAAAACGGTGGCCCAGGCACTTGAAGAAGCGTCCGTATCGGTTGATGACCTGGACGGTATCGCAGTTTCTCAGGGGCCCGGTTTGATGGGGTCGCTGTTGGTAGGCCTCAGCTTTGCCAAGGGCCTTGCCTTATCCCGCAAAATTCCAATCATCGGGGTAAATCACATCGATGCACATATGTACGCCAATTTTATTGAGCACGATGAAGTGTACCCATTCGTTGCACTGATTGTATCCGGCGGACATACCCGGCTGGTTTACGTGGAGGAGGCATTTCAACACGAAGTTTTGGGAAAAACGAGGGATGATGCCGCAGGTGAGGCGTTTGATAAAATCGGAAAAATTCTGGATCTGCCCTATCCGGCAGGCCCTGTTGTAGACAAACTTTCACAAAAAGGAGATCCGAAATTTCATCAATTTCCCCGCGCTATGATCAACAAGGGGCTCGACTTTAGTTTTTCGGGCCTGAAAACAAGTGCACTCTATTACACGCAGGAACTTGAATCATCTTTCCTCAAAAAGCATTTACATGATATATGCGCCAGTGTTTCTGATGCTATTACTGATGTTTTAACAGTTAAACTCAAGCAGGCTGTAAAGTTGAAAAACGTAAATCATGTGATGCTTGCAGGCGGTGTATCGGCCAATTCAATGCTGAGGATTAAAGTGGAAAGCATGGCCCGAGAATTGGGTTTGAACCTGATGATCCCTGCCATGCAGTACTGCACCGACAATGCTGCTATGATAGCAATTACCGGAGCGATGAAGGCCAGGCAACATCTTTATGACGATTTGGATTTAAAACCATTTGCAAGAATTGAGTAGTAAAACGTTGTATTAATGTTTAAAAAATTTTGAATATTAAACGATCGGATAATTTCGGGATTTGAATAAATGAAATCATCCTCATGGTTTTGTCAGAGATCATTCAAATTTTTGATATTGAGAAGTTAAAAAAACCGTTTTAAATAGTAGCAGATAATAATAGCAACAAGAAAGCAGTAAAAAGTATGGCAAAAGTGGATACACATATCCGCGAAGAAATTGATCAGTATGATCTCGACAAAAAGCAGGAAAGTTCCCTTGCCGGCCTGCTGAAACTATGCCATGAACATCTCGAAAAAACCGACGATGAGTTAGTTACAAGAGCATTTAAGCTTTGTTGTAAATCTCATGAAGATGTTAAAAGAGCATCGGGAGAGCCTTATTACATTCACCCGCTTGAAGTGGCCAAAATTATGGCCGAAGAGTTTAATATCGATGATATTTCCGTGGCTGCCGCCCTGCTGCACGATACGGTGGAAGATACGAGTGTTACCCTGGATGTGATTGAAGAGCTGTTCGGTACCACGGTAAAAAATATTATTGATGGCCTCACAAAAATTTCCGGTGTATTTGAAACCCGGGACACCAAACAGGCCGAAACATTTATGAAACTACTGCTCTCCATGGCAGAAGATATCCGGGTGGTTCTGATCAAGTTTGCCGACCGGCTTCATAATATGCGCACCATTAAACATTTACCAAAAGAGAAGCAGCTGAACAAGGCAACAGAAACGATGGAGCTGTATGCACCTCTTGCACACCGCTTTGGCCTCTTCAAGATTAAAAATGAACTGGAAGATCTCTGTTTTAAAGTGATTGACCCGAACTCCTACAAATTTTTGGTTCGAAAACTCAGAGAAAAACGGGAAGCCAGAGAGACGTTTATTGACGAGTTCATGGAACCGATTAAGAGCGAACTCGAAAACCAGAACTTCAAGTTTGAAATAAAGGGAAGGCCAAAGCATATCTACTCCATTTCTCGAAAAATGCAGATACAGCAGAAGCCTTTTGAGGAGATTTATGATCTTTTTGCTATACGTATTATCCTGGAAGACCCGCATACAAAAGAAGATTGCTGGCGTGTCTATTCTGTTATTACAGACTGGTACACACCAATTCCAAAACGATTTCGTGATTTTATTTCGGTGCCTAAAGCAAACGGTTATCAGTCGCTGCACACCACGGTAATCACCAAAAAAGGCCGGAAAGTGGAAGTGCAAATCAGAACCCGAAAAATGGATTACATTGCCGAACAGGGAGTGGCTGCTCACTGGAAATATAAAGAGGGCAACAGCACCGGCAGCAACGAACTGGATAAATTTGTGCATTGGGTCAGAGATGTGCTGGATGCACCAAGGCCTGAAGCAGCTACCGAGTTTGTCAAGGATTTTCAGCTCAACCTCTATCAGGATGAAATTTATGTGTTTACCCCACAGGGTGAATTAAAAACTCTGCCAAAAGGTGCTTCCTGCATTGACTTTGCGTTCGAAATCCACAGTGAAATCGGAGAGCGGGCCATTGCAGCCAAGGTGAATGGAAAGATGGCACCTCTGCGCCAGAAGTTGAAATCTGGCGATCAGGTGGAAATCATCACCGGCAACAAAATAAATCTGAACCCCGACTGGATGGAAGATGTAGTTACCCACAAGGCCAAAGCCCGGTTGCGGCAGTTCATCAAACAGAAAGAAAGGAGAATAGCTAAGGAAGGGCGTGAGTTGTGGGAAAAACGGGCAACACGTGGTAAAGTGGAAATCTCCGACCAGGAGCTGACCAAAATTGCCAAACGATTTAAATTTAATGACGCTCAGGAGATGTTTTATGAAATTGGTTTCGGGGCATTTGAAGTAAACGAGCTTTATGAAGCAGTAAAACAGCTAAAAAGTAAAGGCAGGATTGATGAAGCTATTGAGCAAGAAGATGCCCACAAAAAAAGTGATGAAGAAATTTCAGAGAATTACTTTTCTTCAGCACGATCAGTAAGCGAGGGGAAGGCCCTGCTTGTTGACGGTGAACTGAGTGATGTGAAATACACCTATGCCAACTGCTGTAATCCCATACCCGGAGATAGTGTGGTCGGGTTCATCAGCCGAAACGGAGATGTTAAAATACACCGCTCAAACTGCAAAAATGCCCATCACCTGATCCGGACAGACAGCGAACGGATTATTGATGTGTCCTGGGCGAAAAAGATTGACACACAATTTCTTACTGCTTTTAAAGTAATTGGTGAGGATCGTGTTGGCCTGGTAAATGATCTTACAGATGTTCTTTCCAAATCATTTCAAACCAATATGAAAAGCATAAATGTGAACAGCGACGGAGGGATGTTTGACGGGATCATCACTGCATATGTGAATGATTTAAACCATCTTGAAGAGATCATTAAACGCCTTGAAAAAATTGACGGTATAAAGACCGTTATGCGATATGAGTGAAAGTTGCTATCTGAGATAGGTACAAACACTTATATTGATTTAATACAGACAATTTTCTGTGCGGTTTGTTCAAATCTTCATATTTTTATTATAGATAAGCTGTAACTTGATGTTTAACATTGCGACTAAAAATTAAATCTATATAAGAATGGTTACCTATACAAAACGAGATATTGTCAGAACTGTAGCAGATGAGATGGAAGTGCCGCTTAATCAGGCAGAACCCTGGGTTGATGCTGTTATAGATGCGCTAAGGAGTAAAATGATGGATGCAGACCCTGTTTGCAGAATCGAACTTAGAAATTTTGGTGTTTTTGAAGTAAAAGAAACAAAGGCCAAACCCAAGGCGCGAAATCCAAAAACCAACGAAGTAATTTACGTGCCGGCTCACCGAAAAACGCACTTCAAGCCAAGCAAAAAGCTCAAAAAGTTCCTCAAACAGCCGCTTGAAGAAGTAAAAGGAAATAGCTGATTGAGAACCTATGGTAGATTTTTGGGTGTTGATGTAGGCAGTAAACGGGTTGGCTTAGCCAGAACCGATCTGCTCAAAACGGTAGCCAGTCCAATAGGTACATTCTCACCCAAAAAGTCTATTCAGGAGATAGAGAGACAAATCAAATCAGAAGGCCCTGTTTATGGCATTGTTGTAGGCTGGCCATTAACAAACGAAGGAGAATCCACCGATGCAACAAGCTTGGTGATTGATTATATTAAAACCCTTGAAAAGAAATTTGAAGATATAAAAATCTTTAAAATGGATGAGCGTTTTACTTCCCGTCAAGCACTGAACATAATGGTGAAATCCGGTGTTCCAAAAAAGAAACGAAGCCAAAAAGGCAGGGTGGATCAGGCCGCTGCGGCTTTAATTTTACAGCAATTTTTAGAAGCACATCCGGAATTATAAAATGTCAGTTTTACCTATAGTTACGTATAACGATCCGGTTCTTCGTCAAGAGACCATCCCGGTCAAAGAAAACAGTGTTGAGCTGAGAAAGCTTATTGCCGATATGTTCCAGACTATGTACAATTCGAACGGAGTTGGTCTCGCTGCACCTCAAATCGGTAAATCCATCCGGTTGTTTGTTATGGATACTGATGAGGTAACAAAAGACCATGAAAGTGAGGTTGACACCGGGCCGATGGTCTTCATCAATCCAAAAATTATTTCCAGAACCGGTGATAAGATTAAAATGGAAGAGGGTTGTCTGAGCATTCCCGAAGTGCGGGATGAAGTGGTTCGGTCAGAAACAATCAAGGTTTCCTATCGGGATAAAAATTTTGAGGAACAAACTGAAATCTTTAAAGGATGGCAGTCGAGGGTTATTCAGCATGAATTTGATCACCTGAATGGAGTACTGTTTATTGATTATCTGAGCGCATTCCGAAGAAGGCTGCATAAATCTATGCTGAAAAAAATCAATAAAGGTATTCTTGAAACCGATTATCCCCTGAGGCCGAAAAAAATCTTCAAAAACGGATGAATTCCCTAAACCTGATTTTTATGGGTTCACCCGATTTTGCAGTTCCCAGCCTTGAAGAACTGCACCAGTCCCATCATCAAATATCAGCCGTTGTCAGTAACCCCGACAAACGAAGGGGCCGCAGGCGTAAACCTCAGCCCACGGCCGTAAAACAAAGAGCTGTTGAAATGGGGTTGACCACCATTGATGTGGAGGATCTCAATTCGGATGAATTCCGGAAGAAATTGGCTCAGCTCAAACCTGACCTGCTGGTAATTGTAGCATTTCGGATTTTGCCTTCATCCATTCTTGAAATCCCGAAAATCGGTTCTATTAATCTGCATGCATCGCTGCTTCCAAAATATCGGGGTGCAGCTCCCATCCACTGGGCGGTTATAAGCGGGGAGAGTGAAACGGGCTGTACAGTTTTCTTTCTGGATGAAAAAGTGGATACCGGTAAAATTATAAGCCAGGGGGAAACAGAAATTGGCCCGATGGAAACCACCGGCGATATTTATGAGCGGCTGAAGGATTCGGGTGCCAAACTGCTGGCTGAAAGCGTCAACCGGATTGCAGAAGGAAACGTCAGGCCGGTCCCTCAAAATCATGGCGAGGCAACTTCCGCTCCTAAACTTTTTCGGGAAAATACAGAAATTGACTTCAATAAAAGTGCCCTGGAAGTGCATAACTTTGTTCGCGGGCTTAACCCGTTTCCGGTGGCATGGTGCCGCTATGGAGATAAAAAACTAAATATCTACTCTACGGTTCCGGAGCCTGATAAAAATCTTTCACCCGGCAGCCTGACTTTCGAAGAAAACAGATTATTTGTCGGATGTGGCAGGGGTGCAGTTGAGGTGGTAGAATTGCAATTGCCAGGCACTAAAGTGATGAGCGGAAGGGAGTTTGCCAACGGTTACAGTTTGGAGAAAACTCTTGGATATTCATAAAAGATATCACGGGCAGATTGATGCTGTAGATCTCTACTTTAAACCATTTAGGTAGATTGAAATTCAAATTTTGAAGATTCTTATTATCTGGGTGAATTTTCACAATCACAGTAAATAGGCAGTTATCTCGGGTTAAATAATTCTTACTCTGTTATTGATTTAATGATCTTTTTTTCTGATATACTGATCACTATTTTTTATCCATACTTACTTAAAATTTTAAGATATAAACCTATCCGAAATGGAGCTTACACCTTTTTTAAAAGCCGCTAAAACAGGAGATATTAACCAGATTAAAGAACTTCAAAAACAGGGAGATGATATTGACCAGGTCAGCAAAAGCGGTTCGTCGCCTTTGATATATGCAGCTGAAAACGGCCACTTCAATATTGTGAAATATTTAATCGAAAACGGTGCAGATCCCGCCATTCAAACCAATTTGGGAGGTACGGCTTTAAACCGGGCGGCCGAAACAGGAAATATTGAAATCATGAAATATTTGCTGGATAATGGAACTCCAATCGGGAATCTTGCGCTTATTGTGGCTGCCAGAGAAGGGCATCTCGG
>SKYV01000059.1 GCA_007127745.1 Balneolaceae bacterium
CATTGAGTTTTCAAAATACTGTGTTTGTAAATCCAAGTACTCTTTCCGCCCGGCTTCTGTCTCAATTTTTATTGGTTTCAGCCCGAATTCCCGTGCATCGTAAGGGCTGGCCTGCATATCCATTTTTCTGATTTGCACCGCATTCAGAAACGCTTCACGGATCAGTTCACTCGAAATCCACGGGTAGAGTTTGAACGCCCATTTGTAGAGATCCATGTTGGTGTGCAGGCAGCCGGGCTGTTCGGTATCCTGAAAGGTTTCCCGGCTCAGCCGGTTTTTGTTTAATGGCATGGCCTTGTCGGTAAAAAACCGGAAGGCATCAAAATGGGTGCACACCAGCGGACGCGATTCCACAAATTCAGCAATTTCATCATCGGTCAGCCGCAGCGGAATTTGATCGTGGCGAACCTCTTCAGTGCGGTACACCATCGCCCATTCGTGCATGCCAAAACAGCCGAACATCGGTTTTTTGGTGGAACTTTTCTTCAGTAATTCTAGAATCCATTGCAGCGATTTGAGCCGTTTTTTGGGAAAAAGGTCCGGATCAACAAAGGCGCGGGATTCTTCAACCCTGAGCTCGGATACTTCAGGAAGATTCTCTTCCCGGCAGAATTCAAGTGCAACTCCCAGGCCGGGTGACCATCGCATCAGGTGTGACGGGCGAAAAGCGTAGTACTCAAAAAGAAAATCAAGAACCGGATCTTTCATCTGCCGGGAGCGTTTCTCAAGATATGGATCCAGGATTTTGGATAACGTTTCCTGATGTTCTTCCATCCGGGAAGTCCACTCAGATTCTGGCAATACAGTTTCAAAGGTTGATATTTCCTCGTAATTGTGTAACATAGCAGGAAAATATCACTCTGATGGAAGTGATGACAATTGAATTTTAATTCGTGGCACCACTTTTCTGAAAATCGGATCTTATCCTTTTTAAATGAGTGGTGCCACGAGTGAAAAGAAAAACCATGTTTAAAGAAATCAAACATTTTCTGCTGCATCTGCGGCTTCACTACCAGCTTTTTATTCTCTCCGGCGGGTATCTGCTGGGGGGACTGCTGGCAGATACCATGAATACCACGCAATTCTGGCTGCAGTTTCTGAATGTGCATGTGCTGCTTTTCGGTGGTGCCACGGCCTATAATTCTTACTGGGACAAAGATGAAGGGCCCATCGGCGGGCTGAAACATCCTCCAAAAATGACCGGATGGATGCACCCTGCATCGCTGCTGATGATGGCTGCCGGATGGGTGTGGTCGCTGCAAATCGGCTGGCATTATTTTTTCATTTACGGCGTGAGTCTGCTGCTATTCTGGCTCTACTCCACACCGCTCGCCCGCTGGAAAGGTGATCCGCTTCTCAGCCTGGTGGCTATTGGCGTCAGCACCGGAACCAACTCTGTTTTGCTGGGATTCTGGGCAGCCGGCGGACTGTTTTCAGCGCCAATTTTGTTTGGATTATTAGGACCGGCATTTATTCTGCTGAGCCTGTACCCGGTTTCGCAGGTTTATCAATATGAGGAAGATCAGAAACGCGGTGATGTTACTTTTTTTGCAAAATACGGGCTGAAAAGGGTAAAGAAATTTTTCACGTTCAGCTTTGCCGGCGGATTGATCCTGGTTTCTGCCGGTTTATATAATTTTTATCCGTACCCTGCTTTATTCTTATTCATATTGGGTTTATGTTCATTTTTTATATTGAGAGGCTATGTATCAAAACTGAAAGGTTTAGATAAGGAGTACAAAAATGTGATGAAAATAAAATTGTTTGCGTCACTCTCTTTTGTATTTTTTCTTTTGATTTCCAATTCCATCAGGTATGAATGGATTGGCAGTACATTTTTAACAACATATTTTTAAAACTCAGATTTATCAGAAATGACAGAAGTAAGAACGGCCATTATCACTCGAGATATTATCGAGAATGCATACAGCTACGATGAGTACCGGGAGCTGATCGACAATTTATTAAAAGAGGGAAAAACCACCGGTGAAAATCACTCCGAGTCAATGCTGCACTACACAAAAATGAATGTGCACCGCATGAAACGGCTTGACAGACGCACCGAACTGAGTGATAAAATACGCACACGGTTAGAAAAGGTGGAACGCCCCATGACCTGGCTGGTGCTGACCGAAGCCTGGTGCGGAGACGCCGCGCAATCGCTGCCTGTTATTCAGAAAATGGCAGATACCAGCAGTAAAATTCAAATCCGGTATGTGCTCAGAGATCAAAACCCCGAACTCATGGATCAATTTTTAACCAACGGCAGAAGCCGGTCAATTCCAAAAGTGATTGTTCTGGATATGAAAACCCTGGAAGTTTTGGGGAACTGGGGCCCCCGGCCCGATACGGCTCAGGAGTTGGTTGCAAACTTGAAAAACCGGGAGAATGTACCGAAGCAGGCGGCAGCCGAGAGTCTG
Source organism: Balneolaceae bacterium (assembly GCA_007127745.1). Taxonomy (GTDB): domain Bacteria; phylum Bacteroidota; class Rhodothermia; order Balneolales; family Balneolaceae; genus Rhodohalobacter. The sequence continues at coordinate 2,421 of SKYV01000059.1, forward strand.
CACAAGTGGTATGCCGCAGACAAAACCGAAAGTGTCCAAAAGGAATTTCTCGATCTGCTGGATAAATGGGAACGATCCTGATCCGTTCCTTCACCATTCAGGGATCATTAGAATAGAATGCCAATGAGCAATGATGCCCAATCTTTTTATAAACACATTGCCCAGACCAGTGATGATCCCATGGGGCTGGAAATTGAAAAAGCCGAGGGGTGTCACCTCTATACAGGTGATGGGAAAAAATTTACCGACCTGATTTCCGGTATAGCTGTCAGCAGCCTGGGGCACCGGCACCCGAATGTAATTAAAGCCATCAAGGAGCAGCTTGAAAAACACCTGCACGTGATGGTTTATGGTGAATTTATCCAGGCGCCGCAAAGCCGGTTTGCGCAGTTATTGTGTGAACATCTTCCGGAAAATCTCGACCGGGTTTACTTAGTAAACAGCGGAACCGAATCGGTGGAAGGAGCCCTGAAACTGGCCAAAAAATATACCGGGCGCCAAAAATTTGTTGCATTTCACAACAGTTACCACGGAGATACGCACGGTTCTTTGAGTGTGACCGGCCGTGATGTGTACAGAGATCCCTACAAACCACTATTGCCGAATGTTCACTTTGCAGGTTTCAATAATCTTGATGAGTTGGATATCATTGATGATGAAACCGCAGCCGTCATTCTGGAACCGATCCAGGGAGAAGGCGGGGTGATACTTGCAGACCCGGAGTGGCTGAAAGAGGTGCGAAAACGATGTGATGAAACCGGCGCACTGCTGATTTTTGATGAAATTCAGACAGGTTTTTTCAGAACCGGGACCCTTTTTGCATTTCAGCACTACAACGTTGTGCCCGATATTCTCTGCCTGGCGAAAGCGATGGGAGGGGGCATGCCGATGGGCGCTTTTGTCTCTTCATCCGAAAATTTCGAGGTGTTCAAACACGATCCACCGCTCAATCATGTTACCACATTCGGCGGGCATCCCGTCAGTTGTGCAGCTGCATATGCCAATCTTAAAACTTTACTGGCCGGGAATTTTGCATCCAAAGCAGCAGAAATTGAGGATGCCGCCCGTGAAATATTACAGGGAAAAGACATTTTAGAAGTTCGCGGCCGCGGAGCCATGCTCGGCTTGCAGCTCAGGGATGCCGAACTGACTCAAAAAGTAGTGAAGGAATGTTTTGAGAGGGGAATCATTCTTGGCTGGACTCTCCATTCCAATTCGCTTATCCGGATTGCACCACCGCTTATCATTGATCAAGAACTGCTTCGGGAGTCGTTTGAAATCATACTGGAGACTGTTGAGTCCAATACACGATGAAATAGCTGAGAATTCCCCTCTAAAACTGGCACAAATGCCGCATGTGTTCCGCGATCTGACAGAGTGCGTTAGTCCCGGCAAACCTGCCGGCATCGCGTGCAGCTTTTTAGCAGGTAATTTGCCATTGGCCCACAACTCTGACAGGAAACGAAAAGCACGGTACTCTGTCAGGTTGTTAGATTTGATTCGCTAAACATGTACCAAGCGTCCGCATGTACTCCTGGGGCCCTGATACTGGCGCAAGCGTCCGCTTGTGCCATAGATGAAAATACGTTGATTTGGCCATTTCCGACAATCATCGGATATTAATTTTCCCTTTCGCATATGCACGGGCCGATTTTTCATTTGGCGATCATCATTTAACCGGAGTGATACCCCGGGCTGTTTGATGTGGCCCTTACAGAGCCTGAGAAATTTCAAACTTGAAATGGCTAATTCTCCAAAACTTTCGGCATCTCAAAATAAATATGTGCAAATTAAATAAACCACTTGAATAATTACTAATGTATTAGTATTAATAATTAATATGAGAATGAGAAAACTAATCATATCATCAGCAGTTTTCCTGGTTTTATTTGCATCGGGTGCAGCCGCCCAAACTGCAATACATGGCAAATTGCTAAGTGTAGATGGGAGCATTCTGCCGAAAACGGTCATTTCTATTCACCAGGATAGCCCGAGAGATATTTTCAGCGAATATGACGATATATACGCCGGAACAAATGGTTCATACCGGTTTGAGCTTCAGGAACCAGGGATCTACAATATTACTTTCAGGGGTATTTATCACCGACCGCTTACAATACCTATCCTGGTAATCGATCAGCCTTCCATTGAAATGGATGTACTTCTTTTTCCAACCTACTTTAACGATGGGCGATATTTCATCAATGAAGAATACCTGCACTGGATTCGCGTGGTCGGGAATTTTAACAATTATGATTATCACACCGGCATACCTTTTTCTGAAAATGAAGACGGCTCCATCAGTGCCTTTATTCCGGTTATATCCGATACGGTGCGATACCAGGTTAGAGGTTTGGGCTATGGCTGGAGCGGCCACACACCGCTTCCGCTTGCAGATGAATACCAAATACGGGAGGACAGGAGCTTTGAGTCGGTACTTTACAATAAACTGCCGGCCGATTCTCTTGAAATCCGTTACATCCCGGGAGAAACCATCCCTTTTGAAAGAGAACTGTCCGCAGCACAACAAGAATGGTTGAACGCCAGTGGATTTGTTAGCTTTAAAAACAGTGAAGACCGCCAATGGACTGAACCCATCAGCCTGATGCACGTAATCGGCTCTTCCATTCCCTTTATAGAACGGGATTTAACATCCGGTTTAGCGGCAGATGAACAGATTCATTATCTAAACAAATTTTATTCGCTTGAGTCGGCTGAACATCTGATAGAAGTAAAGCATCGGTTTTTAAAGAGCCTGGACTATCCTGATATTCATCCCCGGCAGCGGGAAATTCTTTTTCTTGGCTACGCGGCTTTATTATTCCAGGTTGAATTTCAGAAGCGCAGGCTGGAATATATTATGAATGATTCTGATGAGCGGCTCAGTTCAAACAGAAAGGAGAGGTTGGATGATGTATTAAACCGGCTTGATGATATTACGATAGAGAATGAAATTCTTATGCAAATACCGGAGCAGGTAATTCCGGTGCACCCGTTATGGAGCCGTGCCCAGATGCTGCCTCAATTTCTTTTGAATGTTACAGGCGGAGAACGCAATTTTATCGAATATTTTACTGAAATCGTAAAACATCATCCGGCCGAATCAGCAGTTGAACGGGTAATTTCGGCACTGGTAAGAGAGCTTGCAGACGATTACGAAACCGTGGAAGAGATGGAAGTGTATCAGATTGTTGTGGAAAGGTTTGGAGAGGGCGAAGTGGCCCGGAGGGCACATGAAGCGTTTTGTGCCCCCGGAAGTGGTGCAGGCCTCCCATTTTTCAGATGATTAAAAGGATTGGCATTTTCATCAGATTGAGCACAACTTAAACCATCCTCCTGTTTTGTGTGCGTCGTCGACTCTTAAAATTTGGATTCAATAATATCAATCGTTTAGTACGAATTCATTTTTAAATTTGGGTCATGCAATTCGATTCTTTATGAATACTTTACAGAAGAGATTGGAAGCCATTTTTGAACGAAAACCTGTCGGATTCACCATGGAATCTTTCCCGGCAACACCTCGAATGTGTTATCGTGTTTTGACAGGCTTAATGCCTCGGGGTCTTTTCTTGTTGCTCTGATCTCCCCCGGGTTGCGCTCCATCATTCTTGCTTCGCAATTCTGATTGCCGCTTCACCCGGGGTTATAAGATCGGCCATCCCTGCCGGGATTTTTACGCCCCATATACCAAAACTAATTGCCCTTCAAGTTGAGTAAACCAAATTCGCGAATTCATTGTGTAAGTCACCAATTAGATTAACATCAAGCTCCGATAGGAGCGGGCGATTTTATAACCCCGGACAAGTGAGGGCTGAAAAACGCCACTGCGTTTGAGCCCGAGCGCAGTCCGGGGATTTGCGAAGCAACCAAAAATCTCGAGGCAAGGAATGAAGAAAATGCAACAAACAGCATCGAAGTGATTGGGCATTTGTTGAATGAAGAAACCCCAAAGCTGATATGCGGATCATAGGTCTATCGAATTTGGGTCATGCAATGCACAAAACAGGAAAGAAGTTGGCATTATCATCAGATTGAGCACTTCTGAAACTATCGGGTATGTATCACTAAAAATCAGGAGTCGAATAACGATTGGGATACAGAATTCAGCCAAGCCATGCTCGGATGCTGATCTGTGATTAGCTCTCCCAATTGCTCCATGCCATTTTGTAAATTTCGTTTGGCATCCTGGTCTCCTTCCATTGCATTTATCAATTCAAGAATTGCATTCGCTTCCAGTTCTCTCCATCCTGTCAGGCCCATGTTGTCACGGATCTCTTTGCATGATACGGCATGATCGTGTGCAGATTCCAAATCATCAAGTTCAATTGCATTGCGAACGGCCTGACAGTGAATACCGGACAAAACGATGTTAGCCGCTGGCCCCATTTCAGCTGCCTGCTTAACCAATCCGTTATAGTGACTGTGATCAATCGAGCCGTTCATTTCACGTTGCGTATTTACCAATTCACTCTTTGCTAATAGTGTATGCGGGTGTATGGGGCCGAAAATGGATTCGAACATGGTAATTGCCTGCTCAAAATGTTCATAAGCTTCATCATAATTGCCCCGGGTACGATTCAGTTCACCAAGCCCCAGATAAGCTACAGCGTGACTGGGTGTAGATTCTCCTACAAACCGGAGTGCCATTTCTTTTGACTGATTGATAAAATTTTCAGCCTTTTCGAGTTCTCCGGTGGTGATGAGCAGGCGGCCAAGATGCATCAGGGAAGCAGCCAGCGCTCCCGACTCTCCGTAGTGTTCCATGCGCAACTCAGTAACCCGGCGGAAACGATCTATTGCCTCCTCAGGCATGCCAAGGCGGTTATATAATACAGCAAGGTTATTCATTACAGACAGGGCTTCAGTCGATTCAGGCCGGCCAAGCGAATGCCAGAGCTCTTCAGCCTGTTCGAAATGTGTTCTGGCTCTGTGTACATCACCATTCATCAACAGTGTAGTGCCCAGGTTTCCTTCGGCACGGGCCAGAAGCGGACGTGGAACGGATGAAACTTCATCAGCAAGGTCACGAGCCCGTTCCAGATCTGAAATGGCCAGCTCCCTCCGGCCAAGATCGCGATGCAAACGGCCCCGGATTTGCAAAATATCCGAAAGACGCGCACGGTGATCGCCGGGTAATCCTTCAAGCATGTTTGCAGCCTCATCGACAAGCTTGAATCCTTCTTCAAAATTTCCCCGGCTGTGATGAACTTGCGCCATATCCCGGTAGATCATGGAGCGCAAAATCGGGCTGTCGCTCTCTGTTTCTGATTCAATGACTCTTTCAAGCAGAGATTCGGCCGACGAATAATCATTCAATGCAAGCATGATTTCTCCAAGTACAGCATAAACCTGGCGCTGTACTTCGGGGTCATCTTGCAGCCACTGATCTGCAACATCAGCACTTTTATCCAGTAATTCCCGAGCACTTACCTGCCCGGTATCACCTGCCAGGCTTCCCGCTTCCCGAAAAAGGAACAGCATATGTTCGCGAACAGCATCAGACATGGCAGCTTCTGTTTGCGCCACATCCCTTTCGAGAGAGATAACTCTGGACTGCCAAAGCAATGCAGCCATCGATGTAAAAAGGATAAAGAGAGAGAGGGCGCCCAGTGCCACTGCTGTTTTGTTACGCTGTACAAACTTTTGAAAGCGGTAACGCCTCGAATCAGCCCGCGCCATTACCGGATCGTTGTTCAGGTAGTTTTTAAGATCGCGTTCCAGCTGCTCGGCCGATGCATAACGCCGGTCAGGTTCAACACGAAGTGCAGCCATCAGAATATCATCAAGTTCACGGCTCAAACTTTGGGCTTTTATCCCTTTTGGTTTGTCTGACTGACTTTTGAATACGGTGCTCGGCTTTGGCAGCGGATTGTTCCGGATCTTATTTACCATTTTTACCCGGTTGATTTCATCAAACCGGTAAGGCCTTTGCCCGGTAATGAGTTCATGCAATACAACAGATAGAGAATAAACATCTGACGAAGTGCTGACTGCACTTCCTTCAAGCTGCTCAGGTGAGGCGTATTCCGGAGTCATCAGGGCAGTATTTTCCCTGGTTAATAGCTGCTGATCATTTTCGGAATCATCATTCGAAAATGCTTTTGCAATCCCGAAATCAAGGAGCTTTACGTGGCCGCTTTGATCCACAAAAATATTGTTGGGTTTCAAATCGCGGTGGATAACCAGGTTTTTATGGGCGTGCTGAACGGCATCACAAACCTGGATAAACAGATGCAGCCGCTCCTCAAGATTTAGTTTATTTTCATTGCAATACGTTGTAATGGGCTTGCCATCCACATATTCCATGACGTACCAGGGAGTGCCGTAATCGGTAACGCCTGAGTCGATAATACGGGTAATGTTGGGATGATCAAGCATTGCCAGAAACTGCATTTCCCGCTTAAAGCGCATGAAAACTTTTGGGTTATATCCCGAAAAATGAATGAATTTAACCGCACCTTTCATGCTGAACTGATCATCATCACGCTCGGCAAGATACACTGAGCTCATTCCTCCGGTATCGATGAGCGTTTTTATCGTCCAGGCGCCCAGGTTGTCGGGAATAGGCGGCTCCACAAACTTCTTCACATTTTCCTGAAGCCCGTCAAAAAAACTGGAAGCTTCATTTTCAGAAGATTTCAGTTCAATCAGGAGGTTACGCACTTCCTGTGTGACTGACAGTTTCTCAATCTCGTTGGTAAACTCTTCAACGCTCAAATCACCATAAGTGTCGAACACGTCCAGTGCAATTTTCCAGGTTTTGCTGTCCATGAAAATGAAAAATATTAGGAATGAGTTCTGATTTTTTTGATGGGTTCAAACTACGTGAATTCGCCTGTTGAATCAAAAATAGTGCATATAACAAACGATTTTTTTTAATCAGATGGGTCATTGTTGAAAAGCTAAAAAAGTGATGGGAAAGGAATTGTAATATAAATAATCTAATTAAAAGTAGATTTCTGTAAAAACAATCAATGCATATGATCTTTTTGCTTAAAAAAATTCGTGTATAGATTAATCTGGCCAGAATTGGATAAATGAATAATAATCTGATTTCTGACAAAGCTGATTGACTTGTAAACAGCCTCAGTTTTGCCGGAGATCGCGTACGTGAACTTCAAGGCTGAGATTAAATTGAATACTCTTCATTAATGAAAAATACTTCATCAGTTTAACTCAATTCCATAAAAAAATAATCAGGTTATATCATGAAAAGAACTCAAACTCATATCAAATGTACCATCGTGTGTTTTTCATTTGTATTAGCTTTATTTGCAGCAGCCTGCAGCGATAACAGCGTAGGAACTTCGAACGACGAGCTGGATTCTTGTTTTGGCACATCTATTCCATTTCCGGAAACAGCTACTATTACGGCATGCATCGGGCGTCAGGAAGGTTCTGATTTGATCAGAGCTGCTGTATTTGAGCCGGGAATATCATGGTCTGAAACACTGAAATTCTTTTCAGACAATTACAACTCCGGCCAATGGAATCATGTGAAGGAGGATATTCCAACAAGAACAGCAGGTGAGCGAACTGCAGAATGGGATGTAATAGGTCCTGATTTTGACGTACTGATCTCCGTAACTGCCTTCGGTGAGGGGAGTACTACATTTATGGTGGGTACAATTGGCATGTACGACTCTGGTGTAGTTAACTAATCAAATTAATTTCAAAAATTGAAATCATCAAAAACATGAAAATTACTCAAAAGTATATTCTTTTTTTTACCGCGCTAACCCTTGTACTCATATCAGCAATGGGTTGTTCGGATAGTTCTAACAATGCCGGCCTGAATGAAAACGGCATTGAGATTGGGGAGTCCGCTGTGAGTGTAAACGGCGCGATTAACGACGATCATACAGGTGCTGCATTTTTCACCAATCCTAATCATGCTTTTACCATTCTGCTGGGTGGACACGATGATGACGATTTTGATGTGGACATAACCAAAGTTGACCTTGATGGCGGTGTGAGTATCCCATCAACCGGGACTTACTCCATTGGAAACCTTGACAGCCACGATTTCCGTGCGGATTATGTAAATCGACGTTTGGGCGGAAGCTTTTTTGGAGATCATCATTATACATCAGACCTGGCCGGAGGTGATGGAGTGCTTGTTCTCGAATCGGTTTCAAGCAGCCTGATTACCGGCAGTTTTGAATTTGTGGCATCACTCGGAGTGGATACTGACGGATCACCGATCGATCCGGTTACCGTAAGCGGAGAATTCAGTGCTGTACTGGACGAATAAGAGATTGCTAAACAAAAGCTGAATACAATTTTAAATTTTCCAGGAACAGTCACTGTCAGTCAGACAATAATCCGGACAATACATCAAACAACAGGTAATTTATTTTTCAGAAAAAATAAAATTGTTTGATCCAAAACAAAGATTTTATTCGTCTTTTAGTTTAGAGTTTTTGAATATTTTTGTAATCGCAGTCATCGAACTGGAGTATGTCCGAACGGACCTGAATTTTCTATCACTTATAGTTTGATTTTGTGCTTTCCGTTTTGATGAATTGGACTATTTTGCCAGAAAAGCATCAAAAACTAACGGCTTTTTTGGATTAATAGATGATTGGCTTTCTCGAGATTGAAGACAAATTCCGCACAGTGTCTTTCAAATGGAGTTTTGATTTTTAAACCCTAAATAAACCCTTAGTTGTTATGACTAATATACTATCACTACAAAAGTGCGTATCAATTTTTATCATTGGATTACTATTCAGCATTACAGCATGTTCCGATAATTCCACCGGACCGGATGACAATGGCCTGGGAGAAGTGACCCTGACCGTTTCCGGAGATATTGAAGCACAGAGAACCGGGCAGGCAGATTTCAGTGAACTTCAAGCTTCAAGTTTGTACACATGGAGTATGGATTTTCATGACTTTAGCCCTCAAACATTCAGCTTATCTTTTAATCATATATCACAGGAAGAGATAGACCGCCCCGGCGCAGATACCTACGAAATTGGTATTGGACAGGCAGCACTGCCCTGGGAAGATCCCCGGCCCATGTCGTTTTATGGTGAATATGTTCACATTGTGGATCAGGATTTTACAAACGCAACATATTACAATACCGGATTTTGTGAAGATGAATATCCCAGCGGCGGCACTCTGACGATCAGCTCCTCATCATCCGATCAAATCACCGGCTCGTTTCAGTTCACTGCTCATAATATTAATTTCGACGATTCCGGAAATTGCATAAACAATGGCACAATAATAGTGGAAGGCGAATTTACAGCTACTCCGAGAATCGGTGCATAAGAAACCAGGATTTGCTTAATAAATTTAAGAACCTGCGAGAGTCCATAAGGTCCTCGCAGAGTTCGGTATAATGGCCTTTAACTTTATTTCAATGAATTTCTTCGGGTCAGGAGATTTCACTCTCAAAAGATCACTATCCTGATCTTGTCAACAGATCATCAACGAAAATTCGAATACTAAGCAGAGAGAAATAATGATGGATTTGCTTTTTTAATGATCAGTTATGTAAAAATGAAACAGATTTTACCCGGGCTTATTTGAGCCAATAGGTCAAATTTTGTCGTGTGATAAAGTAGAGATAATTCTGTAATACAGACTCTTCTTAAACAATAAACGATTCATATATACGATAACAAAAATTTCACATCATACTATGTCTAATAAAATCAGCTCTTTAAAGATTGTAATTTTATCTGTAATTTTTTCGATGGGCTTAGTTGCCTGTTCTGACAACAGTACTGACCCTGACACAAGTACTCCCGGTGATGCCACGGTAACAATTACCGGTGAAATAGAAGGCGAGCATGAAGGCTGGGCGTTATTTAATCATGCTGAATTACCGTTATCAGAATCCTGGGGAATTTACCTTACAAACAACAGCACTTTTCATGTGTCAATTTCTTTATCTTCAACTGATGGATCGGCCAGCCGCCCCACACCCGGAATCTATGAGATTGGCTTTGGGCGTTCAGAATTTTTCAGTATTTACACCGATATAGAATCGGGGGGAGTTGGTGCCGGAGGAGATTATGAGTATGCCACACTTTACGAAGAAACCGGTGGAACGCTGACCATCGAGTCTTCCACTGATGAATCTGTGGAAGGATATTTTGAGTTTGTGGCTGCCCACGATGAGGATGACCAGGGAAATCCATACGG
>SKYV01000058.1 GCA_007127745.1 Balneolaceae bacterium
ATGCAGCTTCGGTTCCACTCGGATGTTTCTGCACCGGATGTAGGAATACTCTTTTTTTTGCATTCATCCCGGATCCATCGTCCCGTAGGCCCGCCCCAAAACCCGAGAAGGGTGGTGTTGGAATTCAGCTCTGAGAGTGCAAGAGCAACATGGACACCTTTTCCGCCGGGGAATGATTGGGTTTCAGAACACCGGTTCACACCGGGAGACATGGAGTGTAACCCGTAGATTTTATCGACAGAAGGATTTGGGCAGACAGCAGTGATCATTATCAAAAAAATTATGCCGGATAAATGGTTACTCCTTTTACCACACGCGAAATGGTACCGTTTTGTGATGGATTATCAGGCTGCAGGCCAAGGTTCAATGATTTGTAAAAACCAATAAGCTGGGCCGGAATTACGTAGGGTAAATATTCCAGGCCTTCATAATTGTATTTTTTATATCCAAGTACAATATTATGATCTGTCTTTAGTGATTGGGATTTCTGTTCATCAGGAAAAACCCCGACAACCTTCATCACTTCTCTGCCCAGAATAATTTGTTCTGTCAGATCTTTTTCATACTGAAAGACATAATCATCCGAAGAGAAAAGACTGACCAGAATGGTGTCTTTGTTTACAATAGCCTTAGGCCCGTGCCGGAATCCTAAAAAAGAATCGAACTTCCCGATCACAATACCATCACACAGCTCCTGTACTTTCAGGTGAGATTCTTCTGCAATTCCCAAAAGTGGCCCGGAGCCGAGAAAAATTATTCTGTCAAACGGAACTTCAGCCAGCTCTTTCAAAAATCCAGAGTGGTTTGACAGCACCGATGAAGCCGCAGCAGACACCTCTTCAACCCAATCTGTATTTGTCTGGTTTTTTACTACAGATGGCAGTAAAAATGCTATCAGCATCATGCTTGTATAGCTGCCCGTCATGGCAAGGCCTTTGTCTTCAGTTTCGGGCGGTAGTTCAATGCTGAAACCGTTTTCCATCTTTCCCATTCGGTTTGCAAGGTCACCGTTTGCATTGCAGGTAATGGCAATGTGATAACTCTCTTTACAGTAATTTTCGGCCAAATCTACAACAGCTATACTTTCGGGGCTGTTGCCCGACCGTGCAAAAGAAATAAACAGAACCGGTTTGTCGGTGTCTATTTCACTTTGAAAGTGGGTGACAAGAGTAGTTGTGGGAATAGCTCTTGTGTTTTTTCTGAATTGTTTAGCTACATGATTCTTTACGGTAAAACCGATAAATGCTGAACTCCCGGCACCTGTAAGTACAATATTCAGATCATCTAAGCCGAGGAGGGGAGATAGAAAAGCCTGTATTTGATTTTTTTCGGTGAATATCTGGTCGTGCACATGTTTCCAGAGTTCCGGCTGTAATTCAATCTCTTTGGCCGTGTGGTGCCCGTTATGCTCGTAAAGAAAGTTGTCAGGAATATTTAAATATTTATGGTTCATTCTTCAGCTGATTAACTTGCTAATTGGTCTAATTTGGTATTTCGTAAAAATATATAGTGTCAAACTCTATTGTTAATCCGCTATCACCAACTTAGCAGAATATACTAAGTGAAACAATTATAAAAATAAAAAGAAAATTAAAAACACGTAAAAAGAAAGATAATGAAAAAAATATTTGTTTTTATTCTCTCTTTTCTTATAGTTTTAGAGTGATTATGTGATAAATATCAACCAGATTTAAAAGAATATTAGTATAAAGTTTGTCCGTTGCAGCTTTTGACACTGTTGCCAGCCGCTGAAACGGTACAGGCTCAATCGATCATAGCAGCAGAAAAAATTGGGTCAAAGATTGATGTCTATTTTGATGGCAGGTTTTTTACGAGTTATACATTTTCTGAAAATGAAAAATACCCGTTCTTCTATCCGGTGAACGGACCATCTGGTGCAATTGTAATGTCAAAAGGTAAAAGCAAATTTTCTCACCACAGCACACTGTTTTTTGGAGCCGATTTTGTTAATGGCGGCAACTACTGGCAGGAAGGGTTCGATCGTGGACATGTACATTCAGTGAACACTCAAATCATAGATAAATGGGGTCGGTCGGATTATCACTTCAGAGCCATTAACGAAATTTTGTGTTGTCAGGTGAAGAATCACCGCCCTTTAATGAAAAGCATTCCCATGGAGCAGTTATTCGTTGAAAAAGAATCAAAGGTCCTATTAAAAGACCATCAACCCTCTTAAACCGGGATAAATTTGACTCGTTCGAAATAATAGACTAAACTTTAAAATTAACTCTTGGTTGACCTCATGCTTCAACAATTTTACCGTTTACATATTTTTATTGTTTCGACCATTATCCTTTTCATGTCTGCTGAGGGCCTGTTTTCTGATATAAGTTTTGCTCAGGAATCATCGGAAATTGCCGAAATTACTGTAAAGTCCGGAGAATTGAAATATTATAATGCACCGGTAAACAAAAGCCTGCAGGGGATTCAGCTAAAGTTGCACGAAGGGGTTTTGCAGCTCTATGAAACAACCGATGGGCATGAAATACTGGTGAATTCTCAATTAAAACCGGGTAACCCCGCACAATTGGCCTGGATATTGGACGGTCGAACCGAACCGGGAACCACCAGAAATTATGTTCTTAAAGTTGTCCATCCTGATCAGGCGGATGCACCGGCTAAACCGGGAATTTCTGTTGAGGACGATGGAAACAGCCTGCTGTTTACTATGGCTGATAAACCGGTGTTGAACTACAGGTACACCGAAATGGATGTTCCCGATGGTGTAGATGAGATTTTTAAACGGGGCGGATACATTCACCCAATTTGGTCGCCGGGCGGGGAGGTTCTGAGTAGAATCCAGCCATCGGATCATTACCACCATTATGGAATCTGGAATCCCTGGACCCAAACCGATTTTAAAGGCAGGCAGGTAGACTTTTGGAACCTTGGAGATAGAAAAGGCACCGTACGAGCAAAACAGATCGCAGAACGGCATGAAGGCATTGTTTATGGAGGATTTAAATCGGTGCACGATCATATAGACTTGACAGACAGCTCCGGTGGAAAAGTGGCAATCACCGAACAGTGGGAAGTGAATATCTGGAATGTTGATCCGGATCAAAACGTCTGGATGATCGATTTTACATCTACCCTGAATCCCGCAACTGAGGATGGAATTACGATTAAGGAGTACAGGTACCAGGGGTTCAGTCTGCGCGCAACTGAAAAGTGGAATGATGATAACACGGACCTGCTCACATCAGAAGGATTCGACAAAAGCGATGCCAATGCAACCAGGGCGCGCTGGATTGATGTGAACGGAATTTCGGATGTGGAACAAGGAACGTCCGGTATTTTGTTTATGACGAATCCTGCCAACTTCAATTATCCCGAACAGCTACGCATCTGGCCGGTGGGTGCAAACCAGGGCATTGAAAATGTATTTATCAACTTCAATCCTGCGCAGGACAGAGACTGGGATCTGGATTATGGCAACAGTTATTCGTTAAAGTATCGAATATTTGTTTATGATGGACGCATCAGTGAAGAGGAAGCGAATCTCTACTGGAGCAATTTTGCGCATCCACCCAGCATTCAAATCACCCCGGTAAACTAAAAATCAAATTATAGTTATCAGGTTAAACACCTTGTTTGTTTTTACTAATAATCATAAGAAGATATCTCGTATGTTGAAAAATATAAATTACTTAATAACTCTGCTAATAATCTTTTTGTTGATGTTGCCATTCACTGAGCCAGTAGAAGCTCAATCAACCATTACCGCAGAAAAAATTGGCTCGAAAATTGATGTCTATGTTGATGGGCGTTTTTTCACCAGTTATACCTTTTCTGAAAATGAAAAATATCCATTTTTCTATCCGGTAAACGGGCAGTCTGGTGCCAGTGTAACCTCAAAACGTAACAGTAACTTTCCGCACCACAGCTCACTCTTTTTTGGCCTCGATTTTGTGAATGGTGGCAATTATTGGCAGGAAGGGCTCGATCGCGGTCAGATTTTATCAGTAAATACCCAAATTGAGGAAAACAACGGTTCCCGGGTGGTTATTACGGATGAATGTATTTGGGTTCGGCCCGATGCGGAATCCCCCATCAAAGATAGCCGAAGAATTATCATCAGTTCACCCGGGGATGAGATTTATATCATTGATTTTGAAATCAGTTTACTGCCCCTGCACGATGTAACCATCAGACGAAATAATCACTCCCTGTTTAGCGGAAGAATGGATCCTGACCTTGCAGTGATCAATGGCGGTACAATGGTGAATGCCGCCGGCGATGAGGGTGAGGACGGGACTTTTGGAGTCAGATCTCCCTGGATTTCGTACTATGGAGAACGAGGTGGCAGATATGAGGGGATGACCATTATGCAACATCCCAGTAATGATTGGCCCGAAGCCCCTTGGTTTACGCGCGATTACGGGTTTTTCTCTCCCACTCCAATCTACTGGCCGGAGGATGAAGATGCCGGTACATTTATGGGAAAAGGGGATGCAGTTAACCTGTCATACCGGGTAGTAGTTCACACTGGAAGCCCCGATGAAGCTGGAATCTCTGGCTACTATGATGAATTTAAAAGCGAATAATCAACATGTTTAATTGTATGGGAAACTATAGATCTGAGCAATAAAAGTCTTCCGCCGGCTGGCGGAGAGATGTTGAGGGGTAGTCCCCATTGTTAGGGGAGACATCCCCCTAAATCCCCTTTGATAATGGGGAGTTATTCTTTCTCATAAAAATTACTCCATAATTAACATAATCCAACGCAGGTCAAATCAATTTCAAAAATACAAAACGAAAAAAGATCCAGGCATTATGACTAAGCAAAATAAAAAAACAGGAATGAGCAGGCGTAACTACCTGAAGACCTCATTATTTGGAACGGCAGGATTGTTTATTGCTCCATCAATCGTACCCTCAACAGTTTTTGGTAAAAATGCACCGAGTAACAAAATTAATGTAGCTCAAATTGGCTGTGGCCGAATTGCGCGTGGGCACAACATGCCGCGTACCATGGATAACGAAGATGTGCGTATGGTTGCGGTATGTGATGTAGACCGCAAGCGAATGCAAGAAGGCAAGCAACTGGTGCAAGAATGGTATGCTGAAAACAAAGGGAGCGAGAATTATGTGGATGTTAAAATGTATCAGGACTACAGGGAGTTGCTGGTACAATCCGATATTGATGCTGTCATTATCAGCACTCCGGATCATGCACATTTGTTGCCTTGTGTGGAAGCTGCACTGGCAGGTAAAGATATCTATATGGAGAAACCTCTTTCACTTACGGTTGAAGAAGGCAGGATTATGAGTAATATTCTGCATCGCACTGGTACGGTGTTTCAATTAGGAAGCCAGCAGAGGGGCGATACACCCTGGCCGCATTTCCGCCGTGCTTGTGAATTGGTGAGAAATGGAAGAATCGGGCAATTGCATACTGTACAAGTTGGTTTGCCCGGCGATCCGGCCGGTGGTGATCCAATTCCGATGCCTGTGCCCGATCATTTTGATTATGATGCGTGGTTAGGTACCACTCCACACCAGCAATACACCGAGCAAAGAGTGCATCCGCAGCAGGGTTATGGCCGTCCGGGATGGCTTCGCATCGAACAATTTTCCGCGGGAATGATAACCGGCTGGGGAACCCACCACGTAGACACCGCACATTGGGGAATGGGTACCGAATATACCGGTCCGCTGGAAATCGAAGCGGAAGCCGAATTTCCTACTGATGATCCGAATTATGACGGATTGTGGAATGTGCATGGAGATTTCCGTGTAGAAGCAAAATATGCGAATGATATTAGAATGTTTATATCCGGAGACTTTCCCAATGGTATACGGTTTGAAGGTGATGAAGGATGGATATTTGTTACCAGGGGCGGCGGTCCGGTAACCGATGATGATCCAGATACCGGAGAAGTGACGAGCGGCCCCCTGCAGGCCAGCAGTCGTGCAATTCTTGATTCTGAAATAGGCCCAAATGAAATACAATTGTATAAAGGAGAAGAGCAGCACGCAAACTGGATAAACTGCATTAAAACACGTGAAAAAACAGCCGCTCCACCAGAAATTGCGCATCGCTCAGCAACAGCCTGTCTGATAGCTCATATTGCGATGAAGTTACCACGCAAACTCTATTGGGATCCCGTAAACGAACGCTTCAAAAACGATGACGAAGCCAATGCAATGCTATCAAGGCCACAGAGGTATCCCTATAAACTATCGCAAGTTCCGGCGTTAAGGATATAGCATTTATACAGGTCCCTGATTTATTTGAAGCTGGGAATGATTGAACATTAAAATTTACAAATCAAAGGCCGGCCCACCAGTTACCATTTTTGGATTTAATTGCTCATTGGCAGGCCTAAATAATACAAAAACATGAAGGTTGAGTATTTTTTTTACACACTGCTAATATTTGCACTGATATCGTGCCAACAGGAAACCACAACTGATTATGATGTACGTCTTATCAATTTAAACCCCGGCCATTTTCATGCCGGTTTGATTCATATGCATGATTACCCTCAGGTTGATCCAAACGTCTATGTGTATGCGCCTGGCGGAAGCGAACTCGATTCCTATCTGAATATGGTCAACCAGTTCAATAATCGGTCCGAAAACCCCACGAACTGGAACCCGGAAGTATATACCGGCGAAGACTATTTAAGCCGGATGATTGAAGAGAAGCCCGGGAATGTAATGATGGTGGCAGGGAATAATGCCAGAAAAATTGAATATATCAATCAGGCAATTGACAACAGAATTAATGTATTGTCTGATAAGCCCATGATTATTCACCCAGAGCAATTTTCAGTTCTTGTTGATGCCTTGGCTGCAGCGGACGAACAGGGTCTGGTAGTCAATGATATGATGACCGAGAGGCATGAGATTACCAGTATTCTGCAGAAGGAGCTTTCCCGGCAAAGCGAACTGTTTGGAGAAATGGTGCCCGGAAGCCCGGATGAACCCGCTATTGTAAAAGAGAGTGTGCACTTTTTCTATAAAACAGTGGCCGGTGAAACACTTGTTCGCCCTGAATGGTTTTTTGATGTGAACCAGCAAGGGGAGACTATAGTGGATGTGACTACCCATCTCATTGACCTGGTTCTCTGGCAATCTTTCCCTGAAGAACCCATTGACTACAGACTTGAGATTGATGGGGTTAAGGTTGTAGATGCAAGGGTTTGGAATACCGAACTTACCCGCTCACAGTTCGAACTGATTACCGGCGCAGAAGATTTCCCCAATTATTTGATGGATGATGTAGTTGCTGATACGGTATTAAATATGGTTGCCAACGGCGAATTTATATTTAAAGCCAGAGATGTGTATGGCAAGGTGTCAGCGCAGTGGGGCTTTACCAATCCTGACGGTGGAGACACCCATTATTCAATCATGAGAGGAACACTGGCAAATCTCATTATTCATCAGGACATTGAACAGGATTTTGTAGCTACTCTCTACGTGGAATCAACCGAATCGGCCAATCAGGAACAGTTTGAGGATATCTTGAACAGCGCCATTGATAACTTGAGTGACCAGTTTCCCGGGTTATCTGCCGAGTATACAGACTTAGGCTGGAAGATTAATATACCCGATGAATTTGTTGAAACCCATGAAGAGCATTTTACAAGAGTAACTGAACGCTATTTACATGCTCTGAATGCAGGTGCACTTCCGGATTGGGAACGTACTAACCTGGAAACAAAATATTACTTAACGACTCAAGCTTACTCAAAAAGCCGATCAATCAGGTAGATGTAAAGTTAGAATTTTACAAGTGAACAAGAATCGTAAGCTATTAACAAAAAAAGTTCTGTTAAAATATAAAATATGAAACATTCTCATTTTGATCTCACCGAAAAAATTGCTGTCATAACGGGTGGAGGCACAGGATTGGGTTTTGGAATAGCCCGCGTATTTGCCGATATGAATTGCAAAGTGATTATAACAGGCCGCAGAGAAAAAGTTCTTAAATCGGCATGCGAAAAATTAACAGGGCGGGCTGATTATGTAGTGAATGATGTTACGAAATTAGAATCAATACCCGATTTCGTTGAAACAGTAGAACAAAAGTTTGGGCCCATTGATATTCTTGTAAATAATGCAGGGATAAATTTAAAAAAGTACGTTCTAGATACGACTGATAATGAATTTAATCATATTTTGCAGACAAATCTTAACGGCTTATTCGCTATGTCTCGTGAAATGGGAAAGCGGATGGTGAAGCGTAATAAGGGGTCGATCATTAATGTAACATCGATGGCAGCTATTTATGGTATTCCAAAAGTAATCGCATACTCAGCATCCAAAGCCGGAGTTTTAGGACTCACCCGATCGCTGGCTGTAGATCTTTCTCCTAAAGGCGTTCGTGTAAATGCAATTGCACCGGGTTTTATTGAATCCCCTATGCTACATACCGCATTTAATTCAGATCCAGCCCGCAAGGAAAAAGTACTGTCGAGAACACCTTTGCAAAAACTGGGTACCCCGGAAGATGTAGCATATGCCGCCGCATATCTTGCATCTGATGCATCGAGCTTTATAACCGGCGTAAATTTACCCGTAGATGGAGGAAATTCAATAGGATTTTAAGCTGATCAATTCAAAACCAATAATTAAAAGCTTGCACTTTGAATATGGCTTTACAAAAAACATGGCGTTGGTTTGGAGAAAAAGATCAAATTCGACTTGACGATTTACGGCAAATAGGTGTAGAGGGTATTGTCACCTCCCTACATCATATTCCGAAAGGAGAGATTTGGAAGAAACCAGAAATCCTCAATACAAAAAAAATAATTGAAGAAAAAGGAATGGCATGGTCGGTTGTAGAAAGCCTTCCTGTTCATGAAGAGATTAAATTTGGTGGTGAAAACAGAGACCTGTTGATCGACAACTATATTCAGAGTATCAGGAATTTAGGAACATGTGGTATAGATACAATTTGCTACAACTTTATGCCGGTGATTGATTGGATTAGAACGGACCTTAATTATAATAAACCAAATGGGACCTATTCTCTATATTTCGATTACGCACGCTTTGTAGCATTCGAAATTTTTATGTTGAAGCGCGAAGAAGCAAAAAATGAGTATCTATCAGATGTTGTAGAAAAAGCTTTGGCCATTGGTAAAGAGTTAACATCTGATGATAAAAAGATTCTTGTCGAAAATATCATTTTGAAAACTCAGGGTTTTGTCGATGGCCTGAAACTGGATGGTGAAACTGATCCGATTAGAAGCTTTAAAGAGTTATTATCTCTTTATAAGGGTATAGACAAAGCCAAATTGCGAGAATTTCTGAAATATTTTTTAGAGAGAATTATACCTGAAGCAGAGAAAGCGGGAGTTCGTTTTGCAATTCATCCAGATGATCCTCCAAGGCCGGTTTTGGGCCTCCCCAGAATTGTAAGCAACCTCGAAGATATTGAGTGGATTACAAATTGCGTTCAATCTCCTGCGAATGGACTTACGTTTTGCACAGGATCATTAAGTGTAAATCCAGAGAATAATCTCGAAGAAATTGTAACACGTTTTTCAAATCGAATCCAGTTTGTTCATTTAAGAAATACAAATCTCTGTGATAATCTCGATTTCTACGAATCCGGACATATTGATGGTAGAGTGGATATGTTTGAAATATTGAAGAAGTTGTTAATTGAACAGAACAGACGGATTAAGGCGGGGCAGGAAGATACCGCTATGCCGATGCGGGTAGATCATGGACTACAGATACTGTCAGACGTAGAGCATGCTTACAACCCTGGTTACCCGCTTCTTGGGCGAATGAAGGGCTTAGCCGAAATTACCGGCCTGGAACTGGGGGTTGAAAGAATGATAAAGGATTCTTAAAAATCCGACATTAAACTTTCATTAGATTTCAGTTACATCAAGTCAAACAAGCGTGGCAGAGCCAGGCTTAAGTCTTCCCAGAAGGTGACTAATAACAGGGTTATTATCATTGCGATAAATAATGGCAACAGTGGTTTAATCACCTTTTCAATGGTAGTTCCGGCCACACTCACTCCTACAAAAAGAAGGGTACCAACAGGTGGGGTGCAAATTCCAATACAGAGATTCATAATCATAATGATACCGAAATGAACCGGGTCGATGCCCAACTCAAGTACCACTGGCAAAAAGATGGGGGTAAAGATCAAAACCGCAGGGGTGATGTCCATGAACATACCTACAAAGAGCAACAGCAGGTTGATAATCAGCAGAATCACAATTTTGTTGTCGCTCAGAGATAACATCGCCTCACTGATGGAATGGGGAATATGCCCGAAAGACATTACCCACGACATACTGATGGAAGTGGCAATGAGTAACATAACTATAGATGTTGTCTGAACTGCACCCATAAGTACATCTGGCAGATCCTTAACAGTAATTTCGCGATAGACAAAAGCCAGACCAAGGGTATAAACCACGGCAATCGCTGCGGCTTCAGTGGCTGTAAAGATACCTATTACAATTCCGCCGATTACAATAATCAGCAAAAGAAGACTTGGAAAGGCACGCATAAACGAGCGCACGGTTGCTTTCATTGAGCTTCGTTCACCTACAGGAAAATTCATTCGCAATGCCCATACCGCTGCTACTCCCATCAGTATCAACCCGGTTAAAATTCCCGGAATATAACCGGCAATAAACAGGGCGGCAATTGAAGTGCCACCGCTGGCCAGGGAATAGACAATCAGAATGTTTGAGGGTGGAATGATGAGTCCCATGGTTGAGGATGTAATATTAATAGCAGCCCCAAACTCTTTGGTGTAGCCTTCCTTCTCCATACGTGGCCCAAGGATACTGCCAATAGCAGAGGCTGCTGCAACCGAAGAGCCGGCAATAGCCCCAAAAAGCATGGCTGCAACCACATTAATATGGGCAAGCCCACCGGGCAGCGAGCCGATCAGGTCTTTGGCAAAGTCAATCAGCCGGGTGGCAATTCCTCCTTTGTTCATGAGTTGCCCGGCAAGAATGAAAAATGGAATGGCCAGTAGGGTAAAGCTGTCCAGGCTGACGAGAACCTGCTGGGCCATGGTTGTAAAAGCCGTCATTGTTTCGAGTGAGAACAATATGGTTAGCACACTGGCAATGCCCAGTGTCCATGCCACTGGCACCCCGATGGCCAGCAAAATGAGGAAACTTAGTACAAGTATCAGTATCTCAAGTAATCCCATAGGGCGTTTGTTTTAAATAGATCCTGTAAATTCTTCCCGGTCGAAAGGCTGCTCCTCCTCAACTTGCTCGGGAGATGATCGCATAATTTCCAGGATATCGGTTAGTTTGTAGTAGATAATCAAAAACCCGCTTATTGGTCCAATACTGTAGACAACCGCCATGGGGATCTGAAGGGACGGTGTAATCTGCATGAAGGTAAAAGTTGCCCATACAAGCTGCGCTGCTCCAATCACAAAAACGCAGCTTACAAACATAATTATAATCACATTGATGGTGATGTTCAGGCGTTTACGGTTGGCCGGATTAAGGCGCTCAGGAAGTGTGTTTATAGCAATATGCTGGTTTTTGCCGGAAAAATAAGCAGCACCCAGAAGGCTAACCCAAATCAAAAGAAAGCGTGCCAGTTCATCGGTAAAGGTGCTGGGCGCATTGAGGATGTAGCGGGAAAAAACCTGCCATACAACCACAATCACCAACAAGCCCATTAAAAAAACGAGAGTGTTCCGAACAGCAGTATCAATAATTTTTCGCACGGTTAGTTAAAATGTTTGAAGTTGACAGTTTCCTTATTCGGCCGCTTGCTGAATACGCTCTACCCAGCGGTAAAGTTCGGGGGTATTGTTTCTGAAGCTTTCATACAGCGGGCGGGAGTGCTCGCGGAAGGGTTCAATATCCGGATTAATAATTTCTACACCGGCTTCCTGTACTATTCGGTAAGATTCTTCAACAGATTCTTCCCAAAGTACCCGTTGCAGTTCAACCGAATCATCCACGGCTCTTTGCAGCCATTTCTGTTCCTGTTCGGTAAGATTATCCCAAACGTGAGTGCCAAGTACCAGTACATCGGGGATGGTAGTATGCTCATTTAGGATGTAATAGTTGCAAACTTCATAATGCCTGGATGTGTAAAAGCTCGGCGGATTATTTTCTGCGGCATCTACAATGCCTCCCTGGAAGGCGGTGTACAGCTCACCATAGGCAAGCGGAGTGGGCGATGCATTATAGGTTCTGATGAACATCGTGGCCATTGCACTTGGCATGACCCGGATTTTCATACCTCTGAGGTCTTCCGGGGAGTGTATGGGCCTGTCTACAGAATAAAAACTTCGGCTGCCGGCATCATAATAAGCTATACCTTTTAAGCGATATTTTGTACCGGTTTCTAAAAGTTCTTCCCCAATTTCACCCCATAAAACATGTTCCATATGTTCTTTATCCCGAAAAAGATAAGGCAGGCTAAAAACGCGCATCTCGGGTACGATATTTTCGAGCGACCCCGCAGAAACTTTGGTCATGCCAATAGTTCCGATTTGTATTAGTTCCAGAAGCTCCCTTTCGCCACCAAGCTGACCGGCAGGGTATATTACCATATTCAATTTTCCAT
>SKYV01000118.1 GCA_007127745.1 Balneolaceae bacterium
AGTCGGCTTTAATCATTTCAAAGCCGAGTTCATCGAACCGGTCTTTCACGCGGTTTGATGTAAATACAACTCTTTCGTTTGCCTTGCAGGTAATGCACCAATCTGCTGTAAAATCAATAAACATATTCTTTCCCTGATCGCGATACTCTTCAACCAATTCATTGCTAAAGTTTTGCCATTCAACACCTAAACTTACGGTAATGCCATCTTCGTTTTGCTGGGTTGCCGGAGCAGATGAAGCAGAAAACAGAAATCCGGCAACAATCAAGCCGGTAACCACGGAACGACTGAAAACTCTTGCTTTAGTGGAAATCTGAAATGCGTTCCAGCGGTAAAGAATCCAAATTCCGAATGAAAGCATCAAAAGACCGATCAAAAGCCTGGTGAGGCCGTCTACTCCGGTTTGCTGGCCGAATACCCAAATCAGCCAGATTGCGGTTGCGAACAGCGGAAAGGCGAGTAGTTGTTTGAATGTTTCCATCCAGCTTCCCGGTTTCGGCAGGAATTTGAGCAGATATGGGAAGGATGATAAAATGATGTAAGGAGCAGCCATTCCGATTCCCAAAGCTGCAAAAATTATAAGTGCGCTTGTGGCAGGCAGGGTAATTGCCACCCCGAGTGCAGTTCCCATGAATGGAGCCGTACAGGGTGTAGCCAGTACGGTGGCAAGGATTCCGCTGAAAAAAGATCCGCGCAGGCCTTCTCCGGTATTGGCTTTGCCGGCAACACTGATAAGTGAATTTCCGATTTCAAAGAGCCCCATCAGGCTCAGGCCAAGGCCAAACATCAGAAATGTCATGAAAGCAATAAATGCGGGTGTTTGAAGCTGGAATCCCCATCCGAGTTCCTGTCCGCCTGCCCTGAGGAGGAGCAACAGTCCGGCAAGTATCAGAAATGAGATCAGCACACCGGCACCAAAAACCCATCCGTGAGTTTTAACCTTGCTGCCGCTTTGTCCGGACATCTGCATAAAATTCATCACCTTGATGGAAAGGATCGGAAAAACACAAGGCATCAGGTTAAGAATCAAACCGCCTAAAAGTGCGAAGCCAAGAATCAGCAGAAAACGGGATGAGAAAACCGGAAGTGAAGATACTTCTTCGGCAAGTACAGCTTCCTCCGTCAAATCCACATCAACCACCATTGCCTTGATATTTCCTTCCTCATCCCAGCCATCGGGAGAGTAGAGTAATCCCCACAGGCGCTCTATATCACCTGATTTGTACGTGGATTTTTGCAACTCCATGGTGATGGAGTTTCCGGAGATGGTAAATGGCTGTTCTGCGCCGTTTTCGATCTCGCTATCTTTTTTGGCGAAGTACCGGATTTCACTGTATTCCGGCAGTGAAAATGCATCAGTTGACAGGGTAAGTGTAGCTCTGCCGTCTTCGTAAGATCCTGATGCTTCCCAATAGTCGAGGGTAACATGCAGATCCTCTCTTGTTTCGGCAAAAAGCGGCAGCCACTCTTCATTGTAATCAACCTCATCTTCGGCAACGGTAAGTGTAAGTTCGATATCGGCATATTCAGGAATGCAGATATCTTCGCAAATTAACCAGTCGGCTTCGGCCATCAGGGTAATTTCATCACCGGGCTGCAAATCGGCGGGAGCGGTTGCTTCCATCATAAAGAGGATATTATCGTAATACCCGTAACTGGTTAATCCGCCTGATACATCAATCCAAAGGGGAGTGGGCCACTGAATTTCGCCGATATTATACTCTTTTTCGTGCAGCCAATTCACCATCATGGGCATCCCGGAGTCGCCCGGATTTCTGTAATAAACATACCATCCATCGCGCATGTCCATCCGGATTCCAATCCAGAATGTTTGTCCGGGTAAAATATTTTTTTGTTCTGAGATCAGTTCAACCTCGGCATTATCGGTTTGAACCGGTCCGCCTGAGGCCTTCAGCGCGCCATGAAGGGTAAAAATCAGAACCGAAAAAAGTAATAGAAATCTGAAATTATTTGACATAGAGGAAGTATTCCGCGCTATTTAGTTCAATGTTGAAGTTATATAAATTTTGCGGAGTATCTATTTCTAAAATATTTTTTTACATCAAATCGATCCTAATCCAGAAAAAATTTACAGGTCAGGACTTAGTGTTATGTCAATTATAGATTGGGAGAATGAAAAAGACTTCCGAAGTCTTTCAGATTTTAATAAAATATTGGCCAATTTTATCTTTCAAACCTATTGATAACAACCATGAAGACTTCGGAAGTCTCATATGACCGACATTCTATAGTTGGCACAACATTAGTTTAAAGAGGGGATATTTGCATCGGACAAATTAAACGTAAACCGGAATTTCGTCCCTTCACTGCTGTTCACTTCCAGTGTTCCGTTCAACTGCTCAGATAGTGCTTTAATCAGGGTAAAACCCAATGTTTCGGGTTCATCCAGTTTTATATTGTCAGGCAGCCCAATACCATTGTCAGCCACAGTCAGAGTAATTTTATCATGTTCTGCTTCCAGTTTCACTTCGGCCATGCACTGTTTCGTTCTCCCATTAAAAGCATGCTTAAAAATGTTTACTATCAATTCGTTGTAGAGAATTCCAAAAGGAACAGCATGAATAATGTTTAATGTTACATCATCCAGGTTTTTTTCGATCCGTACGGATTTTCTGCTATCGTTCAGCACAGAATCGATGTAACCGGTCAGATCTTCGATATAGCTTTTCAGGCTGATTTCTGACAGCGTTTCGGATTGATATAATTTTTCATGTACCAGAACAATGGATTGTATCCGGGACTGAATCTCCTCAAGCTCATTTTGTACGTTGGTATTTTTGTCAACATTTTCTTTCTGAAGCTCAATCAAGCCGGAAATAATGGCCAGATTATTTTTTACCCGGTGATGAATTTCAGTGAGCAGTATCTCTTTCTCTTTCAGCGATTTATTGATCTGTTCCACATATTCCACTTCGGCTGAGATATCTCTTACATTTCCGATAATGCCAATCGGGTTGTTGCCTTTGTCCCGAAGCAGTGATCGCTTATTGTTCACCCAAATGTAATCTCCCTTTTTTGTTTTTACTCTGAACTCGGTATCGTGTTCGATCTGCTTTTCAAGATCTGAGGTTGGGAATTTTCTGCGTTCCTCTTCTATTCTTTTTTTATCATCGGGATGCACTCTGTCCATAATAAAATTGGTGCCGCCTTTAAGGATTTCATTTACAGAATATCCAAGCAAGGTTTCAACTGATTGACTGATATATTCATATTTTTTTCCCTCTCTGTCCATCAGGTAGATGACGTCGCGCGAATTTTCCAGAATATTTTTGTATTTAAATTCTGTCTCATTTCGCTCATCGTAATACTTTTGGACAAGCCTGAATGAATAAAGCGTGATGATTGCGCCAACAAAAATTATCAAAAGTCCCCCGATCAAAATAGTTCTGAAAATGACCGAATCGACATATAGTGCCGCTTCATTTACTGCGTCTGAAAAATTTCTTTCCAGCTCGTTCAATTCACTGTCAAATTCATAAAGCTCCAGCAAAAAGTTGTTTTTATCTTCTTCTGACAGCTCATTTCTGTTGATTTGTTGGTGAATCAGTTCTGCTTTCTCCTCCAGTTCATTGATAATATGGTCAGCCGATTCCCAGTATGTCCGGGCATTTTTCAGATGCGAGACATTTTTAAACCTTGAAAACAGCCATATCATAGAATCAATTTCATCAGGGTGGTTGTTCCCCTGTAAAAATCCCTGATGGGCGATTTCATAATCGGGAGTATCGGAGGAGAGAGTCATTCGGGCCTGTTTATCGCCCTCAATGATAATCAGTGAATTTTTGAAATGTTCGTAGTGACTCTCATCCTCCAGTTCTACAAAATAGATGAGTTCTAATATTGCATTTTTTTGAGCTTTTGCCCAGTGTCCTTCACCTGAAATAAATCCCCGGGTACCTGTAATAGCCTTGCTGCTATAGTGGTTGAATGTGACCAGTAAAACCCCAAACGTCAGAAAGGTGCCAATTAGAAGGTATAAATATGAATTGCTTTTTAACTTAGCCATGCTTTGTTATGTAGCCCTGTCGTACATTACAATTGAATCAGAATTTTCCAGTTCAATCTGCTTCAGTTATGCACCGTATTTCCCATTTTTTTATTTTTGCCGTTCTGCTCAGTTCTGAAGAAAAGAGAGAATATTATTCTATTAGCTAACGTATCATTAAAATAATTTAATAATAAAGATCAGAAGATAAAAGTTCAGGTTGAGCTTACAACAAGGAAATGAAAATTTTTATACTGTCCTTCTGACAGCTGATTTTATGGTACGATGGGTAAAATTCGATATAGAACACCCATCAGACGGTTGGGGTCTTGCAAAGTCTTTTCACAACGAAATTACCGATCGAAATATCAGAGATAAATTATCCCGGTTGAGGTCGGAACTGATTGGGCACTAATCGGTTAAAATTATTCATGCCCCCAGGGAGCGGGTGGTGCCTCAACCGGTTCTGATAAATCAAACTCAACCATAATGTTCCATTCGTCTTTCCAGATGGTTCCATAGGTGTAGCGTTCGCCCGGAACATATTCAATTCTCCAGCCGCGAAACTCTCCATCGGCTTCTTCAGTTCTTGGCTGTGACTGAAACCGCTGAACGTTATCCGTACCCTCATCAACAGAATAACCGCCGTACATCGTTACGTCATCATGCGAGCCATCCTGTTTCCGGTGGTCATGGCGAAGTTCCAGCCCGTCATCATGCAGGGTCAGTATCCAGGTTCGGGACCTGTCCCAGCTTTCATTGGCTTCATCCTCAATGTGAAACGGAATTTTCAATTCATTGCCGCTGCATTCCATAAAATGCATTACCATTTCTTCGGTTCCGGTAAACATATTTACGGTTTCGGGTTGGACCATCAGCTGCCCGGCATAGGCATTGCCACATTCCTGGGAGAGAGCTTCAAAAAATTGAACATAACCGGGTTCCATGTCAGCTTCCTGGGAGTTGTTATTATTGGAACAGTTAGCGGAGAAGAGAATGGCTATAGCAATTACAAATGTTGCAGCTTTCATAGAAACGGGTTTAGATATGTTATAAAGAGAAAACACGAGTTTTTGAGCAAAAATTTGTGAGCATGAATGATCAGTAATTTTACTCAACTAAAAAAATAATCTTTTTCGGGACTATTCCGGCAGTTTTACGATTGTTTATCTCTTTTTTTGAGGGAAATCATAACTATACCAGCCAGGGTTAAAATCAGACTTACACCACCCGGCCAGTTTCCGTGGCGGCTGTAAAATGTAGGTTGTTCATTTGTGTAAATGGTAAAACTGAAGGCATCCTCTGTCCAGTATTCCGTTTCAACCTGTACTTTGCCATCCGGTGAAATGATGCCGGAAATTCCGTTGTTGGCAGATCGGGCTATCCACATGCGATGCTCGATAGCACGCAGCCTTGCAAAGGCGAAATGCTGGATGTGTCCGTGCGAATCGCCCCACCAGCCGTCGTTGGTGATGATAGTGAGAAAATTGGCGCCCTCGTTCACAAATTCATTCACCCAACCCGAAAACACAGAATCGTAGCAAATCAGGGCCGGAGTTTTGGGGTTATTTATGTGAAAAACATCTGCTGTGGTGCCAAGACCATATCCGGCGAGGCGGCCCCATTCAAACCAGCCAAACCGGTCAATTCTCTGAAAAAACTCTACAAACGGAAATCGCTCAACAACCGGAACCAGCCGCCCTTTACGATAAATTTCAGTTTCTTTTTCCGGCTGAAAATAGAGCGCGGCATTAAAGACATTGTAATATCTGCCGGTCTGAGTTTCACGCACAACTTCCGGATGATCGTCTTCCGGATAAAATTCAACAAAACCTGTACCGGTCAGCAGATTGGTATTCCAAACTTTTACCGAGTCTCTGATTCTGTTGAAATAGGGATTGTCCATTGGCAGGGAAGAGTCAACAGCATTTTCCGGCCAGATGATGATGTCGGTATGTTCAGACCGGGTGTTGTCAGACATCTCAAGCAGTTTGTCGAGCAGGGCCTCCAGGGAGGGCAGGCCACCAAATCGTTGATAGGAATCGGAGTTGGGCTGAATGATCGCCACCTCAACGGGCTCACCCTGTTCCTTTGGCATTGTTGTCATGGAAATGACCGACAGTACCGGAAAGAGGAAGAAAATAATCAGAGCGGTGGCCAAAATTTGTTTTGATGGTTTGATGAGGTAGTTATAAAACAAAGCGGCACTGAATACCACCCAAAATGAGATTCCAAACACTCCGGTAAAAGAAATGTACTGGATGGCTCCTGTCAGGTTCGACCAACCGTTGCCAAGAGTCAGCCATGGCCAGGCAAGATCCCAGTTGTGGTGGAGAAATTCGTAGCTTACCCATACACCCGCCGCAAAAAGAGACGTAAGTATTGGATTGATTTCGGATTGAAAAAGATATCGGATCAGCAGCAGCGGTATAAGCATAATAGCGGCATTGGCTAAAATAGCGGCTGTTCCACCGGCAATGGTGGCCATCATCAGCCAGTAGGTAGAAAACAGGTTCCAGAGCACAAATGAGGGGTAGGTGTATAAAATCACCTGGCGTTTGGTTACCGATATCATGCTTATTCTGAATAGAAAAATGAAAGCAGGAATTTGCAATATGGAAATATCAAAGGGAGGAAATGAAAGTGCCAGTAAAACAGGTGCCGTCAGGGCCAGTGCCCAGGGATGATCCCAAAACCGAAATGAGTTCATGTAGATATTTTTACCGAATGTGATGGTTAGTTTGTCAGATTATTTAAATAACGCCAGCCATTAGTCAGACCAAAGAAAGCCGAATTATTACTTAAAGTTATTCTGTATAATTTTTACCGGATACAATCACTACAATTTCACCTTTAACCGACTTTCGGGCTTTCCATCGTTGGGTGATGTCAGCCAGTTGTGCCCGGTCTATTTCTTCAAATTTTTTTGTTAATTCGCGGGCAATGCATACCCAACGTTCATCTCCACAGAATTGGTGTAATTTTTCTAAAAATCGAATAATTTTGTGCGGACTTACATAGATTACAGAAGTGATTTCAGATTCTGCGATGGCTTGTATTCTTGTTTGTCTTCCTTTTTTTGGAGGCAGAAAACCTTCAAATACAAACCGGTCGCACGGCAGGCCGCTGGCCACCACTGCGGTTGTTGCAGCATCGGGGCCCGGTATCGGTGTAACAGTGTGGCCTTTTTGATGGGCAGCCCTCGCAGCCAGAAAACCGGGATCCGAAATGCCCGGCATACCTGCATCACTGATTATTCCCACATTTTGTCCGCCGTCAAGCAGGTTCATCAGATGCTCAACTTTATTGTGTTCGTTGTGCTGATGGAATGAAATGGTTGGTTTTTCGATCTGGTAATGTTTCAGCAAAACCGAAGAAGTACGGGTGTCTTCGCAGGCAATGATATCACACTTTTTCAGGGTTTCTACAGCCCGGTATGTGATGTCACCCAAATTCCCGATGGGGGTGGCGATAATGTAGAGGTTTGACAAAATGGATAAAATGATTAATTATTCCCGATGTTAAATACGGCAAAGATCAGTATACAGTTTTTAAAAATAACCGATATATTACTGTGATAAGATAAATGCAAAAATTCCTCTTTGCTGTATTAATAATGAAACACATAGTTTTCAATACTGAAGTTCAGGTTTTATGAAGTTTTATCCAACTTGTTTGTTGCCTCTCTTCACTGTAATTCTCTTGTTTTTACCCATGAACACTTCATCAAGCATATTTGCTCAGTCTGGTGAAAATGAACAAGAAATAACTGAAGGTGACGTTGACCGGCGTGTAAATCGGGCTCCCCATGTTTACGTTGATTGCGCCTTTTGTGATATGAATCATGTACGCAGTGAAATCGGAATCGTTAACTATGTTCGGGATCCTGAACAGGCCGATATTCATGTTTTCGCAACGCGGACCCGCACAGCCGGCGGAGGCATGGAGTACAAATTTTCATTTATCGGGCTCGGACTCTTTCCGGATATCAATTTTGATCTGAACTATCTGGCCGGTCGAAATGAAACCTGGAGCGAAACCCGAAATGAGATTAACCGTCTTCTTGAAGCCGGTTTTATGCCCTACATCAATCAAACACCATTGTCCGGGTTCATCAATATTCAATATGACACTATAGAGCTGGAAGATAATGGGGTTTTTGAGGAGGATGATCCGTGGAATTACTGGGTTTTTGAAGCATATATTGGCTCAGTTAGCCTCGGACTCGAGTCGAACCGGACTAATTTTAATTCCCGGTGGGGTATATTTGCAGACAAAGTAACCGAGCAGTGGAAATTGAGGATCAGGCCCTATTTTAATTACACTCTGGTGGAAATTCGGCAGGAGGAGGAAGAAACTGTAACCAGTACTGTGAAGCGCCATGGGCTGGATACGTATGCCATAAAAAGTGTAAATCAGCACTGGTCGGTTGGCCTGTTTGCCAATTATTTAACCAGAAATGACCGCAACACTCGAAATCGCTATCAATTTAATCCGGGAATAGAGTTCAGTTTTCTTCCCTACGAGGAAGCTACAAGAAGGGCCATAACACTCCAATATCATGTGGGTTATACCTACATCGATTATTTTGAAGAAACAATATTTGGAAAAGAGCAGCAACATTTGATGAATCACAGGCTGAGAGGTTCAGTAAATGTCCAACAGCCCTGGGGCAGAGTCTCTGGCGGCATTATCGGATCGCACTATTTCCATGATGCATCCCTCCGTAGAGCAGTTTTTTTCGGCAGTGTTTCTGTTAGATTAACAGAGGGTTTATCGCTGAATTTGCAGTCAAATTTTCAGATGATCCAGGACCAGATTACCCTGCCAGCAGGAGATGCAACCCTCGAAGATATATTGCTCCAGCAGCGCGAACTTGCTACAGATTATACACTTTCCGGGTCAATTGCCATAACCTACAGCTTTGGGTCTGATTTTGCCAACATTGTAAATACACGGTTCTGACCTGGACATATCAGTCGGGTTAAGTATTTTCAGCAAGCAAAATAAAAAGGATCAAATTTGTGCTGAAATCATCTTATCTTTCTTGATTGCAAAATTACTGAAATCAGTTCAAAAGATAATGTTTTGAATGATTGCCGGTTCAGATCTGTTTCAGCATATGTTTTTAATTGAGCCGGAATTTTGCGAGTAAAAATTTAATCAACGAATTATTTATATGGACTTTAAACCATCAGGAATCAACCACATTACAATCCGGGTAAATCGGATCGATCGTTCGAAAGAATTTTACGGAGACATACTGGGTTTCGAATTGATACGAAAAATGGGACAGAGTATGGCGGTCTATAAAATCGGGGAAGAAGATACACTGGTCATTGTTGAAGCCGAAACCAGCTACGATCCCAATTCACGCGATTTTCGGGTGGATCATATCGGATTTTATCTTAATAGCACGGAACAGGTGGATGAGATGGCAGCCTATCTCAGGGAAAATGAGGTTACGATCCTTAGCGGCCCGGCTAACCGAAAAAAAGGCAGATTTGTGTTTGCTTCCGACCCGGATGGCAACCTGATCGAGTTTTTCTGCGAGAATGAGTAAGAGGCTGCGAAAGATTGTCACCATAGCGGATTACTTTTGCTTGTGGCATGTTATTTGCATCTTCCATTATTCTTGTAACCGAAAATAATAATCCGTCAATTTCATTGTTTGTATCAATGAATTGAATGAAACGAAATTTTTGAAATTGAAAAATGAGTGTAGAAGGAAAAAAAGAAGTGAAAGAAAAAGAAGAAGAGCTAAACGAAAAAATTGAAGAAAACGGCAAAGAACGTGCCGCTTCAGACTCAGCAGAAGAGATTCAGGAAACCGGAGAACAGACGGAACAGCAGATCGACGTAGATCAGTTAATTGAAGATCAACAACAGCGAATTCAGGAACTTGAAGAAGAGCTGGATCAGACGAAGGAAAAACAACTGCGCAAAGCGGCTGAAATGGAAAATATGAGAAAGCGAATGCAGCGTGAACGTGAGTTAATTTATCAAACTGCCCGGGAAGCTGCGATCGAGGAATTTTTGCCAGTAAATGATGATCTGTTGCGCACACTGCAGGCACTTGAAAGCAGCAATGCAGATTCATCTTATATGGACGGCATTAAAATGGTTGCCGACAAATTCGAGGAAGTTTTGAAAAAATACGGGGTTGAGCGGATCGATCAGACCGGTGTGCCGTTTAATGTGGATCTGCACGATGCCATGCTCATACAAAAACCGGAAGACGATTCTGTTGAAAGCGGAACGGTGCTTCAGGTGATTGAGAACGGTTATATCATTGGCGAAAAAACCCTGCGTCATGCAAAAGTAATTGTAAGCGAATAAATAAAAGTTATTCATGTCTAAACGCGACTATTACGAAGTTTTAGGAGTTGATAAAAGTGCTAACGAAGCCGAATTAAAAAAGGCCTACCGAAAACTGGCCATGAAGTATCACCCCGATCGCAATAAAGGGGATACCGACGCCGAACAAAAATTCAAGGAGGCATCTGAAGCCTATGATGTTTTACGTGATCCGCAAAAACGACAGCGGTACGACCAGTTTGGCCATTCGGGCCTGAACGGGGGTGGATTTGGCGGAGCATCCGATTTTGGCAATGCCGATTTTGAAGATATCTTTAGCCGGTTCAGTGATATATTCGGTGGAGATGTTTTTGGAGGTGATCCGTTTGGCGGAGGTCGCACCAGAAGCCGCAGAAGAAGAGGTGCCGGGCGTCCCGGGTCAGACATGAAACTTCGGGTTCAATTATCCCTCGAAGAAATTGCTGAAGGTGTTGAAAAAACCCTGAAAGTAAAAAAACAGATAAAATGCGACGAATGTAACGGCACCGGCGCCGAAACGGAATCGGATTATGAAACATGTCCTAACTGTAACGGAATGGGGGAGGTACGGCAGGTATCCAGAACCATGTTCGGGCAGTTTGTAAATGTACAACCATGCCATAATTGCCAGGGTGAAGGGCGCATCATCCGAAATAAATGCTCCAAATGTGGAGGTGAAGGACGTTACCGGAGTGATGAAAAAATTAAAGTTAACATCCCGTCTGGTGTGGCAAACGGAAATTACATCACACTGCGCAGACAGGGAAATGCCGGAATCAGAGGCGGAGAGCCCGGCGATTTGATTGTATTGATTGAGGAAAAAGAGCACGAGTACTTTCAACGGGATAGCAACGATATTTACTACGATCTGATGGTCAGTATTCCGGATGCCATTTTGGGAACAGATGTAGAAGTTCCCACGCTGAAAGGTAAAGCGAAAGTAAAGATTGAGCCGGGAACTCAACCCGGAAAACTGCTACGAATGAAAGGCCGGGGCATCAAAGGGCTCAATAACAGTGGCATTGGAGATCAGTACATTAAACTGAATGTGTATATCCCGAAAGATTTAACATCAGAAGAACGAAAACACGTGGAAGCACTTCGGGGCGAAGAACATTTTGATCCTAAAAGTGCCAGGAAGAGAGAAAAAAGCTTTTTCTCAAAAATTAAAGATGTGTTTAGCTGATTGAGATTTTTCGGCCTCTATAGTAAATCAGATAAAGGGTGACAGAAGTTGTCACCCATAGTCTGTATTTTAGGATAAATTCTCAATCAACCAAATTACTATGGGCCTCACCGAATTTATTATTGCCATCCTGTTTTTTGCTGCCGGTTTTACGGTTGTTTTCTTTATCGTCAAATCCCGCCAATCCCGTCTTGAAGAGCGAATAGATAATCTGTCGAAATCGAACACAGAGAAAGATCAAAAATTAACGATGGAAGCCGAGAGAGCCAATCAAGCGGAAAAAGAGTTGGCTGCACTATCGGCAGAGTACAAACACTTGAAGGAGCGGCTTTCAGAGCAAAAACAGGAACTTGAATCACTTCATGAACAGTTCAGAACGGAGTTTAAAAATCTTGCCAACGATATTCTGGAGGAGAAATCGAAAAAGTTTACCGAACAAAACCGCGATAAACTGGATCAGTTACTAAAGCCGCTCGGTGAAAAAATCAGCGATTTTCAAAAGAGGGTGGAGGAAGCACACAAGGAAGATATTAAAGGACGCAGCGCACTTGGCCAACACCTTAAAACCCTTCAGGAGCTCAATCATAAAATGAGTGAGGAGGCACACAACCTTACAAAAGCCCTGAAAGGCGATACCAAACAGCAGGGAAATTGGGGTGAAGTGATTTTACAGCGTATACTTGAAAAATCCGGGTTAAGAAAAGGCCATGAGTATGAAACCCAGGAGAGTACAACAACAGAGGACGGACGAAGGCTTCAGCCTGATGTAATCATTCATTTGCCCGATGAGAAAAAATTAGTGGTCGATTCCAAAGTCTCTCTTACAGCTTATGAGAAATATACATCAGCGGATGAACCTTCGGAGCAACAAAAAGCTCTTAAACAGCACATTCAGTCGCTGATGGGACATGTGAAGGGACTCAGCAACAAAAATTACGGGCAGATTCATGGTTTTAAAAGCCCTGATTTTGTATTGATGTTTATCCCCATAGAGCCGGCTTTCGGACTGGCCATGCAAAACGATCCTGATCTCTACAATGAGGCGTTTGACAAAAACATTATTATCGTTAGCCCTACCACGCTTCTGGCAACGCTTGCCACCATCGATAATGTCTGGAAACAGGAATACCAGAACAAAAATGCGATGGAAATTGCCAGCCGTGGCGGAGCCCTGTACGATAAATTTGTACTGTTTGTGGAAAGCATGAAAGATATCGGCAGCAGGATTCAGCAGACACAAAAAAGTTATGATGAGGCGATGAACCGGCTTTCCGAAGGTTCGGGTAATCTTGTCCGGCAGGCAGAAATGCTTCGCGAACTGGGTGCAAAAAATTCAAAAACTCTGCCAGAAGAGGTGGCCGGAAAAGAAACAGACCCTGAGCCGGAAAAAATCAGGGAGAATAATTGAGCGGCTCAATGAGCGAGGCAAGATCGTAACCGTTGTGACTGGATACAGCGGTGTACCAGATGTTATCCCATAACCACGATACGGAGTGAAAACTGTCAGTTTCAGTCACGTAAAAATCGTGCTTCTGTATGCAAGTCTTAACAGCTTCATTATGTCGCTCAAGCACAGTATTTGAGGAAACTTCATCCAAATCAAATACAAAAAGGTAAATTGTTTCACTCAAATCGGGCTGAATGTATTCAAGCATCGGGGTCTCAAACCCGTCTAAAAACTCTACCATCACCAGGCCGGCGAACTGTGCACCTTTTATGCCCGGCACGGAAATATCCATGTTATACTGGCTGATCAGAAAATTTTCGGCTTCAGTTGGAGAATCCGTTTTAAAAAGTGGTTCAATATATAACCCGCCCGTGGTCATATAATATTGAGCTGCAAGATTTTCAATAAAGTCATCCCCGGTACCCGATTGGGTCTGGATGATTCGATCGAGTGAAAGAATGGTAAAGAATGTAATAATCAGTACTACAGCGGCTGCTGTGGCATACCGGATAGCGGGACTAATGTATGGATAAAATGGTTTCAGAATTCTGTTTTCATGAATCTTTAATGAGTCATAACGGCCCGCTTCAGAATCGTTTGCGTTGATTGCATCAATTTTTTGAAAAACTTGTTGCCGCAAATGTTCCGGTGCTCTCTTTTTTGGAAATTTCCTGGCCAATAAAAGCTTTAGCTGGCGGATTTCTTCATACTCTTTTCTAATTTCGGGATGTGTTTCAATAAACTTCAAAAAGGCTTCCTTTTCGCGTTCCGATGCCTCATTATCCACAACAGCGTGGAGTAACGACATAGCCTGTTTTCGGTTCATAGAATTCATAGCCGTGTATGAAAATTACCTGCAAGTTTCCGGATGATTATTCATTCAGAGGACAGAGATCAACGATTACTTATTAAAACAAACAATTACCGGAAAAGCAGCATTCAAAAAGCCCGGAAAACAGCTGATAGTTTGATATTTTTGTAATTGATTGCCATTAGACCGGTTATCGAATTTTTATAAATCAAAGTAAATCCAGGGGATTACTTTTGGTGGATTTGATTGAAATTTGAGCTCCTTTTTGAGAGTGGGATGTTCCACAATCAATTCGCATGCATGCAGAGCTATTTCCTGATGTTTTCCTGTGCCGTACTTTTTATCTCCCCGGATTGGCAGCCCCTCGTGAGCAAGCTGAACCCGTATCTGATGAGGACGCCCCGTAATCAGAGTAATCTTCAGCAGAGATAAGCCGTCTTTATGATTAATCCGGTCGAACATAAGTTCTGCAAGTTTTGCTCTTTTGGATTGCCGGGATACCACCCGGGTGATGTTGGTATCCTTTTGTTTTTTTAAGTAATGGGTCAGTAATCCATTTTCCGGGGCTTCACCTTCAACTACAGCAAGATAGGTTTTTTTTAGACGTCTTTGCCGTATCTGTTCACTGATTCTGGATGCTGCTTTTGAAGTTTTTGCAAGGAGCATAACCCCGCTGACCGGCCTGTCTAACCTGTGCAACAGTCCTAAAAATACATTTCCGGGTTTATTGTATTCTCGTTTTAAATATTCTTTACAGATAGTAAGCAAGTCGGGGTTGCCGGTGTAGTCTTCCTGCGAAAGCAATCCTTTTGGTTTACTAACAGCCAGGAGGTGGTTATCTTCGTAAATAATTTCGATATCGGGAACGGTACCGGTTGATTTCATACATTTGTGATATTCTGCTGATCATATTAAATGATGCTGTTCAGATAATTCATTTCATCCGCAAACATAACACTTAATTATGTCCATTTCATTAGATGAAAAAGTGGCTCATTTACCCCAGTCACCGGGTGTATATCAATTTAAAGACAGCAGGGGGAACCCTCTCTATGTAGGCAAGGCCAAACGGCTGCGCAACCGGGTTAAGTCATACTTTCAGGAATCCAGAAATCATGATGGGCGAATCCGGGTGATGGTAAAAAAAATTGTTGATGTGGAGGTGTTTGTAACCGATTCGGAAGCAGAAGCCCTGATTTTGGAAAATAACCTGATCAAACAGTTTCAACCCCGGTACAATATTATGTACCGGGATGATAAGTCGTATCCGTATATCTGCATTACAAATGACGATAAACCAAGAGTTTACCCGACACGCACAGTGATAAATGACGGAAGCAAATATTTTGGCCCGTACGATCATGTGGGGCATATGCGGAGAATGCTGGAAACCATCCGGAAAACATTTGAATTGTGTACATGTGCGGTTTCCCCGAAAATGATTGACAAATCGCGTGGCGTGCCAAAGTGGCACTCCTGTTTTGATGATTATCTGCAAAACTGCTCGGGCGACTGGAAGACGGAATTGTATCAAGAAACGATTAAAAAAGTAGAACGGCTGCTGTCTGGAAAAACCGACGGGTTGATGCGTGAGATCAGGGATGAGATGGATATCGCTTCGCAGGCTATGGAGTTTGAACAGGCGGCAAAACTGCGGGATAGTCTCTATTCACTGCAAAAGTACAATCAGAAAATGAAAATTGTGGACAGTAAAAAGAAAGATCGCGATCTGTTTGCAATTTCTGTTGACCCGGAGCTGAACGAAGCCTGTGGTGTGATGTTCAAAGTACGTGAGGGAAAACTGATTGGGAAATTTCACCGGTTTTTAAGAAATATTGAGGAGCTGAAAACAGAAAAACTGATGCAGGCATTTGTGGAGGATTATTATACCGGTTCGTATAAAATCGGGTTGGGGTCCATGCCGGAAGAAGTTTATATAAGTGATTCTATGGAAGATTTCGATCCACTGGCTCAATATTTGTGGGAACAGCATGGAAAAAAGGTTCCCATACAAGTGCCGAAAATCGGGGAAAAGCGGCAGCTTGTGGATATGGCGGCAGCAAACGCCAGGGTAAAACTCGGAGAGAGAAAGCTGGAAGTGCAAAAGGCAGAACGAGATCGCATACCCAAATCTGTCAAAGATTTAAAAGAATTTTTATCACTGAAACGCCTGCCCAGGCGCATCGAATGTTTTGATAATTCCAATATGATGGGCACCGACCCGACAGCCTCCATGGTCTGTTTTGTGGATGCCAAACCGAGAAAAAGCGAGTATAAACGATTTAAAATCAGAACAGTTGAAGGTCCGGATGATTTTGCATCGATGAAGGAGATCATCAAGCGGAGATATTCAAGAGTAAAAAAAGAAAAACTGCAGCCGCCCAATCTGATTTTGGT
Organism: Balneolaceae bacterium; assembly: GCA_007127745.1. Taxonomy (GTDB): domain Bacteria; phylum Bacteroidota; class Rhodothermia; order Balneolales; family Balneolaceae; genus Rhodohalobacter. The sequence continues at coordinate 16,184 of SKYV01000118.1, forward strand.
TGACGGGGGTAAAGGCCAGTTAAATGCAGCTCTTGAAGCACTCCGCGAAATTGATTTTGAAGGGGAAAGCGAAATTGCCGGGTTGGCCAAACGGCTCGAAGAACTTTTTTTGCCCGGTAAGTCAGATCCGGTCATGATTCCGAAAACCTCATCGGCTTTAAAACTTTTGCAAAAGGCAAGAGATGAGGCACACCGTTTTGCCATCAATTATCACAAAAAAAGAAGATCGGAACGCACATTAAAAACAGAATTGACCAATATTCCCGGAATCGGGGAGAAAAAAGCAGAGACTTTACTGAAACATTTTGGTTCTGTAAAAAAGATAAAAGAGAGCAATCTGGAAACACTTCAGGATTTTTTAGGTACCAAAACAGGAGAGGAGGTTTACAGTTATTTTCACGGTCAAACGGTTTAATAAAATAACATGAAAATGTTATAGACTGTTTAAAACTGTTAGTATTACCTTTCGTAGAATAGAAATGGTACCAGATAATGAAAATTCGTCAGAATACTCAGTTTGGCACAGGATATGCTTCTTTACTTAATAAAAGCGCTACCGATTTCCTGAATGTTGTTTTGCTGAAAAATGTTTTGAAATTAAAGGGCGCATACATATAATTGAATACTATGAGACTTAATAACTCAGACCACATACCAAAAAATTACGAACAGATGCAAGACAAGGAGCTTGTTCATCTGTTCAGGAAGAAAGACGATCAGCTCGCATTTCGTGAGTTAATGAATCGTCACCAGGCGAAGGTGTATTCGTATATATTCAGCATGATTCAAAACCGGGAAGTTGCCAATGATATCTTCCAGGAAACCTTCACCAAGGTGATCACAAAAATGGATGACACCTACAACGAACAGGGTAAATGGATTGCCTGGGTTATGCGGATTGCTCATAATGCAACAATTGATCATATCAGAAAACAAAAACGATTTGTAGACGTTACAAGCTCGTATGATGAAGAATCAAAAACCGACTTTTACGAAAGATTACCGGACGAAGATTCCATCGGGCAACACGAAAAGCTGGAGCTTGACGAATCTACTTCGAGTCTGCTGAAGCACATTTCAAAATTGCCGGAGGAACAGCGCACTGTAGTGATGTTGCGGCACTATTACGAAATGCCGTTTAAAGAAATTGCAGAACTTACTGATGTTTCAATAAATACTGCGCTCGGACGGATGAGATATGCATTGATTAATCTTCGTAAAATGTTCGATGAAGAACATGAGAAGGAATCGAATAATTTATGAATAAAAAAGATATTCGCAGTATAGCCTATTTATACGATGAGATGGATCCCTCGGAAAAACTTGAATTTGAGAGGGATCTGCAAAAAGATAATAATCTGCTTATTGAGGTAGAAACACTTCGAAATGTTTCTGAAAAATTAGGCAAAATCAAGGCTGTTGATCCACCAAAAGAGCTTATTGATTCGATCCATGTTTTGGCAGATAATAGAAACGGATCAGAAAAACAGTCTTACTGGCGAACAACACTCTATGCTACGGCAGCACTTGTGCTGATTGGCATGACTTCAGGAATACTGCTGCTCGATAATGTTGAGAATCAATTACCAGGTGATTCTAATGAAGCGTCCATCAATTCTCCCATTCTTTTCGAAAATCCCACAAGCACCTCTTCGAATATAAATAACAAGAATAAAGTATCACCGTGGGTAGACAATAACGAAGTCATCCATTTTAATGACAGGCAGCAGGCAGCAGAAAATGCAGCATCCGATTCCATTTTCCGAAGCAGTTTTCAAAAACTGACGCCGGTTACTGATCCTGCTGAGACAAGATCATATCCGAGAAATCTACATCTAACGGGCAATCGGTAGTCATCTCTGTGAGATTCTGTAATCCGAATTTATTTCTAAGAGAGGTAAAAGTGCCGATTGGCAAAGTTTTCCACCATGAAAATGTGAATAACTTCTTTTGGTTAGGTATATGGTGAGGGTTATATTGCCAAATAGTTTTAAACAATAACTCCTGAGAAGTAAGAATGGGAAAAATAATATCCATTGCTAACCAGAAAGGCGGCGTCGGTAAAACGACATCGGCAATTAATTTGGCGGCCAGTCTCGCTGTTATCGAACACCCAACTCTTGTAATTGATATCGATCCACAAAGTAACACGACCAGCGGATTGGGGATCGAACCCAAAACCGTAACGGACTCTGTGTATGAAGTAATGGTGGGCGGAGTGGATATATTTGACACCGTCCGCGAAACAGAACTGCCGTATCTTGATTTGGTTCCAGCGCATATCAATCTTGTAGGCGCGGAAATTGAGATGGTAGATCGAAATGAACGCGAAAGAATTTTGCTTAAATCGATTGAAGGCATACGCGACAAGTATGATTTCATCATTATCGATTGCCCGCCCTCTTTGGGACTTTTAACCATCAATGCGCTGACTGCTTCCAACTCTGTGATGATACCCGTGCAGTGCGAATATTATGCACTTGAAGGGCTTGGCCAGCTACTGAATACGATAAAAATAGTGCGGCAGCATTTGAACAGAGAGCTTGAAATAGAAGGAGTAGTGCTTACCATGTACGATACCAGGACCAGGCTTTCCAACCAGGTTGCCGATGAGGTAAAACGCTATTTTGATGATCGGGTATTTTCAACAATTATTGCCAGGAATATCCGGCTGGCAGAGGCTCCCAGTTTTGGTAAACCGGCTATTTTATATGATGCGTCCAGTGTCGGGGCAAAAAATTATTTATCATTGGCACGAGAAATTATTCAGCGAAACAAAAAGATGTTCAAATCGAGCCCGGCACTCTCTAAATCGTGAGGATGTATGACTAAAAAAGTTTTGGGTAGAGGTTTGGGTGCTTTTTTTCCTGACTATGAGGATGACTCCTCAAAAAAAGGAGAAGAGCCGGAAAAAACAAAAACAGCAATTCCGATTGAGCCGGCCGAACGTGTTAATGTAGTGTTAAACATACCTGTTGATCACATTCGTCCCAATCCCCATCAGCCACGTTCAGATTTTAATGAAGAGGCACTCGAACAGCTTTCCGCATCCATTGAGCGACACGGGTTAATTCAGCCGGTAACTGTGCGCTATCTGGGGCAGAAGCGTTTTGAACTGATTAGCGGAGAAAGAAGGCTGCGGGCAACCAAACTGGCGGGAATTCCTGAAATACCAGCCTACATCCGCGAGGTGAATGACGATGAAGTTATTGCATTTGCACTGATAGAAAATATTCAGCGAGAAGAGCTGAATCCGCTCGAAATTGCGTTGGGGTACCAGCGCTTGATTGATGAATGCTCATATACACAAAGTGAAGTAGCAGAGAGGGTAGGAAAAAACCGCACAACTGTAACAAATACACTGCGGCTGCTTCAACTGCCCGATTTTATTCAGGCCTCGCTGAGGGATGAAAGCATAACCGGCGGACATGCCAGGGCACTGATAAATTTGAAAAATGAGAACGATCAGCGAAAACTGCTGAAAAGAATTATCTCCAAATCTCTTTCTGTAAGGCAAACGGAAGAACTTGTTCGCTCTTACGAGAAAAAAAGTGAGCAAAATAGAACCAAACCACCAGTCGTTAAAACGAACCCATTTCTTGATGATGTTTCAAAAAGACTGCGCAGTAAATTGAGCACAAAAGTAAACATCAAACAGAAAGGAAAGGGAGGAGAAATCAGAATTGAGTATTACTCTGACGACGATTTAGAACGGTTGATACAATTCTTCGATGAAATGGATTAGTATTCTTTTTTTAACTACTGCAATTTTCTGTAATAATCTTTCAGCTCAGTACAATTTTATAGAAAAAGACTTTACTCTTCTTGAGAACAGGCTGTACCAAAATGTTCAGCTTCAGGATGATAACGAAACAGAAGATGAACTGCCTACACCAAGATCAGTACTGTTTAAATCGATGATGATTCCCGGCTGGGGACAAATTGAAAACAGGCAGATCTGGAAGGTGCCAATTATATACGGTTTATTTACGGGGGTAGGTATTTATACAATTCATTTAAATGATCAATATCAGGATTATCGGGCTGCTTATTATAATGCAGTGCACGGGGCCGAAAGTGATATGAAATTTGGCCCAACCCCGGAGTATCTTGAAGGTGTAAATGCCAGCCAGTTACAGTCGAATCGAAACAACTTACGCAACCAGCGCGATTTTATGTTTGTGGTGATGGGATTGGCATACGGATTAAATATTATAGACGCTTATGTATTTGCACACATGAGAAGTTTTGATGTGTCGGATGATCTGTCGGCCCGTACCACTATTTCACCGGATGTTCTGGCAGATGGATCACCCGGGCTCACAGTAACCTTATCACTATTCAGGAAATAAATTATGACAGTACCCAGATATTTCACTACAAAAGACAAACCGGTAGATAAATTTGAAGACAGCAACAGAGATCTTTGGAGCATTTTCAAAGTAATGGGTGAGTTTGTAGAAGGGTACGATTCTCTTTTGAAAATCGGGCCATGCATTTCCATTTATGGATCAGCTCGTTCCAAACCCGGCTCAAAATATTACGAAATGGCTGTTAGAACAGCAGCCAATGTTTCAGAAAATGGTTTTGGTGTGATAACCGGTGGTGGGCCGGGAATAATGGAAGCGGCAAACAAAGGAGCTTATCAGAATGGCGGCAAATCGGTCGGGCTTGGCATTGAACTGCCGAGAGAACAAGGTGTGAACAGATATGTATCTCCGGAGTACATTATAAATTTCAGATACTTTTTTGTCAGAAAAGTGATGTTCGTAAAATATGCACAGGGTTTCATCGTTTTTCCCGGCGGTTTTGGAACTCTTGATGAGCTGTTTGAAACATTGACGCTGATTCAGACTGAAAAGATTGAAAGAATCCCTATTGTTCTTGTTGGATCAGAATATTGGGGGAAACTTGTTGACTGGCTCAGAGACAGACTTGTGGAAGAGGGCTACATCAGCGAAAAAGATATGGATTTATTTTATCTGACGGATGATTGTGATGAAGCCGTAAAATATGTCTGCGAATTTTATAAAAACCGCAGACTTGAACCTAATTTTTCCTACTAAGAAACTTTTGTTGGAAAAATTAGTTTGAAATTTTAGCAGATACATAATGATTTTGTATGTAAAATTTCATTAAGTTAACGACGTTTAAATCAGAAAGAATCGAAATCAACCAGATTAGCATGAAATCACTGAAAATAATATTATCAATTTGTTTAGCTCTGTTTATGTTCCTCGGGGTCGCCCAAATAGCAAATGCTCAGGATGAGGCACGTGGAGAGGCAATTCAATTATATAACTCTGCACAGGAATTGGCTGGGAATAATGAATTCCAGGATGCCATCGACATGTACAGGGAAGCTCTTGAAGTATCCCGCGAAAATGACCTGGAAGACATCATTGAACTTGTAGAAGAGCGCCTTCCAAGAGTATATGCGCGCAGGGCATCCAATGCATACAGACAATACCAGAGTGAACGAACGCTGTCATCTGTAAACGATGCTATTGAGTATTTTCAACTTTCCAGGGAAGCAGCTGAGGAATTTAACGACACACAGGTAGCACAACAGGCAACTGCCGCAATCCCTCAACTCTATTATATCCGTTCCGTTCTGCAATTCAGACAAAACAATCTGGAAGATGCAATGGACGATCTGGATATGGCAATCGAGTTGAACCCGAATTATGCTACAGCATATTATCAAAAAGGGATTGTTCAAAAGCAGATGACTCCAGAAAATGTTGATGAATTTATGCAGTGGTACGACAGAGCTATTGAAGTGGCTCAGCAGGTGAATGATAATCGTACGCTTGAAAATGCACGAAACGGAGCACGTGATGAGCTGATCTACAGGGCAGTAAATCTGGCTGATGAAAGACGTTTTAGTGATGCTATTGAATTGCTGAACCGTGTTGAAAATTACGATTCGAATTCTTACGAAGCTCATTTCAGACTTGCTGAAGTATATAATGAACGAGGCAACTGGAGCAGTGCTGAAGAGCATGCAAGACGTTCTCTCGACCTTCATACAGGCGGTGTTGCAGACAAAGCCAAGATGTATTTCGAACTTGGAACTGCACTCAAAGGTCAGGGAGAGATAGAAGCTGCATGCAGTGCTTTCGAAAATGCCCGATATGGTGATTTCACAGAGCCGGCAAACCACGAACTTCAGTTTGAACTGAAATGTGAAGGACATTCGCCAACCGGACGATAAAACATCGTCAGATTAATTTTTTAAAAAGCCGTGCAATTTGCGCGGCTTTTTTTTTGTATTCAAACCTTTTGCCTTGCAATGAACTTGACTATCTTTTTCCATTCTAAACTAACTATAAAAATTACTTAACCTGTACATGAAAAAAGCGGAGCATACAGAATTAGCCCAGCGTTGCGTAAATACAATACGAACTCTTTCAATGGATGCAGTTCAAGAGGCTAGCTCTGGTCACCCGGGTATGCCTATGGGAATGGCTGATGCTGCCTATGTATTATGGGCAAAATTTTTGAGACATAATCCCATAAATCCTCACTGGTTTAACCGTGACAGATTTATACTTTCGGCCGGGCACGGTTCCATGTTACTCTATTCACTTCTGCATTTAACCGGCTATAAACTTTCACTTGATGAAATTAAAAATTTCAGACAACTCGGCAGCATCACACCCGGCCACCCTGAATTTGGCCTTACTCCCGGGGTAGAAACCACCACAGGTCCGCTCGGGCAGGGTTTTGGAACAGGAGTTGGAATGGCTATAGCTGAGGCTCATTTGGCATCAGTATTTAACAAGGATGATTTCAAAATAGTTGATCACTACACATACGCCATTGTGAGTGATGGTGATCTGATGGAAGGAATTTCGCATGAATCAGCTTCGCTGGCCGGACATCTGAAATTAAATAAGTTGATCTACTTATACGATTCTAACAAAATTTCGATTGATGGATCTACCGATCTGGCCTTTACAGATGATACCCAAAAGCGGTTTGAAGCGTACGGCTGGGATGTTCAGGTTATAGATGGCCACAATCATAAGGAGATAGAGCAGGCGATCCGTTTCGCTCAAACTACAGACAAACCGTCATTAATTGAATGTAAAACCAAAATCGGTTTCGGAAGCCCGAACAAAGAGGGCACTGCCGAATCGCACGGAGCCCCGCTCGGAGATGCCGAGATTAAACTCACCAAAAAAAATCTTGGCCTTGATCCAGCTCGCAAATTTTATGTACCTGATGATGTAAAAGAGCAAATGCGAGCAGCGGTTCAAAAAGGGGAGGAACTGGAAGAATCCTGGAAAAACCGGCTGAAAGAGTATGAAAAAGTGTATCCTGTTGATGGAGTTGAATTTAAAAAATATGTTACTCGAAATTTGCCAAATAACTGGGATGAAATATTGCCGGTTTTTGAAGCAGATCCGAAAGGAATGGCTACCCGGAAATCTTCGGGGGTTGTGTTAAATCATCTGGCAAAACACCTTTTTAATCTGATAGGCGGTTCGGCTGACCTGACCGGAAGCAACAATACAAATATGGATGGGGTAGAAGTTTTTGATTCCGGAAACAGATCAGGCAGATATATTCATTATGGTGTACGGGAGCATGCAATGGGAGCAGCACTGAATGGCATGGCGTTACATGGTGGCTTGATTCCATTTGGCGGCACCTTTCTGGTTTTTTCAGATTATAACCGCCCGGCTATTCGGATTGCTGCTTTGTCAAAAATACCATCCATTTTTGTATTTACACACGACAGTATCGGCCTCGGAGAAGATGGCCCAACGCATCAACCCGTGGAACACCTGGCCGCACTCAGAGCCATACCAAACCTGGTTGTGTTGCGTCCGGCCGATGCCAATGAAACGTCCATTTGCTGGAGAGTTGCTCTGGAAAACAAGAAAGGGCCGTCACTGCTCGTGTTAACCAGACAGGCACTACCTGTGCTCGACCGGCAAAAATATGCGCATGCCGAACTTGCCATGAAAGGTGCTTATGTGCTCAAAAAAGAATCTGGTGAAAAGGTGGATATCATATTATTGGCAACCGGTTCGGAGGTTCAGCTTGTCATCAAGGCTGCCGAAACTCTTGAGAACGATGGGCATTCGGTACGGGTAGTAAGTGCACCATCCCTTGAAATTTTCAACCGGCAACCGGATGAATATAAAAATTCGGTACTGCCTCCAAATCAACAAAAACGAATTGCTGTTGAGGCCGGTTCAACTCTTGGATGGCAAAAGTGGGTAGGGAGTGAAGGAAAAATAATCGGGTTAGACCGATTTGGTGTGTCTGCTCCCTATAAAGAGGCATATCAACATCTGGGAATTACGGCAGATAATATTGTGGAACAGGCCCTTGAAATTATTCGCTAATCTGTTTGGCTGGCTCAATCTTATGAATTGTGGTGAATGTAATGTCATCCACCGGTTTTTCTCCACCAATAAACAGCTCGATGGAAGACTGGATTTTTTGAGTGATGGTTTTTGCGTGCAAAGATCCGTAAATGGATAAAATTCCGTCGAGACGGTCTTCTCCGTACTCTTCGTTTTGCTCGTTTCTTGCTTCAATCAATCCATCGGTGTAAAGAAGCAGGCTGTCTCCCGGTTCAAACTGATATTTTTTTTCTTCGAGTTGATTTTTTAAAGTTTTGGTTGGGGTCATACCGAGTGCAAAACCTTCGGTATTCAGCTTAAAGGTTGTGTCGTGTTTTTTGTTATAAACAATCGGAATGTTGTGGCCAGCTCTTGCAAACTGAAAATAATTTTCTCCATGCGGGAAAAATGCCGCGCAGGCTGTTACGAATGTTTTGTCTCGTTTGTTCGATTTTACATAGTTGTTAAGCTCCAAAAAAAGTTCTTTGGGGCTTGGTTCCAGTTTTTTTATCAACAAGTGAACCAGTGCCTGCATTCTTACCATGTAAAGTGCCGCGCTCATACCCTTACCAGAAACATCCGCTATGATGATGTAGGTGCCACTATTTGTGTTGATGACGTCCACATAATCTCCACCCACTTCAAGTGCTGTGGCGGCAAAAGACTGTATTTCGAGTTGTTGAGTATGAACGCTGGAAGGGGGAAGAAGGCTCAACTGGATATCCCGGGCAAAATCGAGTTCTTTTTGAGCATCAGATTTCTCGAGCAGTTCAACCAAAAGAATCAGCAGAATTCCCGTAAACGATAGTGGCAGTAAAAGCGGGTAGATTATAAAGCCGGTCAGTCCAAGTAAAACAAACAGATAGTGAGCCAAAAAACTGACAACAGATATTCCAAATAGTAATCTTCTGACGGGATTCAGTCGTTTGGTTAGAGCCGATAAAACGCTTAAAAGCCGCTGAAATACAGGGATTTGCTCAGCAGGCGTGTTAGGATTCAGCTCTTCCACTGCATCAAAATAGAGCTGTTTAATTCGCTCGGAGTCAGATTGAAACTCCTTTCCAAGCTGCCGGGAGTTCATTCCGGATACATATTCTTCGTAAAAAGCTTTTGTACTATAGGTAGATTTTGTTTCGTTTTTGAGAGCCATCGAAAATTGTCTGATAATGTTTTCCAATCTGTACGAAAAATGGCTTGAAAAGTTTTTGCATTGATTTCCTGCCATCTTTTTCAATTTACAGGATTTCTATTTCATCTATGCTATGATCTTTTCCTCTGATCTGTAAATGGTTCCTTTTAATACGGCAACCTTTTGTTTTTTATCATTGATAATGATTACCTGAATCACTCCTGTACGACTGCCTCGAAAGATACAGGTAGCTTCTGCGATAAGTTCGTCTCCCGTATTGGTTTTTTTGGTAAAAGAAATGGAATGATCAATACCGAAGGAAACAGTTCCAAATGTTGCCGATGCAAATGCCAGGGCACTATCTGCCAGAGAAAAGAGAATTCCGCCGTGAGTGACACCGTAACCGTTTTGCATCTCTTTGCGAACGGTCATTCCGGCTTTACAGAAACCTTCCCGAACTTCCAGAACCTTAATACCCATCCACTGGCTAAATGGATCGCTGTTGAGCATCTGTTGAACAATTTTCTCCGGATGGTCATCTTTTTTCATGAAAATATTCCCCGTCTTTTGCTTTTTGTTTGAGAAGCGGATTTGGCCTGTATCGATCTTCACCATAGTAGTCCTGTAAGGTTTCAAGCTCCGATAACACCCAGTTCGGGCCGAGTTCATCTGCCCATTCCAATAAACCCTTCGGATAATTGACTCCGTGCTTCATGGCCAGGTCAACATCCTCAACAGTGGCAATGTTCATAAACACGGCATCCGCTGCTTCGTTGATAAGCATGACTAAAATTCGGTTCAGAATCTCATTCCCAAGAGTTTCATCAAGATGAGGTTCTGTGTTGTTTGCATGTTCCCGGTAATCATAAAAGCCTATTCCCGATTTTTTTCCCAGTCTACCGGCCTCTACCAGCCGTTTTTGAGCAAACGACGGTTTAAACCGCGGGTCATAGTAGAAAGCCTTAAACACGCTTTCGGTAACGGCATAATTTACGTCATGCCCGATCAGGTCCATCAGTTCAAACGGCCCCATTTTAAAACCCCCGAGTACTTTTAGAGCCCAGTCAATGGTTGCGTGATTGGCAATACCTTCTTCATAAATCCGGAGCGCCTCACCATAGAACGGACGGGCAACGCGGTTCACAATAAAACCGGGAGTATCTTTAGCAAGCACAGTTATTTTATTCCAAGAACTGATCAGTCTTCGTGCATGGTTTGTAAATTCAGACTCCGTTGAAATTCCGGGTATAATCTCAACCAGTTTCATAACGGGTGCGGGGTTGAAAAAATGGATCCCCAAAAACCGGACGGGTTTTTTCAAACCAGAAGAAATGGATGCTATTGACAGCGATGAAGTATTACTTGCCAAAATACACGTTTTTGATATGATGGCTTCTATCCGTGCGAGCTGATCTTTTTTTGCTTGCAGGTTTTCAACAATCGCTTCAAATACAATATCGCAACCGGCAAAATCTTTGATATGATCAACAAAATGGATACGGGACAAAATACCCTCAATTTCATCAGTACTCATCCTGCCTTTTTCAACCTGCCGGTTCAGAATGTTCTCAAGGCTTTTTTTTGATGTTTCAAGTTGTTCGGGATATGCATCAAACAGATAGACGTCATGACCAAAGGTGGCTGCAATTTGAGCAATCCCGGTGCCCATCGTACCGGCACCCGCTACTCCGATTTTTGAACTTTTATTTAAACTCATAAAAAAATGTTTTGGCAGATTAACGTTGCACGAAAAATAAACAAACAACGGTCAAAACCAATATTCAGAAAAATAAGTGATGACTGGATGACAATTAAATTTTGATATTATCCGTTAACATGATATCATTATGATATCAACTGCATTAATAAGACTATTATGCCGGATGTATTAATCAGAAATATTGACAAGGAGGTTCTTGACAGGCTCAAAGAGAGGGCTAAGCACAACAACCGTTCGCTACAGGAGGAGTTGAAGGAAATGCTTGAACTGCATGCCACACCGGATCTTGAAGAAACAAGAAACAGAGTGAATGAAATTCTTCGGAAATATAAAGCTTCAGAAAAATCATTTCCTGACAGTGGTGAAGAACTGTCAAAAGACAGGGAGCGATGAAGTTGCCGGTAATTGATGCCTGCGTTGCCATCAAATGGTTTTTACCAGAAGAAAACCAGGAAAAAGCATCTGCAATTTTTAATCGGTTCAACAGGTATATTGTTCCCGATCTCTTTACTATTGAGTTTGATTCAATCATCACAAAAAAAGTCCGACAGAAATTGGTTGAACCAAAAGATGCGCAAAAAATTTACAATGAGATCAGAAAAATTCCTTTTACAATTATTCCCTACAAAATGATTTCAAAAATGGCGTTTGATTTATCATCTGCCTTACCCATATCTCAGTATGATGCGTGCTATTTATCTGTTGCTATTGAGTATAATCAAAAAGTAGTTACTGCCGACCGAAAATTTTTCAATGGAATGAAAAATACGCCGTTTAAAAATTATGTTGCTGAACTTTAAATTTTTGATATTTATTTTCCTTTAAACTTAGGGTTTTTCTTCTCCAGAAAGCTTTTCACTCCCTCTTTGTAATCATCAGTTTTACCGGCTTCGCCCTGCATGGTTGCCTCCAGTGTAAGCTGCTGTTCAAGATCATTTTCAAAAGTTTGATTGATCGCCTGTTTGAAAAGCCCAAAACCTTTTGTGGGCATGGAAGCGAGCTTTTCAGCGATTTGTGAAACCTCTTCTTCGAGCTGATCATGTTCTACCGATTTGTAAATCAGCCCAATTTGCGCAGCCTCTTCAGCCGATAATTTTTCATCCAAAAGATAGAGTGCGTTTGTTTTGGCTAAGCCGGCAATTCTCGGCAAAAACCAGGTGCCGCCGCTGTCAGGTATCAAACCGATTTTACTAAATGCCTGAACAAAAACAGCATTTTCTGAAGCAATCACGATATCGCAGGTAAAGGCAAGATTGGCTCCGGCTCCTGCAGCAGTTCCCTGTACGGCACAAACCACCGGTTTTTTTAAATTCCGGATTCCTCTGATGATGGGATTGTAACTGGTTCGCACCGTATCGGCAAGGTCGTAGTTTTTGTCTTTTCCACGTTCTACCACTTCCGGAAGATCCTGTCCGGCACAGAAAGCTTTTCCGCCGGCATTTAAAACAACACATCGAATATAATCGGAAGAAGCTTCTTCAAGCGCTTTTTGAAGTTCAATTGCCATCGGCTCCGTAAAACTGTTGTACTTTTCCGGGCGATTCAGTGTGATGGTAAAAATGCCGTTATCAAGTTTTGTTAGAATATGCGACATGTTTCAATCTTTTAGATTTTGAAATTTTTGAAAAATCAGATGCATTTAAAATGCTCAAAAGGCTGATCGCAGTTATTACAGTAATACTGTGATTTGCATGCGGTTGAACCGAACTCGCTTTCCAATTCTGTATCCATAGAATCGCACCAGGGGCAGGGTACAATTTTTTGGGATCCTTTTAAATTTGCCAGAAAATCATCACTCTTCAAGCTTTTATCAGGAGGGGCTATGCCGTAATCTTTTAATTTCTTTTTGGCGTGATCGGTCATCCAGTCGGTCGTCCAACTCTCTTTATAGTCGGTTACCACCCTGAAATTTTCGATTCCTTTTTCCTTCAGCTTTTTATGGATTTCCATTTCAATGGCATTTATTGCCGGACAGCCCGAGTAGGTTGGGGTAATTTTTACGATCAGGGATTCGCCTTCAAACTCCACGCCACGCACAATGCCCATTTCAACCACATTTAGTACAGGAATTTCAGGATCGATGACCTCTTCCAGCCACGACCATATTTTAGATTTTGATATGGTTTGTTTTGTGTTCATTTAGTCTTGAGTTATGACTAATCATCTATCATTTCCATTCAGCATCGGGGTACGAACGGCGCAAAAACTGCATTTGTGCCAAAAGATGTCCCAAATGTTCGGTATGCTTTCCTTGCCTCGATCCCGAAAACATGTACTGATCGTCATCCGGCAGCGTAAGTGTTGCTTCCTCGAGCGTATCTTTTACAAGTGCCAGCCAGGGTTCTTTTAATTCGGATATATCAACAAATAGATTTTTATCAATGGCTGTTCTTTCAGCATCATCCAGGCTGAACAGTTCGCCGGTGTACATCCAGATTTCATCAAAAGCATGTTGGATGCGTTCATGGCTCTCTTCGGTTCCGTCTCCGAGTCGAAACACCCATTCACGGCTGTGGCGAAAGTGATATTTGATTTCCTTGAAATGTTTCTGCAGCATTCCGTTAAACTGTTCATCTCCAACAGTTTCAATCAATTTTTCGTACAAAAAATAACTGTAGGCACTAAAGAGAAACTGCCGGGCGATGGTAAAAGCAAAATCTCCTTTTGGAAGCTCCACCATGGCCACATTTTTAAAATCGATGTCATCACGAAAATAGGCGTAATGGTCCTCATCCGGTTTGCCTTCAATTTCTGCTGCATATTTGTAGAGAGCAGCTGCATGGCCGATCATATCAAGCGCAACATTGGCGAGAGCCAGATCTTCCTCCAGCTCCGGACCATGACCCGCCCATTCGGAAAGCCTGTGTCCGTGGATTAAGCGGTCATCAGCAAGGCGGAGTAATATCTCTACAACCAGTTCTTTTTTAGCTTTCGGGATGTTTTGGTTTGTGTTCATTATTTAGAGTATTGAGTATCAAAGTTCTTAGAGCCCTTTTGGAACTCATTACTAACAACTCGATACTTCAGTTACTATGTTCGTTTTTTCACGGCCCGGGGAGTACTGTAAAATTGCGGATGCCTGTAGGCTTTGTCATTGGCCGGGTCAAAAAACGGCCCGACATCTTCCGGTGTGGAGGCTGTTATTTGGCTGGACGGTACAACCCAAATGGCAATACCTTCATTTCGCCGTGCATAGGTGTCGCGGGCGTTTTGCAGGGCCATTTCGGCATCCGGGGCGTGTACACTTCCGGCATGCTCAAACGGTTTACCGTTGCCGGGCTGATAGAATACCTCCCACAAAGGCCATTCCACATTATTGTTTGAATGATCTGCAGACATCTATTTTTTTAATTTTGATTTGTTTGATGATGAATTTGTAATCGTGATAATGCTTGTCCGACAATAAAATCAGGATGCCTTATCTTCTTTGAGTTTCTTTTTACGGGCATATTCCATAGCGGCTTCACGCACCCATGCGCCCTCTTCATAAGCTTTTCGCCGTGCTTTCAGCCGTTCCCGGTTCATGGGGCCGTCTCCTTTGATGACACGCCAAAATTCATCCCAGGGAATTTCACCAAAATCCCAATGGCCGGTTTCTTCGTTGTATTTGAGATCGGGATCGGGTATTTCAATACCAATGGCCTGTGCTTCCATCACCGACCGATCAACAAAACTTTGCCGGAGCTCATCATTGGTTTTGGATTTCACTCTCCATTTAATCAATTCGGCGCTGTTGGGCGATTCAGTATCCGGAGGGCCAAACATCATAAGAGTTGGCCACCACCAGCGATTGACGGCATCCTGTGCCATTTTTTGCTGATCAGGGCTTCCACTTGCCATCTTGGCAAGCATTTCATAACCCTGCTTTTTATGGAAACTCTCTTCCTTACAAATGCGGATATTGGCACGGGCATACGGGCCGTACGAAGATTTTGCCAGCATGGTTTGATTGACAATGGCGGCACCATCCACCAGCCAGCCGATCACACAAATATCTGCATAGCTGAGTGTGGGATAGTTAAATATGCTGGAGTATTTGGCCTTTCCGTAGAGGTAATCCTCAACCAAATTTTGCCGCTTAACACCGAGTGTTTCCGTAGCGCTGTAGAGATAGAGGCCGTGGCCCGCCTCATCCTGAACTTTGGCAAGCAGAACCATTTTACGTTTTAGCGAAGGTGCCCGGGTGATCCAGTTTCCCTCCGGCAGCATGCCTACAATTTCGGAATGGGCGTGCTGGCTCATCATTCGTATGAGCTGCTTTCGGTACCGCTCCGGCATCCAGTCTTTGGGTTCAATTTTTTCGCCTTTATCGATGCGTTGCTGAAAGGCTTTAAGCTTTTCCTGAGTATTCATAAAAGCGCTTTTTTGAAGTAATAAAGAGGTTTTGTTAACAATCTGAACATCAATATAAAGAATTCAGTTCAAAGTGCAGAAGCCGTTTCAACAAAAATATAATGGTGTATTCTATTCTCCGTTATAAGTTAATAAAGCGCTTAATAATCAGAATCAAACCTGCTCAAATGTCTATGAAAAGTGCCCTTTTGTTAATTCTGGCCATCGGGTCTGTTGCAGTAACAGCCATTTTATTTTTGCCTGATGATGAATTGGGCTTAAAATTTTCTGAGCGGTTTGAGTGGGATGAAAGGGTTGAGGCAGCCTCGGGAGATGCCTACATGGGGCCGTGGAGGATGAATGATTCGGACTTTCGGTTGGTGGATGACCCGGCCGTATCGCTAAACGATGACGGGGCGGCTGCCGTGGTATGGGCAGACCAGGAGAAGCAGAACATTTTTATGCAAATCTACGAACCCAATGGAGAGAAACGGTTCAACGAACCGGTGAATGTTTCCAATAATCCCGGAATATTTTCCTGGCTGCCGCGTGCAATTATTTCATCAGATAACCCGGAGCACGTATATGTGCTCTGGCAGGAGATTGTTTTTTCCGGAGGTTCTCACGGCGGGGAAATTTTCTTTGCGAGGTCAGTTGATGGCGGCCAAACGTTTAACGGCCCGCTGAACCTCTCCAATTCAAAGGCAGGTGCAGGAAAGGGGCGTTTTACTCCGCAGCGATGGTTTAACGGCAACCTGGATCTTGCTAAAAGCGAAAACGGAGCTCTCTATGCGGCATGGACAGAGTATGAAGGTGCGCTTTGGTTCAGCCGGTCAACGGATAATGGGGAATCATTCTCCGAACCAAAATTGGCAGGTGGATCTGATGAAATCCCGGCAAGGGCGCCATCCATTGCTGCCGGGCGAGATGGCAATGTTTATCTGGCCTGGTCAGCGGGAGAGGGGCATCAGGCAGATATCCGTTTTGCAAAATCCGGAGATTACGGACAGAATTTTGATCAACCGGTAGATGTCTTGCAATCAGACGGCCATTCTGATGCACCACGGTTTGTAGTGGATAGTAACGAAACCATTCATCTTGTCTATTCAGAAAGCCCAAACGGTCTCTGGAACAGCTATCATATCCGATATTCAAAGTCAAATGCTGGTACCGGATCGTTTGAGGAATCAAAAAGAATTTCCGGTCCGGAGACAGGGCAGGTACAAAGTTCGGCATACCCGGTTTTGCGGATTGATGGCGGGGACAACCTCTATGTACTCTGGGAACTTTTTCCCGAATTGGGCAGGCGATCCCGGGGGCTTGGCATCACCATGTCGGATAACGGGGGAGACGCCTTTTATCCGCCCGAAGCGGTTGATGGCAGTGTAGAGCCCGGGTTGGGATTCAACGGCAGCCGTCAGGGCATGCTGATGAACAAACTGGATGTAAACAGCCGTGGAGATATCGCAGTAGTGAACAGCACATTCAGCTGGGGAAATTCGAGTCACATATGGCTGTTTAGGGGGAAGTTTAGCGGTGGTCCATAGAGCGAGTCATAATTACTGGCATTTTAAAATTTCCCGGACCCAATGAACCAGCTTTGGAGTACTACAAATAAAACAAACTACCGCCGAAACGATTTTGATCGCAGGTGTTCAGCTACATTTTCTTTTGAGATTTTCTTTGTTATAAAATCCAGAACCAAATCTGCCATTTCAAATAAATCGTTCAGGCATTAATCCGCAAGTTTATCCAGAGATTTACGGTGTTTTTTACTGATCTCCCGATAGGCAGATTGGACGTCTACTTTCTTAATCAACAATCCTTCCTCGTGCGGAACAATCTCTACACTGTCATCGTCTTCAACTTTAAGAAGTTTTAAAAGAGGCTTTTCAAGAAGAATGCCACGGCTGTTTCCGATTTTCTGAAGTTTCTTAATCATTGTGAGTGGAATTATGTTCTTACTCTGTTATTACAATGATAATACGAAAAGGAGACAGTAAAAGTATAGCAATAATTGAAATTGTGGTCGGCAGGTGACAGTCTGTAGTCTAATGCAATTGGTTATTTAACACCAATTAGATGTC
>SKYV01000144.1 GCA_007127745.1 Balneolaceae bacterium
TGGAACCACACTCTCCACAGCAGACATTCCCGGCCGGTTCAGTTCATAAGTGATATCTGGCATAAACACAAAATATCCCTCCGATGAGAACCTGCGCTGATTATAGGCACTGGTTCGCGACGGCAGCGAATATGAGTGCAACGATTGAGATAACTGCTCATAGATCAAAACCATCATCGGGTACTGTTCACCCGGTTCATAATTTGCCGGATAGATCAATCTGCCCTGAAGCTCCTCTCCCCGATTGTTTGTAAAATGTACCAGTTCATCTCCAGCCCAGTGAAACTGCTGCTGCTGTGGGTTAGTGCTGGTCAACTGAACCGGATTTTCAAATTCTCCATCAACCAGAAAAATATTGGGAGATTCCACCGCTGTCTGTCTCATGTAGGTATATTTTGATGCCTCTTCAGCTTTCGTCAGCCTTGAAAACTGAGCTGATTCAAAGATCAGAGTTTCGATTTCTCCGCCGGGATATACTCTGGCATATCCGCGGTCTTTGGTGAGTTCGCCAAATATGTTCAGGTAAAACGGCTCGTCCGGGTTGATGGCATCGGTCT
The DNA here is from genome assembly GCA_007127745.1 of Balneolaceae bacterium. Lineage (GTDB taxonomy): Bacteria > Bacteroidota > Rhodothermia > Balneolales > Balneolaceae > Rhodohalobacter. The sequence goes on from SKYV01000144.1 coordinate 558, forward strand.
CAAAATCAAGGCGCTGTTGACGATAACGGATATCATTTTCCCGACCGTGGGTGATTCGTTCAATATTTTCCCCGTCCGGATCGGCTCTGTACACATCAAACTCATCGTAAAGGAGCACCCACTCATCACCCTCTGCCCACTGGCCTCTTCCAAACGCAGGATCAAATTCCCGCCCGGTTATATTTTTGAAATTGTTGAATGGCTGATCCAGATTCTCAGTCAGATTTACATGACGATCATCTGAAATGCGATACGACCACCAGTGATTTTCCCGGAAATAGATCAAATACCCGCCGGCTGAAGATGAAAAAACCCATTCGTGGCGATCCAGAACCTGCTGCTGCTCACCGGTATTCACATCTACCAAATACACATCGTTCCACTGTTCGCGAACTCTGGGTTTGTAAGGTGTGGGATCATACAAAATGGCATGTTTCTGATCGCCGGCAAGCGTGATCATATGTTCATGATTGTCAGTTAGTTGCAAAAACCGATCATCCTCCAGGTGCCAGACCGACAAAAAGTTGGATTGCTCCAGTTGCTGTCTCAGAACTTTTTGCCGCGACTGCATGGGGTCATCCTGCCAGTGCCACACTTCCACATTCGTGGGATCGAGATGGGCATCAGGGTCTTCCTCAGTCTCTTCAATCTCTTCACTATCTGTTTCTTCAGTTTCTGAATCATCCTCATTTTCGGGAGCATCATCTTCTTTTCGGATTCGTTCTTTAATGCCGAAAAAAAGACGCTCACCATCGTCAGACCACTGTAAATTGCGATAATTCACAATGCGAAATTCATCCGGAAAATCTGAAAACTCTTCCGGATCAAACACTTTTTTTACGGGTGATTCATCAAGATTGCTAAACTGATAGATTTTAAAACTCTCTTCCTTAAAATCTTCATGTTCGGTTTTTTTCAGAAAAGCGAGTGACCTGCCGTTTTCGTGCCAGGTCAACATTTCATAATCGGCTTCATCGCTTTCCAGCACGCGAGTTGAGCGGGCTTCAAGATCCACCAAATGCACGCCATTCCCCAGTTTCTCATGAGAATCGATCAGATAGGCAAGCAAGGTTCCGTCTTCATTAAAATCGTATTGAGCTACGTTTCCAATAAGCTGGTTGGTGCCGGTTTCAAGATCCCGCAGAATAATATCGACACCACGGGTTCCGCTTCCTTCGGGCTGGTATTTTCGCATCAGCAGATGACTGCCACCCTCCGAAAATTCGTATCGGGAAATATTATTGAACGTATCAATTTCTGCGGTTGAAAGATTCATCAGGCCAAAATCGTACCGTGGTGACTCCCCGCGATCCTGCATACTCCGCCGTTCCTGTTCAGAAACACCGATCAAAAAACCGAACCAGTTGCTGTCATTCGAAAAAGACGCCCGAAGCGCATGATCAAATTTGTAGCCCTCATCCGGGTCTTCTCCCGTTTTCTGGAGCATCAACCAGCCGTCGCCCTCAACCAGGTGAATATTCCAGAAAAACCAGTCTGCATCGGGAGAAAGTTCAGTTTCACCGATGCGCTGCCACTGAGCATAATCAGCCGGCGTCAGTTTCTTTTTCTGATTCTCTTCTACATCATCTGATCTGTTAAGATCATGTTCAGCGAGTGTTACCAATTCTCCATCAACCCAGGCACCCGGACTGATGGGATGGGGCTGAGCAGTTAGTTGAAACGGAATCATCCATCCCAAAAAGAATAAAATCAAAATGGTTAAAAGAGGTGTTTTTTCGGTTTGATACATCATCTGAATGTTGTCTTGAATAATGTTTAAAAAGCTATTTGAGGAGAATACATGAAATTTAGCTTCTAATAAAGTGCGTACATTTCTTGGACCATTTACAAACGTATCCTGAAATTCAGTGTAAGCCTTCGGGTTTTCATTGGTTTCTGTCCGTCTGACTTTTAAAAGATCTGAAATTACTGGTACAAAAGTTTCTAAAAAAGATGTGAAAAACAGAATTGGCTCACCTCTCTTTTACAAGCTCAAGATAGCTGGACAGTGCAAAACCTTCGCGGGATTCACCTATTGAAATGGCCGTTACGGAGCCGTAAAACCGGTCGCCATCTGGTCGGGCGTTCAGATAGAGCACATACAGTTTTTGGGAGGTATCCAGTGTTCCGAGATCTCCGAAAAATATTCCGCGTAAAAATCCAAATTCATCCACATACGGTCGGGCAAGCGGAACCGAATCGCTATCATCCATCTGCAAATCTATGTCACCGGTTTCTTCAACAACCATTCTCAGGCTGCGTTCTCCGGAGTAGGTTGTAATTTTTCCGGACCATGAACCTATTAAACTGTTAAAATCGAATTCATTTTGCCTGATTCTTACCGGCTCACCGGTATCATATCGGCCGGGATGAAGTGTACTTACGATCTGATCTGCAATCTCCAGCGGGCGACCACTGTTGGAATTATGAAGAACCACTACTACGAGATCGGATTCCGGCACCAGTTTCAGTACGGTTCGCACACCGGCCATCCCGCCTGAATGCCAAACTTCTTTCAACCCGCTTTCGTGCTCGATGAGGCTCCATCCCAGGCCATATCCCGAAAACTGGCTCATACCGGTAGATGCACTTTTTTCAAACATTTCAGAACGAAGTGAATCTGGTAAAACATCCTTCGGAACATCCGTTTCATTTCCCAAAGCGAACATTCCAAACCTGAGCAGATCGTGTACGCTGCTGTACACGGCTGAAGCTCCCCGGTGATCAAAGTCATAAAACGGAAGCCGTTCCAGGTCGTTTCCGTAACGAACCGCGTAATGTTCAGGATCGGGTGTGGCCATTCCCACCGATGAA
>SKYV01000148.1 GCA_007127745.1 Balneolaceae bacterium
CGCGTGGCCATGCAAATCCAAGCATTATTCAAACTGAGGGAATAAGCAGTGAAGGGGTAGGCAGTTATTGGCCATTTGCCACCGGTAAAAAGGTTAAGCAAGCCAACCTGTTGTTAGATCAAATAGTTAAAACTCCGGAAGTACAGTATATCTTAACACCAAATCAAAACATAGGTGCATGGAAAGTAGGATTCATGTCTCAGTGGGTAGTCCGTGAATATTTGGCAAGAAAAGGAAATGCCAATTTCACGGATCATCAAATAACCCCTGCCAGATGTAATGTACTGGGATATGCCTTAAAATATATGACATTCGAAGGTCGTACCATTCCGCCATGGTTATTGCAAGTTGAATTGCAACGAGAAGTCCAGGAGGAAGGGTACGATGCCGGTGCCGAAATACTGCTTGAATTTTTCCACCGAATGCTGAATGAATTTATGTCATCCGATCTCGATGATCTTGGCAAGCAAATTATCGAATGCTGCCTTGATAACGGAACCGTGGAAGACTACGAGAAGTTAATACATAACTAAAAATCTGATCTTTATTACAATAGAGGAGGATACTGCAGTTACTCCCATTTGACTGCAGAGCCTAACCGAGATTTGAAGTGATTGAATTTGTCAGGGCAGTGATGATGATGTTAAAATATGCATCAGCATTGCCCTGAGTTCAATATTAGGACACCCAAGAATTCAGGAACTCACCCCGCAAAAACAAAAAAAGAAATAAGTTTTTGGCAACTTAAATAAGCCGAACGTCAAAAGACTCATTTTTGAATGTGGCACGACACGGTTGGCCGGCTGCTTTCATTTCAATCAATTCCGTGTTCAAAGCAACCTCAGATTCAGGGTCATATTGATACGTTCTGGCAGATCCGTTTTCATAAATTTCGACAATTCTGTAGCCGATCGTATTTCCCCAGTTGTGCCCAACCCTACTGCAGAAAAAATAAGGTTTTGCATTTGGCTGAGGTGCCGGATAAGTCATGTAGCTGCTTACAATATTATGATTATGTCCATGGAATACAGCTTTTACATTTGGTACCGATTCAATCATGGCCAAAACACTCTCGGCTTCCGCAGCCCGGCTTTCCTGGTGATGGCCTACGCCAAATCTCGGCCAGGATTCAGGCCAGCCCTCACCGCCCTCTCTGCGCTGGGCTATATGCAGTACAATAAAAACTGCCTTTTTATCTGATACTTTCCGAAGTGCGTATTGCATCCATTCAGGATCAGCTGAAGTATATTCGGTGGCGTCCAGATTATCACCCCGGCTTGTATCTGCAAAAATAAATGCAAACGCCCCGGCTTCCACTATCTGGTCAGCAGGATATCCCCAAACCGATTCCCAGGTTTGTCCAGGTTCCAGGTAATCGTGATTTCCTTTGGTGGCAAAATAGGGCATGGATAATTCTGAGAGATATTCATCCTGCAATTCCCCGTACTTGTCGGTAATATCATGAACCACATCGCCATTCAGGAAGAAAAGGTCTAATCCGCGGCCTTCTTTCTCCTTGTTTAACCAGTTGACCAGGTTTTCTGTATGCTTGTGGTATTCACCGGCTCCATAGTGCAGGTCGCCGCCGACAGCAAAACGAAAAACGGGTTTATTTTGGGAAAGGTTGTAATTAGCGTCTACTGAGGATGTTCCGGACAGCAATAAACCTGCGCTTCCCAGAAATCCCGATTTGAGGAATGATTTTCGATTCATGATATATCGGTAAAGTTAGAATATGAGCGGTCAATCTGAATATAGCTCCCATACATAAAGCAGGCAAAAAGAACTACAGACCGGGGTGTGAGCCTAAACTTATCTGTGGCTAACCCATCCGGAACCGAGATTTCTCACATGGAAATAACTTCCGTAAAATCTGATTTGAAGTGATTAAAGAAGTAGGGAATCACTTCCAGGGCATAGCTTGAATTGGTATTGACGAGAATACTGATTCCTATACCGTCTTCCGGAGCAAACGCAATTTCGCTGCGGTATCCGTTTACATAACCACCGTGGTATACGATTTTTTGGCCGTGATTATCAAGCACTCGCCATCCTTTTGCGTATTGCGACTCATTCACCCCATCCCAATATCTGCTAAATCGGCGATTACGGATAGTTGCAATTGGAGTAAAAATTTCTGCAAGTGTTTCTTTTGAAATAATATCAGGATGATGACCAGTTAGCAGCAGAAGCCATTTTCCCATATCGGAGGCTGAAGCGTTGATACCGCCGGAGGAAACCGCATTGTAGTATCTCCTGTTAATTGCAACCGGAACTCGCCCCTGTGTACGTGAAGCATACAGGTGGGGCGATGCGTTATTTCCGGAATTGATAATACCCTCATAACTATAGGATGCCCGGTTCATCGCCAGCGGTTCGAACAGTTTCTTTTGAAGTAGAATGTTAAAAGGGATATTGGTTTGTGTTTCCAGCACTTTTTCAATAACTGAATAGGCCGCATTCTGATAAGACACTTGTCTTCCTTCCTGAGCGATCAACGGAACTTGTTCAAATCGCGGAATGATGAGATCGAGCGAAAGCCCGTCTTCTATCAAATTTGTATAGGCATGGCGTGGTAATCCTGAGGTATGAGACAGTAAATGTCTGATAAGAACCCGATCGGTTTGAACCGGATCACTTAGCCTGAATTCATTCAAATAATGGGATATGGGAACGTCCCAGTTTACAACTCCTTCTTCTGCCAACATTCCCGTCAGAACAGAAGCAAAACCTTTCGATACACTTCCCAATCGGAAAACGGTATGTTCATCCACGTTTTCATGCTTCCCCATCTCTTTTACACCAAATCCTTTTTGCATCAGAACACGGCCATCTTTCACGATGGTAACCGCCGCGCCAGGGATCTGTTCGTTGTTTAAACCTTCTGTAAAACCCTGTTCAAATTCTTCGAGAAACATGACCAACGAACGATCCATCACCCATTCCTCAGGTTCGGGTTCTGCAGCCCGGGGCTCTGGTTTGATATGGGTAAAAGCCAGATAAAATCCGACAACAACTATCAAAAAAAGTAGAGTAGAGAAAATTCGGGTCACAGAATATCGTTGTGTTTGATAAAAGAGCAGGTTCAGTTTCAGATACAAATTATGATCAAGAATACTAAAAAATTAACTCCGATATGAAGTTCCATTGAGTTTTATTTTTTAGAAAAAGGAGTACGCGCACTCCGAAGCCTTGGCGAAGAAGTGGGCCCGGCAGGACTTGAACCTGCGACCAATCGATTATGAGAGGATCGAAATATTACTTATAAACATCATAAAGGGCTATTTTCAGGGGGATGTACCACACAATGTACCACAAAAATTGATCACGGGTGAAGGGGTTTAATCACAG
>SKYV01000029.1 GCA_007127745.1 Balneolaceae bacterium
CAGTATGATCAGCCCGGCAAGAATTACATCACCCCTGCCTGTTAAAAACGGTTGATATTTTTCTTCAATCATCTCGGGTGTTAATTCAGAAAATTCGCGGATAAAATTTTGTACAGTATCAGCGGAAAGTCGACTGCCATTCAGGCGGGCAGCCTTGTAGTGATTCAGTTTTTCCTGTATGGCCGCTATCGAGGTCACCGTTCCGGCCACTCCGACAGCATCAAATTTTTCAATGGACAGATGCCTGTTTGCAAAAAAATCTCGTGCTGCCAACCTCATTTTTTTAATACCTTGCGCAAGCGAAAGGTCATTTTTTAAAAAGCGTTCTGTAAATCGCACACTTCCCATATCCATCGAAAAACCGTCAGTCAGAATGCGGCCCTTGCCATAGGCTACCTCGGTACTTCCGCCGCCAATATCGAGAATGACATTGTGGACGGCATCACGATCTTTCAATACACTTAGTGCACCACGGTATGAGATCTCTGCCTCAGCGGTTCCGCTCAGCAACAGCACATCCCAGCCGGTCTCTTTTTTTACCCGGTGTAAAAATTCATCCTTATTCAATGCATCTCGCACCGCACTTGTTGCTGTAACGATTGTGTTAGCTGCAACTCCTGAAGGGTATTTTTCCAGATGTTTTTGATATGTTTTGAGAACATCCACTACTCGCTGCTGGCTGTGCGGATGTAGATTTTTATCCTGGTCAACGCCCCTCCCAAGCCTTGGAACTGACTGTAGCTCCTCCAAAACCTTTATTTCACCTTGATTCACTTCTGCTGCAAGCAACAATACCGAGTTGGTGCCAATATCGATCGAAGCTTTTTTCATCCGGCCTTCTCCAGTTGAAACAAAATCCACTCCTCTTCCTGCTGAAAATCTAAAATCTGTACATTTTCAGCGGAGAGTTTTTTCCGAACCACTTCTTCATCACTCTCCAGCAATCCCGATAAACAGATTATGCCACCGGCTTTAGTATGTTCAACCAGAAACGGAATGATTTCCAGAATCACATTACGGTTAATGTTGGCCAGTGTGCAATCAAACATTTCATTTTTTCTGATCTGTTCAATACCGCCAATTCTCACTACAATTGAGTCCGAAACATTATTGATCAGCACATTTTCAAAAGCATTTTCCTGGCTCCAGGGGTCAGTATCAAAACCCACAGCGTGTTTTGCCCCAAGTTTAATAGCTGCAATCGCCAGAATTCCGGTTCCCGTTCCGGCGTCCATCACTTTTTTTCCATTTACATCAAGTTTACCAAGCTGCCTGAGCATCAGTCGGGTGGTTGCATGATAACCGGTTCCGAACGACATTTTTGGATCAATTTCGAGCAGTATTTCTTCCCTGGAAGCCTGTTCATGGGACCATGTGGGTTTCACCAAAAATTTTCCAATCCGTTGTGGCTGAATCGTTTGTTCCCACTCTTCATTCCAGTTTTGTTCGTCTATTTCGTTGATTTCATTAAAAGAAGCCCCGGGAAATGAGAGTAGCATCTGTTCAATGAACTCCCGGTTTGAATCGTTATACCGGCTGGCTTCAACGTAGGCAATCAGTTTGTCATCCAGCTGTTCAAAACCGTAAAAGTCCATATCCATCAGTTCAGCAATAAGCTGCTCATGGAAAGATTCGTTCACCTGAAGTTCAAGTCTTATATATTTCATGTCGGGATACGGTTATAAATCAATTCAAGCAGGACATCTCCCACGGCCTGCAACACCTCTTTGTCGATGATGTCCATGTTGTCGTCATGAGTATGCCAATAGGGCGGAAAGTCAATATGACCGGCCGGATTTACACTGTGATGAATAATATTGATCATCGGGATTCCGGTGTACTCCTCAACAATGATATGATCATCCGCAACCCTGCCTCCCCGTTCACCCAGAAACAGATCCTGATGGCCAAACTCATGAGCTATGGACCAGATTTCATCCACAAGATTGGGTGCAAACTGCATGGAGTATCCCTCTTTGGGAAATACAGCACCCTGACCACCAACCATATCCAGCAAAATACCGAACCGTGGATTGTATCCGGGAACCGGAGGATTTTGCCCCCAGTGACGCGAACCCAGAAAATAGTTATCCAGGTCGGATGATTCTCCGTAATCTTCACCGTCAAATAAAATAATATCCACGCCGATGGGCAGTTCATGTTCAGCAAAAATTGTGGCCAGTTCCATCAGCACTCCTACTCCGCTCCCTCCGTCGTCAGCTCCCAAAATGGGTGAGTCGGGATCATCGGGATCTTCTTCCGCACGCGGTCTCGAATCCCAGTGTGCAGCAAGTAAAATTCTGTCGGAATGATGGGGTGCAAAAGCCGCAATCAGATTGTAAAGCTGTAATGTATCGCCATAAACTTCAGTTTGGAATGATTGAACAAATACCGCGTTTTCTCCTGCATAGGTTCTAAAATGCTCGTTAAAATATTGAATGGCGTTTCTGTGAGCTTCTGAATTGGGAACACGCGGGCCAAAGTTCACCTGCTCTTCAATGTAGTTATAGGTATTCTCAGCAGAAAACGGCGGAACCTCCCTGCCCTGTTCGCTGAATTGCAGGCCTGTATCTCGTTTACAACTGATGAGCAGTAACAAAAAAAGCCCGGAACAAATCAGAAATTTTTTTTTCATATAAATTGCCTTATATAGATAAAAAGCCGTTTAGTATTATTTGTGTTGTGTCACATGTAAAGTCTCGGGTAGAAACCCGCAAAGTTTCTTTTCTGAAATAGCACTCTGTTTGAAAATGGTTCACAATGATGAGATAAAACTTTGCGAGTTTACGGTTGACAAGGTATTAGTGGAGTAAATTAGAATACGAAATTTCTGAAATAAATTACTCTTCTGATCGGTGAACCAGTGTTGCCGATGATTGATGAACCGGAAGCACGATAGTATCCAGAATATTTACATGCGGTGGGCGGTTTGCCACAAACAGAATGATTTCTGCAACGTCCATTCCCGATAATGGCTTTAAATTTTTGTACACATCTTTGGCTTTTTCCTTGTTTCCGTGAAAACGAACTTCACTAAACTCTGTATCAACCAATCCCGGCGAAACAGCACTGACCCTGATATTCGTGCCCGTCAAATCCATTTTGGTTGCCTGTGTAATCGCCTTTACAGCATGTTTGGTACCACAGTAAACCGAACCACCGGGGTATGCTTCGTGCCCGGCAATAGAGCCAACATTTATGATGTGGCCTTCATTTCGCTGTCGCATTTTATCTGATATAAAACGGGTCATGGACAGCAGGCCTTTAATGTTGGTGTCAATCATTTTGTCCCAGTCTTCAAAATCCGCAAGATCCACCGGGTCTTTTCCGGAAGCCAAACCGGCATTATTCACGAGAATATCCACTGGGTGTTTGATTGAGTCCACACACTTACGGCACGCTTCCCTGTCTCTAACATCAAAACAGAACGCAAAGATTTCAGAACCGGTTTCTTCAGTTAATTTCTGTTTCAATTCATCCAGCCGATTTTGACGCCTTCCCGTAATAATTACATTCGCCCCGTTTCGGGCAAACAGTATTGCAGCATCCCGGCCGATGCCGGAAGTGGCACCGGTTATCAGTACCCATTTATTTTTTAACCGGTTCACAATATTTATAAGCTATCAGGCTAAAGAATTGGATTCAATGCGTTTTGCCGCCCGAAGGATATCTGTTTCCCGGAACGTATTCCCCATAAACTGGATTCCCACCGGCAGCCCGTTTGAATGAGTTCCTGCAGGAACACTGACAGCACAAATACCGGCCAGGTTAGCAGAAATGGTGTACACATCATTCAGGTACATCTGAAGCGGGTTATCCAGATTTTCGCCCAGTTTAAAAGCCGTGGTCGGTGCTGTAGGTGAAACAATTACATCCACATCACTGAAAGCGTCAATAAAATCCTGCTTGATGAGGCGCCTCACTTTCTGGGCTTTGGCATAATAAGCATCGTAATAACCGGCACTCAGCACATACGTTCCGAGCAGAATACGACGTTTTACTTCCGTTCCGAAACCTTCTGTACGCGATTTTTTATAAAGGCGAATCAACGGAGAATCGAGACTGCTCATCGCCTCTTCAACTTCGGCGGCTGATGCGCCTTTGAGCTCCTGCTTTAAAGCCTGCCTTTCGGAACCGAGTTCTTCCTCAATTTTGTTCATATCCGCCCGGTGGCCGTAGCGCACACCGTCATAACGGGCAAGGTTGCTCGATGCTTCTGCCGTTGCCAGAATATAGTAGGTGGCAATGCCATACTTCATATGAGGCAGTGTAACCGGCACCAGTTCCACATTCTGCTTTTCGAGAGCTTTCAGCTGATCTTCAACAATCGACCTTACTTCATCATCGAGGCCATCACCAAAATACTCTTTGGGCACACCTACTCTCAGTTTGCCTTCATCTTTTTGAACGGCTGCAACGTAATCATCAACTTTTACATTGGCCGATGAATTGTCCATCTCATCCTTTCCGGAGATGTGTTTCAACATCAAAGCGGCATCTGTAACATTTTTGGCAAACGGGCCAATACAGTCGAAAGAGGAGGCATAGGCCACAAGCCCATATCTTGAAACCCTGCTGTACGTTGGTTTCAGTCCAACTACTCCGCTATAGGATGCCGGTTGGCGTATTGAACCACCCGTGTCAGATCCAAGCGATACATCACACATGTCTGCAGCTACTACGGCTGCACTCCCGCCGCTTGAACCACCGGTCACATAATCCGTATTGGCTGGATTTTTTGATGGCCCGAAATACGAATTTTCCGTAGATGAGCCCATGGCAAATTCATCCAGGTTTGTTCGCCCGATAAAAAGGGCGTCCTGATCCCTGAGTTTACGGATAACCGTAGCATCATATACGCTGGTAAAGTTGTGCAGCATTTTACTTGCACATGTTACCTTTTTATCGCGTTCACAAATAACATCCTTCACCCCAACAAACACACCGGCAAGCTCACCCGCCGTACCGGTCTCAATTTTTTGCTGGATTCGGGCTGCATTACTACGTACCTCTTCTTCGTTGAAGTGGACAAAAGCATTAATTTCCGGGTTCAGGGAATGTATTTTTTCAATGTATTTTTCGGAAAGATCCTTGAGATTTGCTTTCCCGGACGACAGTTGCTCCTGCACAGAGAGCAAATTTTTCATGAAGAAATGTTAATTATTTTTCTGTTCAGTTGTTTCTTTTTCAGTAGATTTTTTTTCCTCGTACCGTGTAGACTCTTCTACTCCTTCTTTACCTTTATCAATTTCCTTCTTGATATCATCAGAAGCTTTACGGAATTCATTTATTCCCTGCCCAATACCTCGGGCCAGTTCCGGTATCCGTTTAGCTCCGAAAAGCAGAAGGATAACAAGAACAATAATTACCATTTCAAAACCGCCTGGCATACTCATACAATAATCCGTGTTTTTTATGATTGTTATTATGAAACTATGTTAAGATAAAAAATATTTGGTTTACCTATTATAAGAGTTAATAAAAAATCTTGTAATTTTTACTGTTTTTTATTTGCATGTGTGGTAAACATCTGCTTTATAGTAGAAACATATTAAAACACTAAAACGACATAAAATTAGCATATTATGATTTGGACTGTAGAATTAGCTGCCGCATTGGATGAAGCCCCATTTCCTGCCACAAGAGAAGAATTAATTGAATGGGCAGAAAGAAATGGCCTACCGCAGCAGGCTATAAATAATTTATATGAACTTGACGAGATTGAGGAGGGAGAAGAAACGATCTACGAAGGCATCGAAGACATCTGGCCCGATTATATCCGCAAGGAAGATTTCTTTCACGGAGAAGAAGATGAAGGCTTTGATTATGACGATGTCTGAAAAACACTCCTGATTAATCTTTCATGCCTTTTTTATTATCATAAAAAGACTTTTCAAGGTATCTTACATATCAGAATATAAAGAACAACCCGTCAGACAGCTTCGAATTCAAAACCTGGTAAAATTTCAGCAGTTTGGCGGGTTGATTCTTGTATGCCAATACCTATTTTTCAATTAAATTGAATACGTGAGACGACTTTTTTTGGCTTTCCTATTATTGCCTGTTTATTTGATTGGCACCGAGCCGTCTTACTCTCAAGCCAATCAAAACGGAGAAGAAATATCTGAAAACGATGTGGAAGTGGTGCGAAGAGTTCGTTTCACAGGCAATAATAACATTTCGAACAGAAACCTCCGAACCCTTGTAAGAACCCGAACAAACCGGGAATTTCTTGGAATACCGAGATTCACACCCTGGTATTATATCTGGAGAGTGTTTGGTGTGGGAGAATCTCCCAGCCAGCTCGACCGCGAAATGGTTGCCAACGACATGGATCGAATCAGGGTCTATTATGAAAACCTGGGATTTTTTGAAACCGAGGTAGATACCACCATAATCGAATTTCGTGACAACCGGTATGAAGTCTCCTTTTTAATAAATGAAGGGCCATCAACCAAAATCAACACCGTTTCATACACCGGTCTGCCCGATTTTGATGATCCCTCACTAATTGATGATTTTTACAGTGATAGTGAGTTTTCCGGAAGTATGCTCAATGACTCTACCTTTATTTATGAGGCTCCATACAGAGCACAGGATCTCCGGCTGGAACAGACCCGCATCATCAATTTTTTAAAAAATTATGGTTACGCCGCTGTACAGAGAGATTCTGTTCGGGCACTTCTCAGAAGAGATTCTCAGGACCGAGATGAGCTGGATGTTCTGTTTGCCATTCGCAAAGGCGAAATTTACCAATTTGGCAATGTGTACATCAATCTGCTGGGCCCCGACGGTGAAAATACATATGACGAAAGTTTGATACTGGAAGACGAACCTCACACCGAGCCCGGTTTTACCATAACCATGCAGAAACAGGAAATTGCTCAAACCGATTTCGATTTACTCTCGGAGCAGCTTCATTTTAAACCGGGCAGCAAGTTTGATCAGTCAGCCTATATGCGAACGATCAATTCCTTTCAAAATCTCGGTAATATGGTTATAAACCGGTTTGGCCTCAGCGAAGACACCTCACTGCCGGATTATTCTGAAAAAGAAATTCCGGTTTATTTCGACCTTCAAACAATGCCGAGACACTCTCTCAGGGCCGAATTCTTTGGCATGCGACGATACGGTTTCGGCACAGGTGTGGGAGCCAACTATAACAATAACAATCTGTTCGGAAAGGCAGAAAATCTAACTCTCGGAATCAACACGAATATCGAATACGTTCCGTCGCGAACACTGAGCGAAATTGCCCCACGCGATACGCTTGGCCGGCGAACATCCTCCGGGGCCACCATCTTTCAAAGTTACGAGGTGCGCGCCGAATATTCTGTACCACGTCTCAATTTTCCGTTCGGATTCCTGGCTAACAGTTCTCTCATCGAAAGTGCACGAACACGCTATTCATTAACCTACAGCCAGTCGAACCAGCTATTTTTTGATATCAATTCCGACGTTCGCTTCAATCTGCGTTACGAGTTCCGCCATTCACCACGAAATACCAGTATGCTGGATCTACTGGAGCTTGATATCGTGGACACAAATCCCTCCTCTCAGTTCAGGCAGAATTTGATTAACGAATTTGGTGAAGGTTCGTTTGAATTGTTGAGAATCGAACAGGATTTTAATCCACAGTTCTCATCCATTATCCGATATATTTTCCGAAGTCAGAATACGGATATTATCAAACGAGATTTTGGTTATTTTAGTGAATTTTCGGTGGCCCTGGCCGGAAACATCCCCTATGCGCTGGATCGGTTTGTCATATCTCCCGGAGATATAGAAGGTTCCCTGCCATCCCCTTTCGGGCTCTCATCCAATGATCTGGACTACAGCCGATTCATTAAAATTTCGGGTGATTACCGGCGATATTTTCCACTGACCCAAAACTCCGTTTTTGCAGTTCGGGCGTTTGGCGGATTGGCGCATCCCATCGGCCAAAGCGAAACCATACCACTGAACCGGAGGTTTTTTGCCGGGGGAAGCAACGACATTCGCGGCTGGAACCCGTTCAGGCTGGGTCCCGGGGGAATCAGCCCGGATGAGGTAACCATACCCGGCGGCGAGATTAAACTGGCACTTTTCAAAGAATTGCGACAGATTTTTCTGCGTGATGTTTTTAATGCACAGTGGCACATTGCCTGGCACACCGATGCCGGAAACGTGTGGTATGGTCCACGAAATACATTTCGTGATGAAGATGATCAGGAACTGCTGAGAGATGGTAAATTTTTCTTAGATTCTTTTTATAAACAAATTGCGGTGGGCTCGGGCCTCGGCTTGAGGATTGACTGGGAATTTATAGTGGCCAGATTCGACTTTACCTACCGCATTCATGATCTGGAAGAAGGATGGTTCAACAACCGGCTCTCCTACTTCAGTTTTGGCATTGGCCACTCATTTTAATTTCAGCACCATGTTTAAAAAAAGTGATTTCAATAAAATTAAAAAACAGGGAAGCATCGTCTTTAACTCAAATATGTTAAAGAGTTTAACTCCCATTGAAAGATATGAACTGCTGCAATTGTGCCACCGCAGAAAGTACAAAGAGGGAGAATTTATCTACTACCAGAACGACCCCGGAACGGGAATCTATTTTATTGAAGAGGGGCATGTAAGGCTGACGGTAACCAGTGCCGTGGACCAAAACCCTGATGATAAATATATGAAAGATATTCAGGCGCCATCGGAGTTTGGGTCTATGTCTATTGGCTACGATATTCGCCGTTTCTCTTCCGCACACTGTCTGTCTGACTGCACGCTCCTCGGTTTTTTTAAACCCGATTTTGAAACACTGAAAAAACGCCATCCCGAAACCGCTGTTAAATTTTTAGAAGCTGTATCCACACAGGCCATGAAACAGTTTGAACTGGCCATGAAAAAACTGACCGAAAGCCTGGATGTAAAAACTGCCTACTCCATTATTTTTGAATCGCAATATGATTCTTCCAACTAATTGATTTGTACTGAATGGCACTAAAAAAAGGAAACATTGTAGAGCTTAAAATCGAATCCACGGCATTCAAAGGTAAGGGTGTAGCCAAGCACGACGGTAAAGCCGTATTTGTGGCCGGAACCGCTCCGGGTGATATTGTTGAGGCAAGAATCACCAGGAAAAAAAAGAAGTTTTTAGAAGCCAAAGTTCAAAAAATTATTGCCCCCTCTCCCCTGCGAAGGCAGCCAAAATGCTCTCATGCCAATGTTTGCGGTGGATGTACGTGGCAGCATCTGCCGTATGCCGAGCAGTTAAAAATCAAAGAGCAGCATGTTCGTGATCACATGGAGCGCATTGCTCATATTGATTCCGGTGTTGTACAAACCATTATCGGGTGCGATAAGGAGCTTTATTATCGGAACAAAATGGAGTACAGCTTTGCCAACCGGCGCTGGTTGTCGGACGAAGAAATTCAATCTGATGAATATGTGGATGACACCGGATTTGCAGCAGGAATGCACGCACCCGGGCGTTTCGACAAAATTCTGAATTTGAATGAATGCCATTTGCAGGATCCGATATCTTTCAAAATTCTGGATTTCGTTCGATCTTATTGCATTGAAAATAATATCCCCGCCTTCAATACATTTAAAAATGAAGGATTTATGCGCCATCTGGTGATTCGAAATTCCCATTACACAACTGATTTGATGGTGAATCTGGTTACCTATCAGAATGATCAAGATCGAATCAAAAAAATGGCTGATGCTCTTCTGGACCGTTTTCCAAAAATTACAACCATCGTAAACAATGTGAACGATCAGCCCAATCCTACGGCCATCGGACGATATGAGCATGTTCTTTACGGCCCCGGTTTTATCGTCGATCAAATCGGCAGCCACACATTTAAAATACATGCAAATGCTTTCTTTCAAACCAATACCGCTCAGGCAGAAAAACTCTACAGGGTAGCCAGAGAATTTGCCAACCTGAAACCGGACAGTCACCTTTTTGATCTTTACTGTGGGGTTGGAACGCTCACACTCTTCTTGGCCGATCAGGCAAAAAAAGTTACCGGAATTGAAATCGTGGATGTTGCCATCGAGAATGCACGGTTTAACGCCAAAGAGAATGACGTGGCCAACACGGAATTTGTATTGGGTGATATGAAAGATACGTTTAACGAACAGTTTTTGAAGAAAAACGGAATTCCAGACTGTATCATTACCGATCCTCCACGATCTGGTATGCATCCCGATGTGGTTGACCAACTGGCATCACTGGATGTTCCGCAGATTATTTATGTGAGCTGCAACCCTTCTACGATGGCAAGAGATTTAAAAATCCTGAAAGAATCATTCGAGATTGAACGCGTACAGCCGGTAGATATGTTTCCACAAACATATCATATTGAAGCTGTTGCAAAACTAATCAAAAAGTAGCGGTTTCTATCAAACTGTAAACAATTCGTAAAGAGAATGAAAAAAGCTATAGTTATTGGGGCCGGTATTGGGGGACTCTCTTCAGCCTGCCTGCTTGCACGCGAAGGGTACAACGTAACATTATATGAAAAAAATTGTACCCCGGGCGGAAAAGTGCAGGAACGTTTCAAAGACGGTTACCGCTTTGACACCGGACCATCGCTGCTCACGATGCCTTTTCTGCTCAAAAAGTTGTTTGAACAGTGCGGAAAAAATATTTCTGATTATCTGGAATTGATTGAGCCAGATCCTCTCTGCCGGTACTTCTATCCCGATGGTATTATTTTCGATAACTTTACAGAGTTAGAAAAAAACAAAGAACAAATTCGGAAATTTGCCCCGGAAGATGTTTCAGCTTATGAAAATTTTCTTCGCTATTCTGAAAAACTATACCAGCGTACAGCAAATGCCTTCATATTCAACCCTCTCTACAGTTTTCATGATCTGAAAAATTTGAACTTGTTCAATCTCTTAAGGATCAATGCATTCACTACTGTCTCAAAGAAAATAGACCGTTCTGTTTCATCTTCACATCTGCGTAAATTTTTCAAACGGTTTACAACCTATAACGGATCATCCCCTTTTCAGGCTCCTGCTACATTAAATGTGATACCACACGTTGAGTTAAATATGGGCGGATTTTATGTGAAAGGGGGACTCTATGAAATTGTCCGGGCTTTACATACACTGGCTGAAGATTTGGGCGTAACATTCAGGTTTAACGAAACCGTAACCTCTATTCAAACCAGAAATGGCAGGGTAACGGGTTTAACGTGCAAAAACAAAGAAGCTGAGAATGCAGACATTGTTGTTGCCAACAGTGACGCCACCGATACTCTCTTGAACTTAATTCCTGATGATGTATTGTCATCATCAAAAAAGAAAAGACAGAAAAAAATTGAACCATCCGGTTCCGGATTTGTGATGTTATTGGGATGCCGAAAAAAGTGGCAAAGCCTGAAACATCATAACATCTTTTTCTCATCCGATTATAAAACAGAGTTTCAGCAAATATTCATTGAAAAAAGACTGCCCGAAGATCCAACCATCTATATCGCTAATACATCTTTTACCGATCCGGGCGATGCGCCCTCCGGTTCATCCAATCTGTTTGTTCTGATCAATGCTCCGCACGTTAATAACAATCAGAATTGGAGTGAAATTAAAGAAGAATATTCACAGTTTCTTATTTCTGATCTGGAAAAACGCGGATTGAATGGCCTGGAAAATTCACTCGAATTTGTTGAAACCATTACCCCGCTTGATTTTTTAAAAAAATACAGATCGAACAGTGGCAGTATTTATGGAACATCCTCGAACAGTAAATTCTCTGCTTTCTTAAGACCCCGCAACAAACTTCGTGCACTTGAAAATCTCTATTTGGTGGGAGGCAGTACTCATCCCGGCGGAGGGATTCCTCTTGTTGTTCAATCTGCCTTTAATGCCCTTGCCCTTATAAACCGGAACTCTTAGCACGATCGTTCTCGTATTCGAATTTGCAATCGAGCAGTAAAAGCGATGGATTCCCCATCTCTCCTCACATCATCTTTCAGAATTGTTGCATCAATGAACAGACGAACCTTTGTTCAATGCCGCAATTTCATTCAGGGAAAACAGAATAAGGTCTGAACAAGACTTTGCCAAAATAGCTCATCAAGAGTCAGGTTATACGGGAAATTTTGTAATCATTTTAGCTTATGCCTGATGCTTGTCAAGTCATGTTTCAATTTACAAAGGTACGGCCTGAAGCCATCTGTTTTTCATTTTAAATGCATAAACAAACGGTAATTTAATTGTAATAAACCAAATTACCGGCACTCCAGAGTTTCACTGCAGGTGGCCATAAATAAATATGAAGGCCGGCCAAACCGTATGTCCTGTACTTCCGGGGCTTCGGTGATGCAGTACCATCAGGAGATCGGATAAAC
>SKYV01000050.1 GCA_007127745.1 Balneolaceae bacterium
AGTGTGCTCTTCAAATTTTGTATCTTTATCTATTCTGATTGTAGTTAACCTGAATTGATTAAACGAATTTTTATGAGCATATCTTTGACTGAGCTGAAACAGGCGGCAATGGAATTTGCACGTGAGGGAGGCGATTCCACACTCAATTATTTTAATGAATCTTTTGAACTTGAGATTAAAGATGATGATTCACCCGTAACCAATGCCGACCGGGAAGCTGAATCGATCATCAGGAAAAAAATCAGGAAACATTTTCCCGGCCACGGAATCATCGGGGAGGAATTTGGCAAAGAAAATGAGGACAGTGATGTGGTCTGGATTCTCGATCCGATAGACGGTACAAAATCGTTTATACATGGTGTGCCTTTTTATACCACACTGATTGGGGTTCTGGTTAAAAATAAACCGGAAATCGGGGTGATTTATGCGCCTGCTCTTAATGAGATTGTTTCTGCCGCTAAGGATCTCGGTTGTTACCACAATGGAGAAAAAACATCGGTCAGAACCTGCAGTAACCTTTCGGATGCAACATTTCTAAGTACAGATGTAACCAGTTTTGAAGAACATGGGTTTCAGACCGCATTGATGGAACTTTTGCAGTCAACCCGAATACACCGAACATGGGGGGATGCCTACGGTCATATGCTGGTAGCCACCGGAAGAGCTGATATTATGATTGATGCCATTTTACATATTTGGGATGCAGCCGCGTTATTACCTATAATAACCGAAGCAGGTGGTGCATTTTCTGATGTAAACGGACATGCCACAATCGAAAGCGGTAATGCGATTTCAACCAATAAAACTCTGAAGGATAAAATTGTTCACATATTTGAAAATCAACAGTAATATGAAATTGCTCAAATCTATTTTTGTTCTCTTTTTCTTAGTTTTTTCCGGAGAATCTTTGTTCGCCCAATCCTGGGATTATGAAAAGTATCCGCTCATGAATGTTGAATTACTTCATCTGGATGCAGATCTGCGTATCAGTGAAGATGGGCTTATTGAAGGAGATGTACTTTATGAAGCCCGCATCAAAAATGAACGTGCAGACAGTGTTCGGCTGCATTCAAGTGGGTTGAATATTCTACTGGTATCTGTAAATGGCGAGGTTCTGGATTACCGGATTTCAGACGATGAGCTGATCATCTATCTTGAAAACTCTTACAAGACGGGTGAACACATTCAACTGCGCATCCAGTACGATACCGAACCACAATTTGGTGTGCATATGAACAGCAATGGTACAATCTGGACTTCTCAGCTTCCAAAATCTGTGAGGCACTGGCTGCCGGTGATGGATCATCCAAGGACAGAATTAACCACAGTCCTGAACATCACACATGCGTCCCGGTACGAAGTAGTTGCTACCGGCAGGAGAGGAAGCTCGGAGCTGATTAGTGTGGATGAGGAAGTATCCACCTTCAGTACAAACATACCGGTTCCTGCAACCTCACTTGGCTGGGCGGTTGGAGATTTAAATTTGGTTACCTCAACAACAGCATCGGTTGAACGATTAACTGACGAAGATGCAGCAATTTTTGAACGTCGTGCTGATCCACAGATTTATATCCACTCAGAATTGGACCAGGTTGAATCCGATTTGATTAATGATGCAGCTTCTGCATTCAGGCACATTCAGAATGATCTGAATGTGGAGTTTCCTTACCGTGACCTGCATATTGTGGTACTCGAAGAAGATTTCTGGGAGGTAAGAAATGATGCTGCCGGTATTGTTTTTGTGTACAAACCACAGGGGAACCTGGTACAGCAGATACAACACGGAATAATAGGGCAGTGGATTGGCACCTATTTACGACCAGAGCAGTGGGCGGATGCAGATGCCATCAACATTTTGAAGGCAGATGTTGCAAAACGCCTGTTTGATTTTGACATTCTTGAGCCTGCAGAGCATAAACCTTACCACTGGCTATCAGGATCGGAATTGTCAAAATGGGAACAATTTCTTGATACCGGTGAACTGGATTTACTTCTTGCAGATTTTTCTCAAATGAAGGATCGCTTTTATCAGGAAAACAATATGTTACTGGACTGGCAAACATTTGCGATGAAAATTTATGAGCACACCGGTCAGCCATATTTTGAACGATACACCCCGGATGAACCGGAGATTGAAGGTGCTGAAGATGCCGATCCCATCGTGTACACTGCACGTATTGAATGGGAAGAGGGAGCCAATGCTGCAGAAATCTATTTTGAAGCCCAGCATGTGGAAAGAGTCGTAACCGAACTGGTTACTGTTCAGGTAGAAGAGATTACCTTTAATGAAGCCCGAAGACACGAGGTAACGTTTACCGGAACAGAAGACGGAGTGGTTATTAATGTATCGCCTGCATTGGAAAACCTGTTGCTTACGGTTGAAGGTCGGGATGATCTATTTCTCGAGGAAGAAAAA
Organism: Balneolaceae bacterium; assembly: GCA_007127745.1. GTDB lineage: Bacteria > Bacteroidota > Rhodothermia > Balneolales > Balneolaceae > Rhodohalobacter. The sequence continues at coordinate 2,417 of SKYV01000050.1, forward strand.
TCGTTCTACTTTTGGATTCATCAGTTGCGTAACCACGATGATGCAGAACGCAGAGCAAATGCTGCATATGCTTTGTCGCAGTTTCCCGAAAATCCTGACCTTCAGCTTGCTTTGACAGATATATTAATGGATGAGTCTGAACCGGCGGTAGTTGCAGCCATTCTTACTGCCATCTCGAAACTGACGCAAGGAGCTTCTGGCACCGATGACCGATTTATGAGATATTCTACCTCCGAGTATCCTTTGGCCATTCAAAAAGCTGCAGTGGAAGCGCTGGCTTATTTTGAAGGAAATGAAATGGTCATCAACCGGCTCAGAAATACCATCATTCAAACTTCCAGCAAAGAGTTGAGGCAAAGTGCTATTCATTCGCTTGATCGTGTAACCGATGCCGCCCGGTTTGGGCAAATAGTTGAAGATCTTGTTACGAGAGAACCTGTATTAAGAGAAGTGCCGCTGATGATCAGACTACTGGCACAAAAGGGAGAGGGTGAACGGGCTGTTGATCTTGCCACAACGTTTGTTTCCGATGAATTTCCACATGATATACGGAAAAAAATACTCGACATTATGCTGGATATCGACCAATCGTCCTCCAATTGGATGGATCGTTTGCCTGGCTTGCTATCAGACAGAAATCCGTTGATTCGAAAACAGGCTATTTCTGCTCTTGAAAAACTGAATGCACAGCAAAGGCAAGAGATTGTCAGTGCCCATCTGGATAACGAACATGATGCCAGAATCCGAAATGCAATGAAGTGATAAATGTATCTATTCTCAAATGTGAAGCAGTCTAAAAAGAACTCTTAAATAGGTTATTCATCATCGTTAACGTCATGCCGGACCCCGATCCGGCATCTGATGCCTATATCAATGATAGGAGATTTCGCTTCGCGTTCAAAAAATGAGTGCATCAGGTGCGGGATGA
>SKYV01000045.1 GCA_007127745.1 Balneolaceae bacterium
GCCGGATTCTCTGAAGCAAATTACCCACCGGGTTGACAAAAACGGAATCCACAAATATGGGGCATAAAACATTGCGAAATAGTTTAAATCCATTAACTTTACTCTTAGGCAAATCATGCCAGGGCACAACCTAAACAACCACTACTATTATGTTTAAACGATTTATTAGAGCTATCAAATCAATGTTCGGCGGAATGGTCAGTTCCATGGAAGATCCGAAACTCATTCTTGAACAAAATATTCGGGAATTGAATGATCAGATTCCACAGATGAACGAAAATATTGCAACCGTGAAAGCCAATGCGGTAATGCTTCGCAAAGAAGTGGAGCGATACGAAAAAACGATTGCCGAAATAACGTCGAAAATTAAATCTGCCATCAACGCAGAGCGGGATGACCTTGCCGAGGGATACGCCCTTCAACTCGAAAAAACCAAGGAAAACCTGGAGCAGTCCAAACAGCAGCTTCAGTTTGCCGACCAGGCTTACGAAAAAGCGATTAAAGTAAAACAGGCTTTCATGCGCGAAAAAGACCGGAAAATCAAAGAAGCCCGGGAGGCCCTTCGTGCCAGCGAACGTGCCGAATGGCAATCGAGGGTAGCTGATGCCCTTGAATCGTTCGAGATGGGCGGACTGGATCAAACCCACAGCGAAATGGTAAACCGCCTGAACGAGCAAACCGCACGGAATGAAGCGCGTATGGAAATAGCCCTGGAAAGCGTGGATACCGAAACCATGGAAATTGAGGCCAATGCCGAGAAAATCCGTGCACAGGAACTGGTTAGCCAGTTTAAGCAGGAAATGGGCAGAGAAAGCAAACCGGCCGGCAAAAAAACCATTGAAATTGATGAAGAGGCCAAAAAAACAAAACAGGAGTCTCAAAAAACGGTAGGGCGCGACAAAACTAAATCCTAACGGTGTGAAAAATGACCAGCAAAGGCGAACAGGAACGCGAACGTCTGAAGGAGGAGTATAAAGAGCATTACCGGAAAATCCGCGAAACCAAAGAAAAACTACGGCGCTCCAAATACGTCAGAAATGTAAATGAAGCGCTAAATCAGATGCATGCGGATGATCTGCTCGCCAATGTTGATGAATTTCTCGGCAAAGTTCGCCTTAAAATGTCTCATATTGAAGCACGCCTGGATGTTGCCATGGAACAGATCCTGGACACCTCGGATGAGGAATCTGAACTGGACGAATCACTGAGAAAGGAACAGGCGCGCGACACGCTGAAGCAGATTAAAATGGAAATGGGACTGCTCTATAGCGAAGTTGAAAAACAGGCAGAAGAGCTTCATGCCGACAAAACTGTTGGCAAAAAGCCGGAACAGGCAGAACCGAACGACAATAACCCCGATTGATAAACGAATGTCCAAAGAAAAAAAACAGACCATCAATTACACAAAGGAGGCATTTTTACATCCTGTCAACCTGATTTGCCTGCTTACCGGAACCATTGTTGCTTTGGTGCTGAACGATGTTGGGCTGATTTCCAATACCATTCTGACATTTACATTCGGAATGGAACTGATCTATCTCGGGATTGTACCCAAACTGCCGGCCTATCAAAAAAGTGTTCGCCTGAAAAAACGAAGAGAGCAGAGCGAAGATGAAAACGACAAACAGATTTTTTACCAGCTCGATGCGCGTTCCCAAAAACGGTTTTTGGTATTGAAACACATTACCAAAGAGGTGAAAAAAAACTTTGACACCCTCCCCTACACCTCAAAAGGGATGCTCGAACATATCGAAAAAAAGATGGATGATCTTCTCACAACCTATCTGACTCTTCTTGATATGAACCGGCGTTTTCAGATTTATATGAACTCCGAAGTGGAGGAGGAAATCCGGCGGGAAGTTGAAAAGCAGGAAAGCAAACTGGAAAATATCGACTCGGAAAAACTGAAAGCCACTCGAGAACGCCGACTGAACATTCTAAACAAACGCCTGAAAAAGTTTGACGTAGCCAAAGAAAAATATCTGATTTGTGAAACCCATCTCGAAACGATTGAAGATGCCATCCGATTTATTTATGAACAATCGATGACCATGCCGAATGCCGAAGATGTGGGTGTTCAGCTCGATCATCTGCTTTCGGAGATGGAAGAAACCACACATCTCATAGATGAACTTGACCAAAGCCTTCTGCCCGGATTTGAAGATCTGGATCGTGAACTGGAGCTGGCTCAATTGAGAAAAGAGGCGGAAGACTTACAGAAAGAGACTGAACAAAAAGTAAAAAAATCGGTATGAAAACAGACTCCTTTGACCACATTCTCATCGAAACGCCTGAAGACGGAATCGTTACACTCACCATAAACCGCCCTGATAAATTAAACGCTCTGAACAGCACCGTTTTGAATGAACTGGAGCAGGCCATCAGTAGTTTTGAAAAGAGTCGTGATTTTGGCGTTATGATCATTACCGGAGCGGGTGAAAAAGCTTTTGTTGCAGGTGCAGATATTAAGGAACTGAGTGCTCTCGACAGAACCCGGGGAGAAAAAGCATCTGCCCGGGGCCAGCACATTTTCAGCCTGATTGAAAATTCTTCAAAACCGATAATTGCTGTGGTAAACGGTTATGCACTCGGCGGTGGAGCAGAACTCGCCATGGCCTGCCATCTTCGTTACGCTTCGGAAAAAGCCCTGATTGGTCTGCCGGAAGTTACACTTGGCATCATTCCCGGTTATGGCGGCACCCAGCGTTTGCCTCTTCTGGTTGGCAAGGCAAATGCACTGGAAATGATTTTGACTGGTCAGCCCGTAAAAGCTGAAAAGGCCGAAGCTATCGGGCTGGTCAATAAGGTGTTGCCGGCAAACGAGGTAATGGATCAAGCCAAAAAAACAGCCTCCAAAATATTGAATAATGGTCCTCTTGCCCTTTCCAAAGCCATTCAGGCAGTGAACAGTGCAACTGCAGATGGTAATTTTGCAAAAGAAGCTGCGCTGTTCGGGCAGCTTTGTGACTCCGATGATTTTAAAGAGGGCACATCAGCATTTCTGGAAAAAAGAAAAGCCGAGTTCAGAGGGAATTAGGTGACATACACTCATCTTTTTTTGTGGTGAAATAACTCATATCTTTTGTTTCATGCAATTCTTCCCGAAAATAACCGATGCCTGAACTTATATATATCGCAATTACCATACTGGTCAGCGGATTTTTTTCCGGATCTGAAATGGCATTTGTTACAGCAAACAAGCTGAAACTGGAAATCGAATCGAGAAAAGATACACTGAAGGGACGCTCTCTTGCCTTTTTTAGTGACAATCCGGAGAGCTTTCTCACCACAACTCTTGTTGGCAATAATATTGTTAATGTTGTGTACGCCAC
>SKYV01000168.1 GCA_007127745.1 Balneolaceae bacterium
CATACCGGGCCTTACCTGAAGCAGCCCTGTGGTCAACACACGATCCCTCCGCTGCAGTCCGCCAATAACTTGTACTTTTTCGCTGGTGCGGATGCCGGTTTGAATGCGCACCTCTTCAACTTTCCCGTCGCGCTCAACAAACACTTTCTGGGAGTTTAATTCAGGTATCACCGCGATGGCAGGAACCATCAGGGCATCATTAATTTCTTCCATGATGAGAGTGATATTGGCAAATGCCCCGGGAAACAGAAGGGTTTCAGGGTTTTCACTCAAGGCCCGAATTTGCAGTGTTCTTGTTTGCGTATCAATCCGGGGTTCAATTGCATATACTTCCCCGGTAAATGTAGAATCGGCACCCTGCACGTGGAATTGAATTCGATCGCCGCGGCTTACTCTGGACAAATATCTTTCAGGGATGGAAAAGTCAATTTTTACCGGGTCGATCTCCTGTAACGAAGCAATTCTGCTTGTAGAGGTAATGTATGAGCCAACACTGACATATTTCAGCCCGATGACGCCCGAAAATGGTGCCCGGAGTTCGGTTTGATCGATCTGGGCCTCAATAAGCTGTAAATCAGCACGCAGAACATTCAGCTCGTTGAGAGTGGCATCATAATCATCCTGGCTGATACCACCACGTTCCAGCAATCTTCGCTGGCGTTCTTCGCGCTGCTCTGCCAGGTTCAACCGATACATAGCCCGCTGTTTTTGAGCCTGCAGTTCACTGTCATTTATTTTTACCAGGAGTTCACCTTCTTCCACTTCTGTTCCCTCTTCAAAATAAATTCCCGTAATAATTCCAGCTGATTCTGCAGAAAGTTCCACTACTTCATTGGCCTCTACTGTACCGCTGGTATGAATCCTGTCTTCAATCGTTTCGTAGTCCAGTTCTACAGCTTCAACCTGCATAATCCGGCTGCCGGGATTTCCGCCCTGTTGTTGACTTTCGGACGGATTACTAAATAGAGGTATTACTTTCGGATACGCCAAACCTCCGAATATCAACAGTATAATGGTAATTGTAATGAACCGTTTCGTACCTTTTCCCATCAAATATGTTATTGTTTAAGATTTTTTTACATCCACGGATAACGCAGAAAATAAAAAGATAGTTCTGTATTATTTAATGTTTGGATGTAAAATTTTGTAGTACCAACCGAGTAAACAGCGTCTGGAGAAGTACTGCCACTCTTTCAGCCGGCTTTGAATAGACGAACCATTACTACAATGGTTTGATCACTTTTATCGTATATACTTTCCGGAAAAATTCCTCTACTAATAGATCCAACTGTTTTATCCGGGCATAAAAAAAGGCGATGAAAATCATCGCCTTTTAAAAATATCTGATTTTACTCTTATGCCAACTGGGCATCGAGTTTTTTGGTGATGTGCGTTTTTGGCACGGCACCTACAATGGTGTCCACAACTTCACCATTTTTGTAAATCAGCAGTGCGGGTATGCTTCGGATGCCATATTTCACAGAAACTTGCGGATTGTGATCTACATTTACTTTTCCAACTTTCACCTTTCCATTATACTCTTCTGCAACTTCTTCAACTACCGGACCAACCATTCTGCACGGTCCGCACCATTCTGCCCAAAAATCTACCAGTACCGGGGTGTCTGAATTTTCTACTTCATCTGAGAAGTTACTGTCTGTAAGTTCTATCGGTTTGCTCATAATGTTTGTTTATTATTTTTTTGTTTGACTGAATATCTGCAATAATCGGGGTAGTTACATATATCAATTACTTATCAATATCATCATGTTTGCTTATCATTACAAGCATCAGAGTCATTAAAAAAGCAGTACCTTAACGTATCATCAACAAAATATTTTGGTTGATATACTTTTGTTATAAATGGATAGTTCTTGAAGCAGGGTAACATCCATCAAATTCGCATTTTCATTGCGCTGTCCACCAGCAATCAGGCGCCATTTGATTTCACCAGCTTCACCGCTTCTTTTCCGACAAGACCCCTGAGCCCCACAAGCAGGTCGTTATTCGGTTCAACCACAAATTTCCGAACATTCATCTGAATCGGTTTTTTGGCATGGGATGAATTTACCTGAAATTTAATGGGAGTTTCTCCTTTATGGATACTAAACAGTGTTGCCATCTGATGGAGATCATCTTTTGTCAGTTCCTGTGTTTTCAAGCGGATATTCAACTGAAGCTGAGACTGAAATTTTTCACGTAAATTCTGAACACGCTCCAGGCTGTTTGCAATAATTTTAGGAGGCTCATCCCGCTTAGACAAGGTTCCCTCGAGCAACACAATCGCATCCGGTTCAATCAATCCCTGGTGTCGGTCATATATTTCACTGAATACCAGTACTTCGGCTGCACCTTTGCGATCTTCTATCTGCACAAAGGCCATCGGCCTGCCTTTTTTGTCGGAAATGCGTTTTACCGATGTAATAATTCCGATGATTTTGATGCTCTCCCGGTCGTTCATACCGGCAAGTTTCTCTTCAGCCAGGGTGTGGTTTGCAAACAGTTTGGTGTCTTCTTTATACTTGTCCAGCGGATGACCGCTCAGATAAAACCCGATCAGCTCCCGCTCTTTGTTCAGGCGTTCAATGTTTGTCCACGGCGGGCACTCGCGCAGTTTCGGTTCCTGGCTGATTGACCCCGAACCCGAACCGTCACCAAAGAGGCTGGCCTGGTTCAGCCGCTCCTCTTCCTGCTTGCGTGATGCGTAGCTGATCACATCCTCGATACTGGCCAGCAACTGCGCCCGGTTCTGGTGCAGTGTATCGAAGGCACCGGCCTGTGCCAGGCTTTCGATGGTTTTTTTATTACAAACCCGGGTATCGATTCGCGATGAAAAATCAAAAATGCTGCGAAATTCTCCTTTCTCGTTCCGTTCTTTTACAATCTGTTCGATGGCGGCATTTCCCACACCTTTTATGGCCGACATGCCGTACTGCACACGCCCACCTTTGGCAACAAACTTTCCTTCGGCCGTGTTAATATTTGGTGCATCTACCGGAATGCCGATGCGCTGGCACTCTTCGATAAAGAAGCTCACTTTTTTGATGTCACCCATGTTGTGGCTGAGCACCGCGGCCATATACTCAGCCGTATAATTGGCTTTAAAATACATGGTTTGGTAGGCCACCACCGAATAGGCCGCCGAGTGCGATTTGTTAAAACCGTATCCGGCAAACAACGCCATTTTGTCGAACACTTCTCTGGCCGTTTTTTCATCATACCCTTTTTCTACGGCCTGTTTCACAAATTTTTCCTCTTCCGGCGGCAGCAGTTCCGGCTGTTTTTTTCCCATGATCCGGCGCAGCACATCGGCTTCTCCAAG
>SKYV01000151.1 GCA_007127745.1 Balneolaceae bacterium
AAAAACTCCGAAGAAGCAAGCCACAAAACAAGATGGAAACGGCGGGCTTCTTGCTAATCTTTGAGAAGCAACCAACCCCCGCACCCCACGACAACACCAACCGCGCCTGCCGGGCCTTAACATATTCTTGACGAACTTACACCTTTTCAATAATAACCACAACGTTAGCCTGTATCATAATATATTTCAGGTTTTTGGCTTAAAATGTTCAATAACATAGTTCAATAAAAAATTTATTGAACTTTTCTGTAAGGAATGATCTTTTTGAGGTTCTTACTATAAAAACCCTATGAAAACGTACCTTGAAAAGCTTAAAAAAGAAATTCGATTGAAAAGATATAGCTACCGCACGGAACAGGCATATCTTGGATGGGTGAAACGGTATCTTGTGTTCCTTCATAGAAATAAGATTTCCGGTAACTATGAAGATAAAATTGTCGCTTTTCTGAACCACTTGACTGAACAAAGAAATGTAGCTGCTTCTACCCAAAACCAGGCATTGTGTTCGTTGATCTTCTTTTATGAGCACATTTTTAACAAAAACATCGGTTCATTATCAAACCTGAGTTATGCTTCAAAAAAAACAAATCTTCCGGTTGTATTATCGGAAACAGAAGCTCAAAACATCATAAATCATCTTACCGGGGTTAAAAAACTGATCGTATCCATACTATACGGCAGCGGACTGCGAATTTCCGAATGTTTACGGCTTCGGATCTTGGACCTTGATTTTGATTACCTTCAAATCGAGATCAGAAATTCAAAGGGGAATAAAGACCGGGTATCCATTCTTCCCGAATCTATTGTTGGAGAGTTAAAAAACCAGATAAATAAAGTGGCTTTACTTCATCAAAAAGATATTTCACGCGGTTTTGGAAATGTATTGTTGCCGAATGCACTTGCTGTAAAATATCCGGCGGCCTCCGGTGAATTGAAATGGCAGTATCTATTCCCGTCTCGTAAAATAGGCAAAGATCCGAGAACCGGTTTTCGCCACAGGTATCATCAATCTGCTCAGGCCGTGAACAGGGCAATAAAACAAGCCGTTAGACAGTCCGGGGTTCAGAAAAAGGTTTCGGCACACACCTTCCGCCACTCATTCGCCACGCATTTGCTTAAGAATGGCTATGATATTCGAACCGTCCAGGAACTGCTTGGCCACAAGAGTGTGAAAACTACAATGGTCTATACGCATGTACTCAACAGAGGAGGGAAAGGCGTTAAAAGTCCGCTGGATAATTAAAAAAAGAGATTAAAAGAACATAACTCAGGTGGAATAACATCAACAAAACACAGAAGGCCATTCAAGTTAATTTATTTTGAAGGATGCCTGAATGAGCAGGATGCTAAAGCTCGCGAAAAATATTTAAAATCGGGTATGGGGAAAAGGTATGTTAGAAATAGGCTTAAGATATATTTTGGGCAAAATTAATTTCTAACGGGGCAGGTGTGTAACAACAAAGACTTCCGAAGTCTATCTGTTTTTAATACAATATTAGCTCATTTTATTTGTCAAATCTTTTGATAGTGTCGACGCAGACTTCGGAAGTCTCATATTATACTATCCTACACCCACCATCTGCCCAGCCCGCGCATGGTAAAAAGTTTGGCCAGCAGGTGAGAGGCCGGTGGTTGGACCAGCAGGCGCAGGGCCAGTTCAACGGCTTTTCCGGAGTTTTCAGCCCGCCCCAGCCACATGTTCATTTCGGCGCGTCGTGCGGCCTGCTTCACAATCTCTCGCTGTTTTTTGGAATACACCTCAAACATTTTTTGATGATAGCCGGGATGCTGCAGTGATTTTTTTAAGGTTAGAAAACAGAGCTCAGCCCCCAACCAGCCAAGGTTCATCCCCTGCCCACCGATGGGACTTACCACGTGCGCGGCATCTCCCGCCAGTAAAATTCTGCCGGAATAAAGATCTTTGGCCAGGAAATGCTGAACTCCGAAACTACTGATCATAAAAGGTTCAGCCTCATAAAGAGAGTGCCCGATGCGCTCCTTAACAAGATCGCAGATGTAACGGCTTTCCGGTTTTTTCACACGTTGGTCGGTTTTAACCACCCAGCGCCGGTGACCGTTTGGCAGAGGAAATGATTCGATCAACCCTTTTTTGTGCAGGAAAATGGCCGCCTGTCTTCCAAAATCAGTATTATCGCTAAAGTCTCCCATGATGTAGGAATCGGGGTAGGGGGAACCATCGAACGGAATAGCAGCAGTTTTTCTTGCGAAACTATACTTCCCGTCGCACCCGATCAGATATTTTCCGGAAACCGTATACTTTTTACCATTTTTATGATAAATGGCTTGCACGCCAGACTCTTTTTCGGTGATGTCCAAAACTTCAGCCTGACGAATCAGCGCACCGGGATCCAGAGATTCTACCCATTGCTGCAAAATCTGTTCGGTTTGCCACTGGGGAATGGCCAAAATATAACGGAACGGTCCGGGGCAATGTTCAAAAGTGATTTCCCCCAGTTTTTCACGGTTCCAGAAAGCCAGCCCTTTTTTGATTTTCAGGCCTCTCAACAGAAATTTTTCAACGATCCCGGCCTTCTCAAAAAGTTCGAGCGAAACCGGGTGGATGCCAAGCGATTTTGAATGCGGATCTATGGCCGTCTTTTTTTCGAGGATGGTGCAGCAATACCCTTTCTGAAGCAGCCGTCCGGCCAGGTAAAGCCCGATGGGCCCGCCGCCTGCAATAATGATGTCGTTTTCAAGCATCTCAAGCTCCGGTTTTGGAAAGTGTTGCAACCAGGCGGAAGGGAAATTTTCGCTGAACCGACCATCCGCCGGGAAGCAGCGGTTCCAGTTCAATCTTCCGGAAACTTTTTTTGATGGAGATGAGTCCGTCCTCCACAATATAACTGTTTCGAAACAGCAGGGGTGCGGCAAGCTGAAAACAGAGATATCCGGCGGCACTCCGTTCAATATCGCTGAAGAGAACCCGTTTTTTGGCAAGCCGGGCGGCAACCCGGCACATAGAAGTTAACTGGTCGTTTTTCAGGTGGTGCATCAGATGATTGGATATCACGATATCGAATGCCTGCTCTTCTTTGACCAGATCTTCCGCTTTTTTGGCATAAAATGTCACGCCCTCTGGCCACTCGCTTTTCGTCACAAATTCAATGGAGCGCCGGTCTGGATCGATGCCGGTAAACCGGATATCAAATCCGTCGTTATTGGAGAGTTCATGCAGGTACCGGATAATATCACCCCCGCCGCATCCGATATCCAGAATCGATACCGTTCCGCTGCTGCGAACAATCGGTTTGATGTACTCCCTGTACATTTTGTCCCAGCCCGACAACAGTTTGTTAATC
>SKYV01000237.1 GCA_007127745.1 Balneolaceae bacterium
AACTGATTGGAAAGGTTCTATGTACTTCTTTCAATTCGAAATTTACATCCGGCATCATCACCGAAACCGAAGCCTACTGCGGACGCAACGATAAAGCCTGCCACGCAAACAACGGCCTCCGAACCGAGCGCACTGAAGTGATGTACGGTGATCCCGGCCATGCCTACATCTATCTCTGTTACGGAATTCATCACCTGCTGAATGTTGTGACCAACAAAAATGGCCTGGCCGATGCTGTTCTGATCCGGACAATTCATCCACTCAACGGTGTGGAGATAATGAAAGAACGAAGAGGAATGAACAGTGAAAAAAATCTTGCCAACGGCCCCGGTAAATTAACACAAGCCCTCGGCATAACCATCTCCCTGAACAACACTTCACTCTCAAAACCACCCCTCTGGATTGAAGACCAGTCCATTTCCATCAACCAATCGACAATCAGCCGAACTCCCAGAATCGGGGTCGATTATGCCGGAAATCATGCCAAACGGCCCTGGAGGTTTTGTTTGGAAGAAGTACCGAAGTAGTTGTGATACATTTGTGCTTCTTTTTTGACAAACAGATGAAACACTGTTATACCTGCCTTCCCTATCCTGTCAGTTAAGAAGTAAAAAAACGAATCAAAAGGAACGAATCCACAATAACTATTATTTAATATTGAACAATTTTAACTAAAACCAAATACAATTATGAAAACAATACAATCTCTTGCGGCTTACATGATCATTGCGCTATTCACATTAACATCATCTGTTTTTGCATCAGACAAAACAGATGAGGCATCTGCCACCGAATGGGAAGTAGACCGTGCACACAGCGCTGTAAATTTTAGCATTAACCATTTTTTCACACCTGTTGACGGATCCTTCGACGACTATCATGCCGATATTCAATTCGACCCCGAGAACCTTGAAGCCAGTCATATTCAAGTCGTCATCCCGGTAGAAAGTGTTAATACCCGAAATGATCGAAGAGACAACCACCTGAAATCAGAGGATTTCTTCAACAGTTCAGAATGGCAGAACATCACATTTTCAAGTACTTCGATCGAGCAAACCGGAAATAACGAATTTGTTGCAAGAGGCGAACTCACCATCAGAGATGTTACTCATTCATTCGACCTGCCCTTTGAACTTCTGGGTGTGATGGACCACCCCATGCAGGAAAACACCAAAGTTGCCGGAATTACAGCAAGTGCTGAATTAAACCGTACAGATTATGGTGTAGGAGTGGGCGACTGGGCTGCCACTGCCGTTGTGGGAGACCGTGTGAACATTCAGATTAATTTGGAGCTTACAACAAACGAATAGTGTCAGGTTAAACTCGCAAAGTATCTTTCTTAGATATTGGGAAATTACCATGAAATTATTTATCTGGTTTCTTACGAAAATCTGATAACCATATAAGCTCATAGTCTTTGACTTCCTAAATGCCGCAATCCGATTCGGGGTTGCGGCATTTTTTTATTTTGCCGAACTTCGATTCAATCTCACACTTTTGCTATTCATCTCTTATATTTAGCAAATAAATCAAAGGCCAAAAAAATTCATGAATAGAAAATCGATTTTAATCATAACAGGTTTTATCCTATTCGCAGCCCTCTCACGATTGCTGCCACATGCATATAATTTCACCCCGATTGGTGCGATTGCCCTCTTCGGGGCAGCCTATTTTGCAGATAAAAAATGGGCTCTTCTGGTTCCACTGTTGGCTATTTGGATTAGTGATCTGTTGCTGAATAACCTGATGTATAGCTCATTTTATGAAGGCTTTGCATGGTTTACCGGCGGATTTCTTTTTATCTACGGAGGTATTGCAATGATCGTGGTACTGGGTTACTATCTGCTCAAAAAAATTACCTTCGGCAGGGTAGTTGGAGGGGCACTGGGAGCTTCGGTCATTTTTTATATTGTCAGCAATTTCGGCGTTTGGGTTACAAGTCCGCTTTATCCGCCAACAATGGAAGGCCTTATTATGTGCTACACGGCTGCCATACCATTTTTCCATTATACCATTGCCGGAAATGTTGTATACTCGGCCATCCTGTTTGGCGGTTATGAATGGCTGAAAGCCGCATATCCTGAGTTTAAGCCTGTAAAAATAGAATCCTGAATATTCTTTGATTCGTGAGCAAAAGAATTGTAATTATTGGTGCCACATCCGGTATCGGAGAATCACTCGCCCGGCAGGCTGCCTGGAAAGGATACATTGTGGGAGGAACCGGAAGAAGGATTGATAAACTCGAAAAGCTGAAAAAAAAGCTGGGTGACCAATTCCATTACAGGGAGATGGATGTCAGTGAAAAGAAAAAAGCGAGTACACAGCTCCTTTCACTGATTGAAGAGATGGGCGGCATGGACATTATTGTGCTGAATGCCGGAATTTCAAACTATCCTGCATCTTCGATAATCACCATGGAGCAGGAAATTATTGATGTGAATGTCAGCGGATTTGTACAGCTATTTGGAGAGGCTTTTCAATATTTCAGGAACCATGGACGCGGCCACATCGTGGGAATTTCTTCTATTGCCGCTCTCTTCGGCTCGTCACGGGCAGCTCCTTACAGTGCATCGAAAGCATTTATTTCCACTTACATGCAGGCTTACAGGCAGCGATGTAACAAAGCAAGTAGTTATGATATAGCCATTACAGATGTTAAACCCGGTTTTGTAAAAAGCGAAATGACAGAAGGAAAACGGGGAATGTTTTGGGTAGCCGAAACAGAAAAAGCGGTAAGACAGATCCTCAAAGATATTGAAAAAAGAAAAGCCTACTCGTACGTAACACGTCGCTGGCGGCTCATTGCCTGGCTCATCAAACTCACGCCAAACTGGATTATCGACAGAATTTAATAACTGCCAATCTGTTTACAAAAAGAACAGATAAAGCAACAAAATGATGAACGGCAGCATGAAAACCCAGTTTCCTTTCCAGTATGTCTCGTAATTTCTATCCATAATAATAGCTTGGTTTATTTAAGCTCTCTTACCTACCGGGATAAAAATTTGTTCCCGAATCGTAATCAACAATTATCCAAGCCAGCCTTTTCTGACCACTTAAAAACCTTCAAGCGTGAGGCTGTCCAAAAAGTGCATCATCCCGTACTTGATACGCTCATTTTTTGAACACGTAGCGATAGCGGAGTGAAACCTCCTCTCTTTGATAAAATCTGGAGATGCCGGATCGGAGTCCGGCATGACGGTATTGATGATTAATAATATTGTTGAGCGCACTTTTTGGACAGCCTCTCCTTGAAACGTCTTTGGGACAATGACTTCGTGACACTTGAAGGATACCGAAAAAACACCAGTAACGCTC
>SKYV01000060.1 GCA_007127745.1 Balneolaceae bacterium
GCGCGGAACATCGAGTTGAGCCCATGGTTGGCGCCAACCAAGTCCACCCTTCCGTTTCCGTTGATATCGCCCGCCGCCACAGCGTTCCACCAGCCGGTGGTGTTTGAAAGCCCCAGTTGGTCTGTGATTTCTTCAAACCGATCCCCCCGATTGGCAAATACGCGGATCGGCATCCACTCCCCGGCTATGACCAGTTCCTTGCTCCCGTTACCGGTCAGATCGGCCCACAACCCGTCGGTGATCATCCCTGCCTGGCGAAGCGGCGGCGCCCACTGCTCTGTTACATCGCGAAAACCACCCTGGCCATCGCCGGCCAGAAGATAACCACCTGCCGGCATTCCCACCCCGAACGGGCGAAGCCGCGTGCCCACAAACAGATCCTGGTTACCGTCGCCGGTAAAATCGTCAGGTACGACCACAGACCCGGTCTCAAACCGGCTGGAAGTGGGCAGCACCTGGCCGGATTTGCGCAGCCCGCCGCCCCCGTCGTTCAGGTAAAGGCGGTCCAGAAGCGCCGAGGAGCTCGATGAAAACGAGTTTCCCCCGCTGACCACATACAGGTCGTCAGCGCCGTTACCGGTGGCATCAAAAAATGCGCAGTCGATATCTTCGCTGCCGGCATCGGCTTCAAACAGCTCGGGCAGGTGTGAGGTGAATGCCCCGTCGGGCTGTTGCAGCCAAAGCACACCAGCCTGCCCGCGGGCCCCGCCGATGTAGATGTCATCCAGCCCGTTGCCGCTGGCATCACCGCTGCACAGGGCCGGGCCTTCGGTCGAGCGCATGCGCATCAGCAGCCGCTCTCGGGTAAAGTCGCTGTAGGGGAAGCGCTCGTGTTTCCAGTCAGTGAGGCCGGGTAGTTGTAACTCTTCAAGAAGCGGCATCTCCAGACCTTCAAGCTTCGACCCCGAGGGAGACCTTGAAGCGTCGTGAGCAGCGGCTTTCTCTTGTGTGTTGCCATTCGAACGCTGCAAGGACTCGCTATCGCTCGACGCTTGGAGGTTCGATACATCACCCGGCATGGATGGCGGTGGTGGCGGCGGAGCGGGTTTTTCTTCCGCCTCAGCCTGGCGGAGTGTAATGCGGGCCGGCACCTCCAGATCGTGAACCCGGGTGGTGCGACCGTCGGGCCAGCGAAGCACCAGCGAGTCTATTTGTGCAATTTCTCCAAGGCCCACGTGAAGGCCGGGCTGCATGCTGCTCTGGAAGCCGCGCTGCAAAAAATGCTCGCGAAACCAGTAGTTGTCATCTGCCCACACCTGGAGCTGGGCCCCGATGCCCTGCGTGTTGGGGGCTTCTCCATCCAGATCCACCCGCAACCAGGTGCGTTCGGGATGCATCTCGCCCGTTCGGTTGCGGTAGATGCGCGCCTGCCCGTTGGTGTTGTTAATCACCAGGTCAAGGGCACCGTCGCCGTTCAGATCCGCCCAGGCCGCACCGCTGGAAAAGCCCGGCTCCCCCAAACCCCACTCTTCCGTGCGATCACTGAATTTCAAGGAACCTTCGTTGTTGAATAGGTGGTTTGGAACCGGCACTGAACTCATTTCTTCCATCAATCCCATTATTACCCGGTCATCTCCCATCTCTATCTGTTCACGGATAGCTCTTGGATTGGCTACTACTTCGATATAGTCCTGATCAAGCAGGTCTTTATATATTCCGTTGGTTACAAAAATATCATTGTAACCATTCAGATCGAAGTCAGCCATCAATGCCGCCCAGCTCCAATCTGTTGCGTATACATCCGAATACCGGCCGACTTCAACCCAGCCTTTTCCGGTATTTATCTGCATGACATTCCGGGTGTATTTATGATGAAAACCCCGATCAGCAAGATCTTTATAATCTTCCCATGAACTAATAGTCATTTTTGATTTGAGCCTCTCTTCCGTTTCAGGCAGCATATCCAGCACGTAAATATCAGGCCAGCCGTCATTATTTAAATCAGCGATATCGGAACCCATGGAACTAAAACTGATGCTCCGGATTTTGCTCTCCAAATCTTCAGAAAAGGTTCCGTCACAATTGTTAAAGTAAAGATAATCGCGCTCGAAGAAATCATTGGCTATGTAAAGGTCGGGGCATCCGTTTCGGTTCAGGTCTGATACTGCTGCACTGAGCCCAAAACTGATAACACTTCTAATCATTCCAAGTTCTTCAGAAACATCTGTAAATTTGTCTCCGTCATTTCGATAAAGTTTGCTAGCTCCCAATGGATCGGGGGTGTATCGGTCATCACCTCTTACATCCTGAAAATTACCAACTGAGTGAAAAGAATTGCTCACGACATACAAATCAAGCAACCCGTTGCTATTGTAATCAAAGAAAATTCCGTGTGTTGACAGTTTTTCATCAGCCACGCCCCAATCTTTCGCTTTCTCTGTAAAGGTGCCGTCACCATTATTGAAATAGAGCCGGTTGTGTCGCTGGTCTCCTTCAGGTTTTCCGGATAGTGTCACAAATATATCCAGCAATCCGTTTCCGTTGATATCCCCAAAACTGGCACCTGTTGACCAATATCCTTCACTGTTTAAACCTGCCTGATCGGTTATATCACGAAACTTAAAGTTGCCGAGATTTTCATATAACCGGTTGGATGTCATATTACCTGTTAAAAATATATCGGGATAGCCATTTCCTGTAACATCTCCAACAGCTACTCCTCCGCCATTGTAAAAATTGCGGAAGATATACATGTTAAAATCTTCGGTAGGATGCAGCATGTTCTCAAAATCAACATTGCTTTGCTCTGGTGGCACAAACTGGAAAAGTGCAGTTTCTACCTCAGCAGATTGAGAGCATTGAACGAGCATCAGAATCGTCAATAAAATGAGAAGCCTGTTTTTGATCACGATCTAATTTATTTTGGCAAATTCCGGTATGAATGAATTTAACGATCTGCAGATGGGTATTTCTCTGTTAAAAAATAGAGTAAAAAGTTGTTTGATATCTATGATAAGAATATGAACACTGTCGCCGACTCTGCCAGGTCTCCCTGCCGATCGATTCTTACAAGTTCAAGTCCATGAGAAAAATAGTTGTACAGTATAAAAAATATTTACCTCGTAGTAATAATAATAGCACCATTTGCTGCTCTCATTCCATAGGTTGTCATAGATTCAGAGCTTCTCATTACATCAATGGATAGTATATCTTTAACATCAACTGCATTTTCTACCGCATTATACGATGTACCCACTTGTGTACCATCCACTACAAAAAGCGGGGAATTATCACCTGTAAGACTTGTAGCACCTCGCAGCATAACACGGACTTCACCTCCTCTTTCCGTTACATTAACTCCTGATAACCTTCTCA
>SKYV01000192.1 GCA_007127745.1 Balneolaceae bacterium
ACCCCGTATTGCATACGGGGCTAATCAAATTCTACCCCTCCGGGGTTTGATCATCCTGTTTCCTCACCCAGTACCGTTTCGGCTGCCAACACCTCAAAATAAAAACGTGCCTTGATGTGACAATTAAAAATTTTCTGTTTTAAAATTGTAACGTTTCTACTATGTTTATTGTAATATTTACGATTTTTTAAAAATATCATCCATATTAAAACAATTAGAAATCAGAACTAACCAATTTACATCATGGAGTAGTAGTGAAAAACTTTGGACTGACCGGCCTTGCCGGATATATAGCACCGAGACACCTCAGGGCAATTAAAGATACAGGAAACAAGCTAATTGCAGCCGTTGATCCGCACGATTCAGTGGGAATTATTGACAGTTATTTTCCGGAGGCAAGTTTTTTTACCGAAGTCGAACGATTCGACCGCCATCTCGAGAAGATCCGGCGCGAAGGCAACGGAGGGATCGACTATTTAACCATCTGCTCACCCAACCACCTTCATGATGCCCATATCCGGCTGGCCATGCGGGTAGAAGCCGATGCAATCTGCGAAAAACCACTGGTGATGAATCCGTGGAACCTGGATGTCCTTCAGGATCTTGAAGAAGAGTATGGTCAGCGCGTCTGGACAATTCTACAATTACGGGTTCACCCTTCGTTAGTGGAGCTCAAGAAGAAAATTGAATCAGAAAAAGAGAATGGCAGGCGGCATAAAGTCCGGCTCTCCTATATCACCTCGCGGGGGCTTTGGTATCATTACTCATGGAAAGGGGATATTGAAAAATCCGGGGGTGTCGGCACCAATATCGGTGTTCATTTTTTTGATTTATTGATGTGGTTTTTTGGAAAGCCTGAAACCATTGAACTTTATACCAGAGAAAAAAACAGAATGGGCGGTTTCTTTGAACTCCCTAAAGCCGATGTAGAGTGGTTCCTTTCACTGGAACCTGAAGATCTGCCGGACCAAGTAAAAGAGAGCGGACAGAGAACATACCGGTCCATTACTATCGATGGGGAAGAAGTTGAATTCAGCAGTGGGTTCAGAGATTTGCATACTCGTGTGTACGAGGAAACGTTGGCCGGCAACGGTTTTGGAATTGAAAATGCCAGAGCATCGATTGAACTGGTTCACAAACTGAGAACGATGGATTTGACAGATAGTCCGAGTGGGTTGGTTCATCCTTCTATTGAGAAATTGAAAAAGTAGTTTACAGGGTTATTCATTCACTTTGTGAATTTGTTTCTTCGTTTATAAGCAGATAAACGGTTAAACCGATAAACTCATAAACCTCATCAGTAATTTCCACAATCCCTGATCAAAAATTCAATGTATCAATGGCCATACATCCAAACTACCAAGACATAAAAATCCACGAATCGGCCTATGTTGATGAACCGGTTTCGATAGGTGAAGGAACCAAAATCTGGCATTTTTGTCATGTTTCGGCAGGAGCAGAGATCGGGCAAAGCTGTGTGTTTGGCCAGAATGTTTTCATAGGCAATGATGTAAAGATTGGAAACAGGGTAAAAGTTCAAAATAATGTATCGATCTATACCGGTTGTGAATTGGAGGATGAGGTATTCCTCGGCCCGAGTTGTGTACTGACCAATGTCACCAATCCGCGGAGCCAGGTAAATCGTCATTCGCTTTATGAAAAGACGCTTTTCAGGCGCGGGTCTACTATCGGGGCCAATGCTACCGTTGTGTGTGGTATTACGATTGGCCGGTACGCTTTCATTGGTGCAGGCACAGTAGTAACCAAAGATGTGCCCGACTATGCGCTTATACTTGGCAACCCCGGCCGCCAAAACGGCTGGATGAGCCGGCACGGGCATGTTTTGAAAAAGAAGGATTCGGATGGAAATCTGATCTGTCCTGAAAGTGGATATCGATACAAGCTGGAGAATGATGTTTTAAGATGCTTAGATCTGGATGAGGAAGAATCACTCCCTGAAAATTTAGCAAGTGGTGAGAAACCGTATGATGAATTTAAAGGAAGTTTATGAGTTTATGCATGCGCTTTCGCGCATTTGGTTAACTGTTTATGTTTCCAACGGCAAACCAATAAACTCATAAACAGACGCAAAGTGTCCATAAACGTATAAACCCTTAAACCCATAAACAGACGCAAAACGACCATAAACGATAAAACCCTGCAAATGCAATTCATCGACCTTAAAACACAGTACGAAAAATATAAAGATGACATCGACGCCCGAATGAAAGCCGTACTTGACCACGGCCGGTTCATCATGGGGCCCGAAGTTACAGAGCTGGAAGAGATGTTGGCAGACTATGTGGGAGTGAAACACTGTATTACCGTTTCCAGCGGCACACATTCCCTTGAAATCGCACTTCGTGCACTGGATATCGGCCCGGGAGATGAAGTGATTACCGTACCGTTTTCATGGATCAGCTCGGCTGAGGTGATTATGCTGACGGGAGCTACACCGGTATTTGTGGATATTGAGTATGATACTTTTAATATAGACACTTCAAAAATAGAAGCCGCGATTACAGAAAAAACCAAAGCGATTATTCCCGTCAGCCTGTTTGGCCAAATGTCTGACCTGGAAACAATGAACAGCATTGCTGAAAAACATAATCTTGCTGTGATTGAGGATGCTGCACAGAGCTTTGGCGCCACCCGAAATCGCAAGAGAAGCTGCGGGGCTTCGGTCATTGGCAGCACATCGTTCTTTCCCGCCAAGCCGCTGGGATGTTATGGAGACGGCGGAGCCCTTTTTACCGATGATGATGAGCTGGCTGATACAATCAGGGCAATCAGAACACATGGTGGAGTGAGACGCCATCATCATACCGTTGTTGGCACCAATGGCCGGTTCGATACGCTGCAGGCGGCCGTTATTCTCGGCAAATGGCCAGGATTTGAAGAAGAGGTAACAGCCCGGAGAGAGAACGGAGCGCGATACACCGAACTACTGAAAGATCACGTCGTCACACCGAAAATCTCCGAAGGCAACACGCATGTTTATGCCCAGTACACCATTCGCGTGGACGCAAACAGGCGGGATGAGGTAGTCTCGGCAATGAAGGAGAGTGGTATTCCGGTGGGTGTGTATTATCCAAAATGTTTTCATGAACAGCCGGTTTTTGAGCATCTGGGTTATAAGTGGGGGGATTTCCCGCAATCGGAGACGGCTTCAAGAGAGGTTCTCAGTTTGCCGATGCACCCGTTTTTAAATGAGGAAGACCAAAAGAGGGTAACAGGGCAATTAATCGATATCATAAAAAGGTAAAAACAGAAGTGACTATTTTTCGAGAAAGGGTGTGAGATGTG
>SKYV01000121.1 GCA_007127745.1 Balneolaceae bacterium
GGGACGTTCTCCGGTGCAGAAGATCTGTAATTATTTGATGTGCCTCTGAAGATTTCTCCGGCCGATTTAATGAAGAACGCCAAAATCCGTAAAGTAAGTTTTGAACAGTAGACTCATTTTCCGATTCAAATATCAGCCGAAAAATATCCTGAACCGTTTCATCACTCAGTTCCGCTCTTGTTATAATTGCACCTGCCGCTTTTGAGCACTTTTGATGATTCATCAATAAACTTTCACTGTCCAAAAGCAGGTTCAGAAATTTTTTACCTCCCTTTCTGTACATAAACTCACAGACATGATCCATGTTCAGTCCGTTATTTTTAAACTTTTCTATAATGCGCTCAAGATCTGATTCATTCACCTCCTTAAAACTCAACACAAACCAGGCACGCGAATCATCATTATCGATGGAATATTTAAAAAGCCGGCTGATATCTTCCACATCAGAGTGCACCAATGCTTTCCAGGCCATATCTGATATCATCTCATTTTCATGGCCTGTCCATTCCAGAAGTTTATCAGCATCACGGGCAATCACAGCTTCAGCCACCGATTGAAGATCATCATGGTACCACTCACCATCTACAAGTAGCCTATCCCCTCTTTCGCAGGAAATCATCAACATCAAAAACCAAAAAACAGTGAGAATTTTGAAAAAAGATAAAATTGAAACCCTCATACCATTGTTTTTGTAAAAAGTTCTTCGTTTATTACACATATATCGTACATAAATAACTAATTCTATGGACAACGCTCAACTTACAAGAAAGCAAAAACAGTTTTTTGATTATATCGTGGACTATAAAAAAGAATACGATGTGTGGCCCACCTATCGAGAAATTGCGGATGCGTTTAATTACAAATCTCCTAACAGTGTAACACAAAATATACAAGCTCTGCTCAAAAAAGGGTATCTCATCAAAATCGATGGAGAAGAATACGATATTCACCCCAACTATGAGGAGAACCTGGGGCTGAGGAAAGAGTCGGGAATCCCGGTTCGCGGACTGATTGCAGCGGGTTACCTGCAGGAAGCTGTTGAAGCAGATCTTGGACGTATTACGCTTGAAACCCTGTTCCCGAATATGGACGATATGTTTGCGCTGCGGGTCTCCGGCATGAGCATGAAAGATGCCGGAATTTATGATGGTGATTTTGTTTTGCTGATGGACACCGACATTAAGGACGGAGACATTGGTGCGGTTTTATATGATGGTGATACCAGCCTGAAGCGAATTTATCACGACAAAAACGGCCTTCGCCTTGAACCTGCCAACAAAGAGTATGATGATATTGTGATTGAACCCGACATTTTTGAAGAAGTGCGGATTATCGGAAAATATATCGGGCATATGAACCGGTCGGGCATTCACAAAGCCATTCCCAAAAAGAAAGCAAGTTGATCAACATAGATTTTAGTAGCAAGATTTATGTATTGAGCTTTTTAGATTAGTCAAAATTACTCTTAACAAATTCTGCAACTCAATAACTGATACTTGCTACTCATTCTTGTCTTTTTTCAGCGTAACCAACCGGCCATTGGCATCTTTTCTTGATTCAAAAAGTTGTGAATCTTTGATCCATGCCCTGCCGCCATCCCGCTGAAGCTTTTTTGTGTTTTTATACTTGATTGCCTGTTTATGCAGATCGGGTAAATTTTTCATTCTTACTTATAATTGGTTAAATAATGCCAGTTCGGAAATAAAATAAAAAATAGAAGCGTCACGAACTATACCATTCTTCGAATATCAGACACACCCAAAAAAATTATCCCGAATTTGCACGTTTAATGAATTTGAATCCGCTTCCGGTATTTGCCAACCGTGTGCAAAAGGTTGTTTCGAAAACGAGGTTTTCACCGTAATTTTGATGACTATCTGCAGTACGTTTTCGATAAAAAATAACTGGCAATTGTTTATGTGCGGCCGCTATACATTAACCTACGAAGAAGTTACTGAGCTCGAAGAATTTCTCTATTCGGCAGAGACGGATCATCTGTTGAAAAATCATGGCGAAACCTCCTTCGCCAACTACAATGTGGCTCCCTCCCATCATATGCCGGTGGCCTGTTCGGATGGAGACGGCAGGCGGATGCTCACATCCATGCACTGGGGATTTATGGGCTGGAAACCGAAACCCGGCACAAAACCGTTTTTACCCATCAATACCAGAGACGATTCGGTGACTGAAAAACCGATGTGGAAAAGAGCATTTACTGCCAACCGGTGCATTGTGCCGGCAAGCGGTTTTTATGAGTGGGCCGGCAAAAAAGGCAATAAAACCCCGCACTACATCTACCCAATCCGGGATAAATTCCTGGGATTTGCCGGCATCTACTCGGATATGACGCCCGATGACGCGGAAGTTCAAATGTCTTTCTCAATCATTACCACCTCTCCCAACAGTGTGATGAAAAACATCCACGACCGGATGCCGGTAATTCTGCATCCCTCTGAATTTGATGACTGGCTGAATCCAAACAACCGCGACCCGGATTACCTCACAGATTTTCTGCATCCCTGCCCCGACGATGTCATCAGCGAGCATATTGTCTCCAAAGCTGTGGGAAATGTGCGAAACAATCACGAAGGGCTAATCCAAAAAGCCGGTTTATTTTGATCTCATCTCACAAAGAAAAATTCCTCATCCACCTCCTGCATCAGCCGCCAGTCTCCCTCATCCTGAACAAATACCATGTGGTAAAACCTCTGCTGATCGGTTTCCACCACGTAATGCAGGTGTTTCGTAATCATTACATTTTCGAGGTGCCTTGTCACCACATTTACAACCTGTGATGAGGGTATTTTACCCGACTGAAACCGGAACGGCTGCACCCTGAGGGTTAACGGCAGCTCTACCCCGTCACCCGTTTTTTTGAGTTCATCTTTCGGCACAATTTCAAACCGGTAGGGAATGATTCTGTGCGCGCGCGACGGGGTGTGTTTGTGTCTTTTTATCAGTGCCAGAACCCTGTCTACAGCGTGCACGGGATAGATAACGGACGGTTCCAGCGTCCAAATCAATTCTTCCTCGTTATACACCAGGTCCACAATTTCCCCCGATTTGGTTTCGACGCTGTAGAACGATTTTTTAATTCCGCCATCCGTTCTGCTGTGGCATGAACGCACCCGTTTCAGCTGCCGTGTGTACGCAGTTCTCCAGGCCGGGCGGGCAAGCCGTTCAAAACGCGAATAAAACGCAATCATTTCTACAATCGGGAATCTGTTCATAGCGAAATCATGTTGGTCATTCCAAACTATACACATATATTATACATATCAATAGCTAA
>SKYV01000102.1 GCA_007127745.1 Balneolaceae bacterium
AGGCTTCCAGGCTTCAGCAGTTAACGAACAATTAATTGAGTGAGGTAAATGGTCATGGAAGAAAGAAAACTCAAACCCGATCATGAAATTCAGCGAAGACCGGAATCGAACCTGAGGAACTATTATATGGTACTTCTGGAAACCGGAATGATACTGGCACTTCTGCTAACCATAGGCATGTTTAAGGTGAATTTAACTACCACAGATTATGAGATTGTTGAAATGGTAGAGCAGGAAGCCATAGAAATGGAGGAAATTGTTCAAACACAACAGAGAGAGCGAGTTCCTCCTCCTCCCCGCCCGCCAGTTCCCGTAGCAGTGCCAAACCATGAAATTATCGAAGATATCCATATAAATATTGATGCAGAACTCGACCTGCATGCAAAAATGGATCTGACATTACCTCCACCCCCTCCACCCCGGGAAAAAGAGCCAGAAGAAGCTAATGATTTGGAAGAAGAGTTCTTTGTTCTTGTAGAACAAATGCCGGAATTGATTGGTGGGCTTGAATCACTTCAAAGAGAAATTCAATATCCTGAGCGCGCAATTAGAGCAAATATTCAGGGCCGGGTATATGTGCAATTTATTGTGAACGAGAGAGGAGGCGTTGAAAACCCGAAAGTAGTAAGGGGTATTGGAGGCGGTTGCGATGAGGAAGCCCTGAGGGTAGTTGGCAAAGCAAAATTTAAACCCGGGTTGCAACGCGGCCGACCGGTAAAAGTTCAGTATAATTTGCCGGTTATTTTCATCATTCGGGAGTAGTCTTAACGAATAAAAGCGAGAGAGCTCAGGTCTTTAAATTAGACTTGCATGATAATGCAAAAACATTGTTTATAGAGAATATAAAAAAGTTAATTCTGTAAATATATATGTTGGTTAATCTAACCCGTAAGCGCTTTTTTTGTTTGTATAGGGCATTTATGAAGTAATAGTACATAAAATATTTACATTTAGTGATTAACTTACATTATAGACGATGTCTCCGGACAAAGATTAACGATCACGCTGATAAATTTAAAAGATTGCGAGGTGAGCGGTCATGAAAGAGAATAAACTGAAACCCAACTACGAAATTAGAAGAAGGCCCGAATCAAACCTTCGAAACTACTATACAATTCTTCTTGAAACCGGTCTGATATTGGCATTACTCATTTTAACAGCACTTGCCCGAATAGAGCTGACGGCCGGTGATACAGAAGATATTGTAATGGATGAACGGGAAGAGGTAGAGATGGAGGAAATTATTCAGACAAGACAGATCGAGCAACCCCCTCCTCCTCCCCGCCCTCCGGTACCGGTAGCAGTGCCTAATGATCAAATAATTGAAGATGTTGACATCATGTTAGATGCTGAACTGGACCTGGGCGGTACGCTGGAGATGCCACCGCCTCCGCCACAACGGGAAGAAGAAAGTCAGGAAGAAGAGGAAGATTTCTTTGTTCTTGTTGAACAAATGCCTGAACTGATTGGCGGCTTGCAGGAGCTTCAGCGCGATGTCAGATATCCCGAACGGGCGTTAAGAGCCAATATTGAAGGTAGAGTTATCGTCCAGTTTATCGTGAATGAGAAGGGTGAAGTTGAAAACCCTAAAGTAATTAGAGGAATTGGCGGCGGTTGTGATGAAGAAGCTGTCAGAGTTGTGAAGCAGGCAAAATTCAAGCCCGGCATGCAGCGTGGCCGGCCTGTAAGAGTTCAGTACAACCTTCCGGTGATTTTCAGAATCAGAAATTAATGAAGTAATATCGTTAGTAGTTGAAGGAGACAGGACATGTAAAATGGGTTCAGGAATGGGCCCATTTTTCATTTTTTTAATTATCTTGTCTTCATGGAAAAAATTGTTGAAGTATATGATTTTGGCCGAATCCCCTATCGTCGCGCTTGGAAATTACAGAGATACGCTCAAAATCTTTTGATAGAGCAAAAAAAACAATATCGGGATGGGAAAATATCCGAAAAACGCCAAAATGATATGCTCTTTTTTGTGGAGCATCCGCATGTTTATACACTGGGCAAAAGCGGAAAAAGTGCTAATCTTTTAAAAACAGCAGGCGAGCTAAAACAAATAGATGCAGAGTTTATTGAAATAGACCGCGGTGGAGACATAACATACCACGGGCCCGGGCAAATTGTTGCTTATCCCATTCTGGACCTTGACCGCCATTTTACCGATGTGCATAAATATCTGAGATATCTTGAGGAAGTTGTGATCAGAACGTGCAGAAATTATGACGTGAAAGCCGGACGATTGGATAATTTTACCGGAGTGTGGACAGAAGAACAGAAAATTTGTGCACTGGGAGTTCGTTGTTCCCGATGGGTTACCATGCACGGATTTGCCTTCAATGTAAATACCGATCTCAGTTATTTTGATCATATAGTACCGTGCGGCATCAAAAATAAATCGGTCACCAGCCTTTCGAAATTGCTGAATAGACAAGTAGAGATCAAAGAAGTGAAAAATAGGTTATTGAAAAACTTTTCTGAGGTGTTTGATGTTTCAGTCTCTGAAAAGGGCAAATTTTATGAAATGGTGGACAAATCCTGACTTAATATTGAAAAATAGATGAACAAAAAGGTTGTCATTCGTTATCTGTACTCAACCTGTAATTTTCTTACCTTTCATCACCACATAAAAAAGTAATACGGGCAAATTTAAGATTTATGATAAAAGAACTTGATGTAATAGAAAACAAGAGTCCGGGTGAACGAAGGCCAGACTGGCTTCGGGTAAAATTACCCTCGGGCGAAAAGTTTAAAGAAGTATCTGAAACCATTCAGAAAAACAGCCTGAATACGGTATGTTCTGAAGCCCGTTGTCCCAATATGGGGGAATGCTGGGGAGCCGGAACAGCAACATTCATGATTCTGGGTGATGTTTGTACAAGATCGTGCTCTTTTTGCGCCGTAAAAACCGGCCGCCCACCCGAAGAATTAGACTGGGATGAGCCCCGGAGAGTGGCAGACGCTGCTGCAAAAATGAAACTAAAACATGTGGTGTTAACTTCTGTGAACCGCGATGAACGAAAAGACGGCGGCGCACCCATTTTTGCGGAGTGCCATCGGGTGCTTCGTGAGACCATTGAAGGAGTTACGATCGAATCACTGATTCCGGACTTCAGAGGAGTTTGGGATGCACTTCAAATAGTGATTGATACCCCGCCGGATGTTTTAAGCCACAATCTTGAGACCGTTCCGCGACTTTACAGAAACGTGCGGCCTCAGGCAAAATACAACCGTTCTCTCGAACTGTTGCAGCGTGTGAAAAATCAGGGCTTAAGAAGTAAAACCGGAATTATGGTTGGCCTCGGAGAAACCCGTGAAGAAGTGATACAGCTAATGCAGGATTGTGTAGATCATAACGTAGATGTGCTAACCATCGGGCAGTATATGCAACCTACAAAAATGCATCATCCTGTTGTGGAGTGGGTACACCCCGATCAATTTGCTGAATACAAAGAAATAGGCGAAACACTTGGTATTGAACATGTAGAGAGCGGGCCGCTTGTACGATCTTCTTACCACGCTGAAAAACATGTTTAAATATTCGACTTTTAGGGTTTAAACTAGTTACTATACCGGAATAAACAGGCTTAAAAATCCATTAGAAAACGCTTCCAATGCTGTCAATTTTTGTTGTTGTTATCATCAGTTACTTGATAGGTTCAATACCAAGCTCTTTATGGACAGGTAAACTTTTTTTTGGAATTGATATAAGAGAACACGGAAGTGGCAATGCCGGTGCCACAAATACATTCAGAATATTGGGCTGGAAAGCGGGTACGGCCGTGTTATTGTTTGATTTTGGAAAAGGATTGATAAGTACCACCGTCATCAGTCAGCTGGCGTGGCATATTGGAAGCGGCCCGGTTGTTTTATATTCAAACTGGGACGTGGAACCAATGATGCTGATCTTTGCAGGGGTAGCTGCAGTTATTGGCCATATGTTCCCGATTTATGCAAAATTCAACGGTGGCAAAGGGGCGGCCACAGCTTGTGGTATGCTTTACGGAATCGAACCGGTATCAATCAGTATTTCTCTGGCTGTATTCTTAATTGTAATGTTTACGACCCGATATGTGTCATTGGGGTCCATTATCAGTTCTTTTATCTATCCTTTCTCACAGTTAATTTTAAGGTATGGCTACGGTTGGGAAATTGATGGCAGTGTAATTTTGCTGAGCAGTATTCTTGCGCTGGGAATCATAATCAAGCATAAAGAAAATATAAAACGGCTTCTTTCCGGAAATGAAAACCGTGTAAAGTCGTTCAAACCGTCAAATGGAAGAATTAACGAAGATCAGAGCGTAACGTGAAAAATATTTGCATTATTGGTGCCGGAAGTTTTGGAACAGCAATATCGGTACTGTTAGGGCATAAAAATTATTCAGTGTCAATCTGGGGGCGAGAGCCGGAAGTGGTAGATGGCATCAACCAAAAAGGAAGAAATCCGGAGTACCTTTCGAATGTTCAACTTCCGGATACGATCAAGGCATTTCACAACATTGAGGATGCAGTTAAAGGCGCAGAAATGGTTGTTTTTTCAACACCATCTCATGCTTTGCGCGAGGTGGCCGAAAAAACAAAACCCTTCGTAAGCGGAAGTGAAATAATTGTTTCTGTAGCAAAAGGCATTGAACAAGACAGCCTGATGACACCATCACAGATTTTGGTGGATGTACTTGGCAGTGTGGTTCTTGAAGATCAGGTTGGAATTTTAACCGGGCCCAGCCATGCCGAAGAAGTAGGTAAATTCAAACCGACTACGGTGGTTGCCTCAGCCTACTCAAAACGGGTGGCTACCGTCATTCAGGAGACATTTATTACACCACAATTTCGGGTCTATCTGAATTATGACATATTAGGAGCTGAAATTGGCGGTGCACTCAAAAATATTATGGCTATTGCCGCCGGAATCGTTGACGGAGCTAAACTGGGAGACAATGCCAAAGCTGCACTTATGACAAGAGGTCTGCACGAAATGAAGCGTATGGGAAGTACATTGGGCGCTTCGCAGGACACCTTTTCGGGGCTCACGGGTATGGGGGATTTGATTGTAACCTGTACCAGCAAGCACAGCCGAAACCGGTTTGTGGGTTATCATATAGGCAAGGGTAAAACACTGCAGGAGATCAAAGCCGGAATGAATATGGTGGCAGAAGGGGTGAAAACTGCAAAATCGGTTTCACAATGGTCCAGAAAAAATGGAGTGGAAATGCCTATTACGGATGCAGTTTATAAAGTACTTTTTGAAAATGTTGATCCGAAAGATGCTGTGCACGAGCTGATGACCCGAAATGCAAAAAACGAAATAATGATCTAAAACTGTCAAATCACCCCACAACAGATGATTGATTTTTTCGTTAAAATCATAAAAGATTAAAGAACCGGCTTTGCCCTTTTACTGTGATTGCTGAAATTGAAAAGATATGTTAATGTGATAAAACAATAGCTTATCTTCCACTCATCATTCATTGAATTGAAGAACAACGTCTTTCCAAAAATTTTGATTTTATTATGAAACTGCCAAACGGTGAGATAACAATCTCCGAAATGACACCGGATGATTTGCGAAACCTCATACAAACCGGCGAAGGAAAGTACCTGGAATTTAAAAAAACCGTGCCCTCCCCCGAAAAAATTGCCCGGGAAATCGCTGCATTTGCCAATACAAAAGGCGGTACAATTCTGATTGGCGTGGACGATTATAAAAACATTACCGGAATTAAATCTTATTACGAAGAAGAATATCTTCTTCAGAAAGCTGCAAATGAGAGTTGTGTTCCTGCAGTGCCTATCCGGATTGAGCTGGTTCATAACGGCATGTATGATGTTATGGTGGTGCAAGTTTCCGAGGCAGAGGTGAAACCCATATATAATAAGAGCAAGAAAAAACGGCTGGTTTTTGTTCGTGAAAAAGATGAAAGTATCCTTGCAAGTGATGAGATGGCCGAAGTTTTAAAACAAAAGTATTCAAATGAGGGCGTAACTTTTGAATATGGTGAAAGAGAACAGATGTTGTTCCGATATTTGAATGAATATGGAGAGATAAGCGTTTTGAAATACTCTCAGCTCATTAATGTGACTACATACCGGGCGTCAAAAATTTTGGTAAATTTGGTCAGTGCTGATGTGCTGAAATTATTTCGCAAATCCGATATGGATTATTTCACTTTTTCAGGTTCAAACAAGTAAACAGATTTTGAAATGGCTTTACCCGAAGAAAATTTAGATGATGTAATTGCTTCACTAACCGATGACAATTCTGAGGCTGAACCTGTTTCCGCTTCGGATGATTCGGTACAGTCCGGAAAAGATCCGGTAATTCTGACCGAAAGAGCAGTCAGGCAGATCAGAAAAATTAAGGAGAAAGAAGAGTTGGATGAGCATCTGTTTTTGCGGGTGGCCGTTGAAGGCGGCGGTTGCTCCGGTTTAAGCTATAAACTGGGCTTTGATATTAAAACTGACGATGATAAAATAATTGAAAGTCAGGGAATAGAAATTGTGATAGATGCTAAACATCTGATGTATCTGAACGGTATCCGGATTGATTATCCCGACGGGCTGGATGCACGTGGTTTTACCTTTGACAATCCCAATGCCAGTGAATCGTGCGGTTGCGGTACGTCATTCGCGGTGTAGTGCTGAACCGTTCAGGATACATTGCCAGTTTCGTCTTCTAAAGAAACGTTTTCTTCAACCACTCCCTGCTCCTGGAGGGCAAACATGAAAAACCAGCACAGGGATGCCCAGAAAAACCCGACAATCCATCCCACAAGCACATCTGTGGGGTAATGAACCCCGAGCAGTACACGTGTAATACCTACCATTGCTGCAACAAATATGGCAATCGAAATGATGTAAACGCGGACTTTCGGGTTTGTTTCGAGACGCGTCAGGAGTGAACCCATAGTTAGATAGGCAATTGCAGACAGCATGGAATGCCCGCTTGGAAAACTGGGAGAGGTTTCCACCATCAGTGCAGGAACGATATCGGGCCGCTCACGAAGAAAAAAATCTTTCAGTAAAAGGCTGATGAAGAGGCCGCCAAGTGTAGTTATCAAAACAAGTGTGGCTGCACGATAACTTTTTTGAAGCAGCAGATAAATCATAACTACAACGATAATGAAGGTGAGCACAGCCGGCCCGCCGATTGCCGTAATATCGCGAACTGATTCATCTACCCAGTGTGGCCCGAAAAGCATCTGTGGATTTTCGGAATCACGTACGGATAAAAGCAGCCATTCATCAAACTGCTGGGCACGATCAACCATAAACAGATCACGAAGTTCAATTCCGCCCCAGAAAAAGAGGAGTAGAATGAGGGCGGATATCATGATGAGAATCTCTTTGCGCAGTAGTTTTTTTAGTTTTGGGAACTGTTTACTTGCCCGTTCGAGAATCGGCACAGCTGATTTTTTTCGATTAAACCTGTTTAAAATGGTCTGTGGCTGAAACTTATAGAGCCTATGCACATTTTTTAAACAAGCTATATCCACTCAGCATTCATTATCAGCTTGTTCAAATACCGGGGGCGAATAAGATCTGGATTAAAACACCCGTCTGGTCAATTCAATTTGGCTTTGGCTGCTTCTACAATGGCAGTAATTTCATCTTTCGAAATAATATGCCGGGTGCCGCAAAAATGGCAAATCATTTCCTGGTCTTGCCCTTCAAGCTCCTTCAGGTCGTCTAAACTGAGCAGTGCCAGGGCATTTTTAAATCGTTTGGCATTACAGCGACAGAAAAAATGAACGGGCTGTCTGTCTAGCTCTTTCGCACTGTATGGCCTGGAGGCTAATGTCATGATTTCATCTATATACAGACCTTCATCGAGCAATTCGGAAACAGGGGGAAGATTCGTGAGTTGTTTTTGCAGGGATTTCATCACAGATTCATCGGCCTCGGGAAGGCGCTGAATGAGAATTCCGCCCGACTGTTTTACATCTCCTTTGTCAGTCAAATCCACATCAAGTAAAAAAGCAGACAGGACCTGTTCGGACTGTACCATATAGTGAGCCAAATCGGACAAAATATCACCCTTTACAATTTGGATGGTGCTGGTTCTCGGTTCGGCTTCGTTATATAATATTTTTGATACAGTGAGCAGTCCGGCGCCAATTCCGTCTCCGATAGATACATGGTCACTACTGTAATCGAGCTTGGCAGCCGGATTCTTGACATACCCACGGATTTCACCCGCCCGGTTCGCCTCAGCCATAATGCTACCGACAGGTCCGTTTCCTTCAAGCTGAATTTTAATGCGCTCTTCTCCCTTTAGTTCAGAGGCAAGAAGCATGGCGGCAGTTAGTGTTCGTCCGAGAAGCACCGTGTTTAACAGTGATAAATTGTGGTTTTCCCGTGCTTTTTGAACCACATCGGTAGTTTTAACCACACTGATTTTGAACTGTCCGCTGTTTTCAATTCCCTTGATAAGGCGATCTTTAAACCTGAATTTTTCCTTTAAAGACATGTGTATATAAACTTAATTTTTTTCGTATTCACACGTGTAACATTACTTCAAAACAAAAACGTTGCAAAAATACACACTTTTTGTGAAAGGTTTGACGACGATGTTTCTGATTTGTTGTTTCTATGTTTCCCTGTCGATGCCAACCAGCCGGGTATGATTTTGCCCTATTTCAAAATAGACATCGATTTTTTGATCTCCGGAATGCTCATAGTTTCTCAGTGTGTAGAGCTCTACTTTAACGATCTGATGCGTGTTCCGGCTCAGTAGATGTTCGGGAAATGTCAGCTCAATGAATGGATCATCGGTAACGCCATCGGCAAGAAATTCGCCATCAATGGTTTCGATCTGATATTGATAGCGGTGGGATTCAGGTATATTCAAATTACCCTCGATGTATAGATCAGAAAATGAGATTTGCAGCCTTTCATCCTGGTAAGTTGCCTCAAATCTGTCGAGCGGATTGATTCTTTTAAACCAGTACCGACCAATCATGTCCCGGCGCTGAATCAGCGTTTCAACGAGGTAATCCACTGCCCGTTCGTCATATATCAAACCGGTTTCCACCATGGTGCGGATATCCTCATCACTGAAGTTCATCACAATTTTGGCTCCCCAGAAAGCATCCCGCAACGTCATATTTTCGAATGCGGGATTGGGATGTGTGGGAACCCATCTGCCGGGTTTGAACACATCAGCCCGAAAATAGCCAACTTGCGGGAATTCGTAACTGCCATCTATGGTTTCCCAAAGCGGCACATAGGTGCCAAAAGAAACGGTGTTAAGCAGCATAAAACGGGGATCAATCAGGTAGGCCTGCCCCTGAATGGGCCGGTGGATGGAGTGGCCGTTGGCGCCGAGTATATTTCCGAAATCCTGCACGTAATGATCAATATATCCGTCGTGGTTATACACAAACATGGAGTTGGCATCACGGCGGTCGGTATCGTTCACCCAGGAGCTGATGACCCGCATCCCGCGCAGTTCTCTGCGATGTTCGTGGTCAACCCGGTCGTTTGGATCATCGCGGTAGGTACCTCTGAAACGCCAGGGGCCGAGAGGGCGGCCATCAACAAATTTGCTGGCAAACACCCTGATGGTACCATCATCATAAGGGCTCTGACCGGATATAATTGACCGGTAATCGTCCATCGTCATTGGGCGCATCTCGCCGTTGTCTTCAACTTCAACGCCCGGCCTTATCAGCACCTGATCCGGATTAAAATAGGCGACGGCGGCTTCCGGAACAGTATAACCGGCGGCATGAAAAATCCGGGAGCCGATTACTTCAACCGATGACATCAGCCCGGGATATTCCGGTCCGTCAAATTTGGCGAGAAACCGTTCTCCGCTTGCATCCTCAAAAAAGAATCCGCTCATAGCTCCCTCCAGTTTGGCCTGAAAGATGGTCCATGGACCGGAGGTATCCGGCTCTGCGGTGTTGGGGCCGCGGGCCAGCTCTTCCCGGGTCATCGGGTTATGATAGTGCCGGTACGTGTACCAGCTCGATTCGGGGACCTCATCAAGCTTGTTGATGTTGTCTGCTTCGCGGGGAGAAGCCAGTCCAATCGGTTTCCCTAAAAACCGGAACACCCGGTTTAAATCAAGAACTTTTCCGATCTGATGAAACGTGGTGTTGTCGATACGATCCCAGTATTGAAATTGTTCTTTGCTCGACGGCATCGGGATTCGGGTGGTATCGGGGTCGAAGGTTTTTACAGGTCCTGTAGCATACGGTTTGCTCGATGAACAGCCGCCGGCCAGAACCGTAACCAGCAGGATCAGGAGAACTGAGTAAAATATCGGGTTGAACCGGTCCTGTAACAGAATAAATTTTTTTGATGGTTTTGATGACATGGTATCAGTTCTGCAAATCATAGATATTAAAACGTGGGTGTAATACTGAGGATGTAGCGCGTGGCTTCGGTGCTGAAGGCCATTTCGGCCCGGAAAGCCAATCCTTTTGCAGTGAGAATATGAACGCCAAATCCATAACTCGACTCAAAATTATCCATTCCGATATCACTAAAATTGTTAAACACCTGCCCCTGATCCATAAATAGTGTTACATCAAGTACATCCCACATCGGATATCGGTATTCTGCCGAGAAAATCAGGGAGCCTTTGCCCCGAAAACGGTTGCTTCGAAATCCACGGAGATCTGCACTGCCGCCCAAGTTCGGCAGATCAAAAAATGGAATTTCATCACCAGACAGAAGCTCGGATTTTATGAGTTTGCCCCGAATTCCAAAACGCCGGGTTTCGGGTAAAAATGGCACCGGAATAAACTGATGGGCTTCAAGATGGTATCTAAAATAGGACGTAGAATTTTTCAGAGATGTAGCCATGTCTGCCCCGGCAATCAGTTGAGTGCCCGAAACGGTTCGCATTTCACCCTGTCGGAAATCGAAAGCAAATTGGTTGCCGAATGTAAGTATTTCATAATTTCCTTTCAGGCTTTCGGGGAAGGTGAGGGGATCATCAGGCAGCTCCGAACTGCTGGTTCTGGCCGTGTTATTTGTGTAATTCACAAAATTCTGCATCCGTACTCTTGAGGAGAAGGTGCTGTTATAACGCACCTGAACGGCTGCATCCTCAGCAGAATAGAAAAGCCGGTCATCATCAATAAAAAAGCGATGTTTTGGGTTTTTCTCATACTCACCGGAAAAAACAAGCTCGCTGTTATGCTGTTGAGAAACCGGTATCCGATACTGAGCTTTTATATCACGGTAATTGTCTGTGCCGTATAAAAACTGAACTCTCGCTTCATGGTTTGGCCGGAATACATGTTGATGAAACATGAGAGCTCCGGCAGCAAATCTCACCTTGCTTCCCGATTCGAAAAAAGGGAGAATGCCATAATCTCCACGTTCTCCTTCAAACAGGTACGGAAATCTTGTCTCGGCATATTGTACTCCCCATCCAATGGGGCGGGTGGTCCAGTAAAACAGATAAGACGGCAGGGCAAGTATATGTTGTGCTGCATTGTATGAAGTTTCATAAGGCTGAAGGTTGGGGTGATCGTCCGAAATGGCGGTGGAATCGGTCGAGTCAGCCTCTAACCCGAAACCGACAGCAACCGAAGTTGCCGAAAAACCAAGCAGAAAGGTTGCCGTGCAGAGCAGAATGATTAAGCCGGAATAGAAATGATGCATAAAACTTGAAATGATTTTAAAGCTCAAATATAGGGCCTGTCATAAAATATCACTATCATCTTGGGCAAAATATTCAATATTGTCTACCATTTCTGATTCAAATCGATCCTGAAAGGTTTCACTTAAAAAAGATATGATATCATCACTGGTTTTAAAATCCTGATCGGATTGATTTTCAGCAGGACCCTTTTCGTGTGTTTGATCTAAAACCGGAAAGATCAATTTTCGGATTTCCCAGGAAAACAGATTTTCAAGAAACTCGATGGCCTGTGCACGCAGTTCCGGATCGGGCCCTGTAATGGCTCTGTGAGCATTGATCATATCTTCCTGTTCGTGATTGAGGCTGAGCAACCTGAAAATATTTTTGGAATGCTGCTCGATTTCAATCTCCACAAATTCGAGTACATTGCCCGAGAGTGCCGGATAGTGCTGCCGTATCAGAGCCGAAATCCGGATTAATGTGCAATAGCGGTGAACCTCCGGTTTCAATGATTGTTTAAGCTCATCCGAAGAAATGGAGTTTACG
>SKYV01000009.1 GCA_007127745.1 Balneolaceae bacterium
CACGTGTTCCGGACAACAACCCAAAACTGATGGAAGAGGTGATGATGCAGGCCTACCACCACAAGGGAACCTCCATCATTGAAGTGCTGCAAAACTGTGTGATATTTACAGACGGAATACACGAACAAATTACAGGCCGGGATACAAAAGACGACAACCAGATACTGCTTCAGCATGATGAACCGATGTTATTCGGAAAAGAGAAAAACTTTGGGCTTGAGGTGAACGGAATGCGTCTCAAAAAAACCGATTTGAAGAAAAACGGCAACAAGTCGTTAGTTCATGATGAGGCAGATCCCGATCCAGCCATGCACCTGGCATTAACGCGTATGCAACTGCCCGATTATCCGGTAGCAATGGGAATAATCCGAAAGGTGGAAGCCGAAAGTTATTCGAAAAATGTTCATGACACCATTGCCGATGCTAAACAAAACAGCGAATACAAAAATGTGAATGAACTCTTCAGAAGCGGTAATATCTGGGAGATTAAATAGGCCGGTGCAACACCTCGTTCATGCTGTTCCGGAACGGGGTTTCAACATTTTTTACATCTGAAAACAGATTGTTCTTAACAGTATCCGCTATATACTGTGTTCATGCAGATGTTATATACCGATTTCAAAAAAACAGATAACCAACCCATTCATTCTATGAAAAAAGCAACTCTGAATATTGAAAATCAGGTATATGAACTCCCGGTCGTTGAAGGCACCGAAAAAGAAAAAGGAATCGATATATCCAGGCTGAGGCCTGAAACCGGATATATAACCCTGGACAGCGGCTATAAAAGCACAGGCTCCACAAAAAGTGCTATTACATTTCTAAATGGTGAAGAAGGAATCTTGCGATACCGCGGCTACCCAATAGAACAGCTCGCGAAAAATTCTTCATTTCTTGAAGTTGCTTTCCTGTTGATTTACGGCAACCTGCCATCAAAAGAAGAACTTGAAAAGTTTGTATCAAAAATTACCCGGCATACCCTGATTCATGAAGACATGAAGAAGTTTTATGAGGGTTATCCTGCAAAAGCCCATCCAATGGGTGTTTTGGCATCTATGATCGGGGCGTTGTCAACTTTCTATCCGGAATCGCAAAAATCCGAACTGGAACCCGAAGAAGTAGATGTAACGATCCGGCGGCTGATCGCAAAAATTTCGACCATCGCAGCCTGGTCCTACAAAAAGTCACAGGGATTTCCCGTCATGTATCCACAAAACCGTCTGGGATATTGCGACAATTTTCTCCACATGATGTTTGCCCAGCCAACCGAAGAATATGAGGTCAACCCTGTGATATCAGAAGCCCTGAACACCCTGCTGATTCTCCATGCCGACCACGAACAAAACTGCTCGGCATCTACGGTGAGAATGGCCGGCTCATCACACGCAAGCCTTTATGCGGCAATATCAGCCGGTGTTTGTGCACTGTGGGGCCCTCTGCACGGCGGTGCCAACCAAAAAGTAATTGAAATGCTCAGGCAGATCAGGGAAGAAGGCAGTGATGTGGCCAAAATGATAGAAAAAGCCAAGGATAAATCCAGCGATTTTCGCCTGATGGGATTTGGCCACCGGGTATATAAAAACTTCGACCCCCGGGCCAATATCATAAAAGCAAGCACCGACAGCGTTCTGAAAGAACTTGGCAACAATGATTCGCTCCTTAAAATTGCAACGGAGCTTGAGGAGGTTGCCCTCTCTGATGACTATTTTATTGAGCGAAACCTCTATCCCAATGTGGATTTTTACTCCGGTATCCTGTACCGTGCCATCGGCATTCCAACAGACATGTTTACGGTGATGTTTGCCCTCGGGCGGCTACCGGGATGGATTGCCCAGTGGAAAGAGATGCGCGACAACAGGGAACCGATCTCACGGCCACGACAAATTTATACAGGAGAAAATGCCCGGGATTATGTAAGCATCGAAAAGCGGTGAGACCTTCTGCTCATAACTTGCGAATTCAAAAAAGCCTCTCCCGTTGAGAGGCTTTTTTATTGAGTCTACACTGGGAGTAATATGGGCAAGAACACTAATCAAGTTAACCCAAACAATCATCAAAACTCAATTGACCAAAATACATAGTTTTACTTAGCCCTTGCCCGAAAGCACTGGTTCTTGTTGAAAAAGTTGAGGCTTGTTTTCTGTTGTTTAGTAATTTGGGCGTTAATTGAGTTCTTTTGTACAGAAATACCAGTCAACACATTCATAGCCTTCATCAAGGCGCTTCTCGGCTTCTTCCTGAGTGGCTGGCGGAGGCACAATTACCTTGTCACCGGGCTCCCAGCCTTCGGGTGTGGCAACTTTATGTTCATCAGACGTTTGAAGGGCCTTAACCAGACGCAGGATTTCGGGTACCGACCGGCCATTGGACATTGGGTAATACAGCATTGCCCTGAGTATACTGTTGTCATCTATAACAAAAGTAGTTCTTACAGCAGAGGTATCACTGGCTCCCGGCTGAATCATACCGTAAGCATTAGAAACCTTCATGGAGAGATCTTCTATAATCGGGAAGGGGATTTTTATCCCAAATTTTTCCTTGATATTTCTGACCCAGGCAAGATGAGAGTGCGTGCTGTCCACTGATAAACCAATCAACTCAGTATTTAGTTTTTTGAACTCATCAGCATATTTTGCGAACGCAGTAAACTCGGTGGTACAAACAGGTGTAAAGTCGGCCGGATGAGAGAACAATACAAGAAATTTGCCTTTATAATCATCCAGTTTTTTTACTCCATGTGTTGTTTTGGCTTCAAAATCAGGTGCCGGTTCATTGAGCCTTGGCATAGCTATAGGTTTTTGGTCATCATTATTTTTAGTTTCCATAATTATATTTATATTTATAATTAATATATTTTAAACATATTTTATTTTTTATTGAAATGAGAGCTAATAACACTGTTTAGTATATCATAATAATAATTTATGAAGGCACTATTAAAATTAAGTTTTTAAATATGGGGCTTTGCAGAACCAAGCCTGTCATTCTGAACAAAGTGAAGACTTATATCTCAAAAGCGATACACGCACATTAAGATTCTTCGATAAGCTCAGATCCACAAAACCGTTTTCTATCTGTTGAGAAGAATCAAATGGGATAAAATCCGTTTTATTGAATATGATTGAGGCTTTCGCTCATAGCATTTCGGTTCTGCTTCGGTTTTACGGTGATTTAAAAACACTGCTCTATCCAAATCACAATCAGGGAAAGCTGAAACGCACACTGCCCGAACCGACCTCCGTAAAAGATTTGATAGAAAGCTGCGGCGTGCCGC
>SKYV01000132.1 GCA_007127745.1 Balneolaceae bacterium
CGGTGATACCTCGACTTGAATACTCAGGCTGGCCGCCATCACACATTCCGTGGCTTCAAAAGCTGGGATTGCAATTTACACTCAGCAGCGAAATTCAAACACTGGATTGGTTTGGCAGGGGCCCGTTTGAAACTTATCCGGATAGAAAAACCGGTGCAAAAACCGGAATTTATTCTGTAAATATCGATGAAATTGAAATCCCCTACATCATTCCGCAGGATTTTGACAACCGAACAGATGTGAGGTGGGCAAAGATTTCAACGGGCAACGGAGAGGCAATCGCATTTTACAGCGATCATCTGATGAATGTTGCCATCGACCCGTACGAAAACCTCGACAGAACCTGGTATCCGTATCAACTTTGGAGAAGCTCAAACCCGGTGATGAGTATCGATCACAACGTTACAGGAGTGGGAGGTACACCGGTTACAGCCAGGGAGGAGTACAGGACGTATCCAACCGATTACAGATATAAAATTTACTTTATGCCGTACAGGAGGTAGGTAGAGTAAAATTTGAAGAACTCTATAACGGGCTAAATTTTTCAATCAGTAGATACCGTCTGTTCCTGCGGGAGATCGAAGTCCGGTATTATATGATATCTTGATTTACTTTCTTTTTTGCACCTGATTGGACAATCTCAACTGTAGGGGTAGGAGCGATTAATTGGGTAATCAATAAAAAATTTTGGACAACATCAGTATTGAAATTTTTACCATCGCTCGGAAAACTTTCATAGATTGATAGTGTGAATTATAGATAAACTCAAGGCCAAAAAAACACCTTAGCCGGAACAACAGCTAACCAATTAAAACAAGAATCAAATAATTAGATACAGATGGAACGAGTAAAAGAATTTTTAAGAGATCAGAAACTGCAAGCTTCCGATATCGACCTGGACAAACTGGTGCAGGATTTTCTGGATGAAATGAAACGCGGGCTTGAGGGTGAAGACAGCTCTCTGCGTATGATACCCACATACATCGAAGCCGATAACGAATTTTTGACCGAAACACCGGTGCTGGCCATTGATGCAGGGGGAACCAACTTCCGTGCAGCACTTATCACATTCAGGGAAAACGGCGAGACGGAGATCGGAGAGATTCATCATCATGCCATGCCAGGGCTGGACAGTGAAATCTCAGCCGATGAATTTTTCAAAACCATGGCCGCATACATAGAGCCATTGGTTGACAAGGCAGACAGGATTGGGTTCTGCTTTTCATATGCAACGGAGATTTTTCCGAATAAAGACGGAAAGCTTCTGCAGTTCAGTAAAGAAGTGAAGGCACCGGAAGTGATCGGCATGATGATCGGGGAGTCTTTGCTCGAAACACTCGGAACGCCGGAGAAAGAGATCGTTCTCCTGAATGATACTGTTGCCACGCTTTTGGCCGGAAAATCATCCAACATGCAGAAAGAGTACAGTTCATACGTCGGTTTTATCCTGGGAACAGGAACCAACACCTGCTACATAGAGCAAAACTCAAACAT
Source organism: Balneolaceae bacterium (assembly GCA_007127745.1). Classification (GTDB taxonomy): domain Bacteria; phylum Bacteroidota; class Rhodothermia; order Balneolales; family Balneolaceae; genus Rhodohalobacter. The sequence continues at coordinate 1,495 of SKYV01000132.1, forward strand.
CCTGAAAAAGAAAGATTTTGACCCGGAAAAAAGCCAGATCATCAATACTGAGTCAGGCAATTTTACGAGGGTTCCACGATCGGATGTGGATATTTCGTTTGACAATAAAACCAACAACCCCGGAGAGGGTATGTTCGAAAAAATGTTCTCCGGCGGTTATTTCGGCGGATTGTGCCTCGCCCTGCTGAAAACCGCGGCTAATGAAGGCCTTTTTTCAAAAGAAGCTGCAGAGAAGGTGAAGGCCATTGAAGATCTGACATCAGAACAAGCCAATGAATTTGCCGAGAACCGCAATGCAGAAGGGAATGTTTTGGCCGGGTGTTTCTCCGATGATAACGACGCATCCACCGCATTTCTGCTGATCGACACTCTGATAGACCGTGCCTCGGTTTTGGTGGCTGCAAACCTTGCCGCGATGGTTTTAAAATCTGGCAAAGGCAAGCAGAAAGAGCATCCCATCATGATCACAATTGAAGGAACCACGTTTTACAGGCTGCACCGCCTCAGAGAACGGTTTGAGTCGGTATTTTCAGGCTATCTGAGTGGCGACAAAAAGCGGTATGTAGAGTTTACAGATGTGGATCAGTCGAGCCTCGTGGGAGCTGCACTTGCCGGGTTGATTGAGTGACCGATTTGTACATATTTATCAACAAGAACTTCCGGTTTGTCTTTTGGTAATCCGGAAGTTCTATGCTTTTATCAGACAGTTTTTATAGTAGTATGATATTATCCATACAACTTATACCATCTTCAGTCCAATTCGTCCACGTTCAGCATCGATATTGGTAATTTCTATATTGATGATATCTCCGACGGCAACCACATCATGGGGATCTTCAATGCGTTTTTCGGTTTTGCTCATTTTGGAAATATGGAGCAGGCCATCCTGTTTTACGCCGATATCCACAAAAGCGCCAAAATCCACCACGTTTCGGACGGTGCCTTCCAGTTTCATGCCGGGGGAGAGGTCTTCCATTTTCAGAATATCCTGTCTCAGCTGCGGTTTGGGTAGTGACTCTCTGGGATCACGTCCCGGTTTCTGGAGGTTTTCGATGATCAGTTCCAGCGTGGGTACGCCAATCCCGATCTGCTCAGCCACCTCTTTTTTATTAAGTTCAGAAAAAGCCGATTCCATTTTTTTCTGTTGGCTGGCCAAATTCTCTACATCAATACTGAAAAGATTGCACAGTTTTTCAGCAGCCTCGTAGCTTTCTGGATGAATGGCTGTATTGTCGAGCGGATGGACACTATCAGGTATTCTCAAAAATCCGGCCGCCTGCTGAAAGCGAAAATCACCCACACCGGAAATCTCTTTGATCTCTTCACGGCTCTTGAATCGCCCCTTTTCCTCGCGATATTCGATGATATTACGTGCCACATTCCGGCTCAGTCCCGAGATGTGAGTCAGCAGTTCGGAGCTGGCCGTGTTCAGGTTTACGCCCACATCATTTACGCAGCTCTCCACAACATCATCCAGTTTTTTAGAGAGGGCGGTTTGATTGATGTCGTGCTGATAAAGTCCCACACCGATCGATTTCGGATCGATCTTTACCAGTTCTGCCAGCGGGTCCTGAACCCGCCGCGCAATGGAAATATTACCGCGTTGGGCAGCATCCAGATCGGGAAATTCTTCGCGGGCAATAGCCGATGCCGAATAGACCGAGGCTCCCGCTTCACTGATAATCAAATAGTTTAGCGTGTCATCCGGTTTTTCTTCTTTCCGTTTTTGGATGACATCCGCAATAAACGCCTCTGTTTCACGGCTGCCGGTACCGTTGCC
>SKYV01000169.1 GCA_007127745.1 Balneolaceae bacterium
ACCAATTGATCAAGGTACTCTTCAGGAGGGATTCCATGTTCTTTCGCTGTTGTAAAGACTTTTAGGCCATGCTCATCAAGCCCGACATTAAAAAAGACATGTCCTTTGCCAAGTATATTTCGAAAATATCGTGCATATGCATCGGCCTGGAAAAACTCCAGTGCATGGCCAATATGTGGCTCTGCGTTGGCATACGGAAGAGTGGTAGTGATATAGAATTTTTTGCTGAAAATTTCGGTGTTTTGTTTTTTTACGGCGAATCGGGTTACTTTATCCTGATTTTATAATGGGAATAACTTCAATTACGCATCAATCAAATTATTTGCTCCATTGGATAAATCCACATTTCAGGGATTAAAAAATGCAATTGGCCCGGGTTTGATTATGGCCGCCGCCGCAATCGGGGTCTCTCACCTGGTACAATCAACCCGGGCGGGCGCAGAGTTTGGCTTTGCACTTGTATGGGCAGTGGTACTGGCCAATTTTTTTAAATATCCGTTTTTGGAGTACGGCCCGCGATATGCGCTGGCTACGGGGAAAAATATGATTGAAGGATATGCCAACATGGGCAAATGGGCACTGTGGATTTTCATCATATTTACAGTCTCCACCATGTTTGCTGTTCATGCAGCTGTCACTATGGTTACAGCAAGCCTTGCCGGCAGCCTTACCGCCCTGCAACTACCGGTGCTTGCCTGGAGTGCCATGATACTTGTGGTGTCTATCCTCTACCTGGTTCGTAATACCTACGCTCTGCTCGACAAAGCCATCAAAGTGTTGATGGTAATTCTTGCCTTCTCCACCCTTGCAGCTATGACAGCAGCATTTCTGAATGTAGGCTACGAACCCAAACCCGAGATACTGGCTCCTGAAGTATGGACGGTTTCTGGAGTGGCCTTTTTAATTGCTCTGATGGGATGGATGCCAATTCCCATCGATGCTGCTGCATGGCAGTCCATTTGGTCGGTTGAACGAATGAAGCAGACCGGCTACCGGCCAAAACTGAAAGAGGTTCTGTTTGATTTTAATCTCGGCTATATCGGAGCTGCTATCATCGCCCTGGCCTTTCTTACGCTCGGCGCCCTTGTGATGTATGGCTCGGGAGAAGATTTTGCAACCAGTGCCGCAGGCTTTGCCAACCAATTTATCCATTTGTACACAACAGCGCTGGGCGATTGGGCCTATTTCATAATTATTATCTGTGCATTTACCACCATGTTCAGCACCACACTCACCGTGACGGATACCTACCCGAGGGTGCTCACCAACATAGTAGAGAATATTCAACGGCCCGGAGCAGGCAGAGATATGAAGGCCTTGTATGCCTATCTGCTGGTTGGGGTCAGCGCCGGAACTCTTGTTTTACTTCTGGTTTTGGGCGATCAGTTTCGGTTTTTAATCGATCTGGCCACAACACTCTCCTTCCTTGCCGCACCGGTTCTGGCATTTATGAACCACAAACTCATTCATCAACCCGAAGTGCCCCGCGAATACCAACCAGGCCGGTGGCTTTACTGGCTCAGTATTTCCGGGATTATTTTTCTCACAATATTTGCCTTAATTTATCTTTACTGGATGATACTCTACTAAAGAATATGATGGCACGATTTCTGATATTATCAGCCCTGGCTGCTCTGATTGCTAATCCGCTCTACGGGCAGATCTATTCCACTCAATATCGTGCACCCGGCCAAAACTGGATGGAAATTCAGTCCGACCGGTTCCGGATTATCTACCCCGATCGCTACCGTCAGCAGGCCGTCCGTTCTATGGCAATTCTTGAAAGCGATTATGCCGATATTCAGGAGCTGGTTGGCGGTAAAGTGCGTAATTTTCCTTTCATCATAAATCCAGAAAACGATCGATCCAACGGGTTTGTCTCACCCATGAACTTCCGTTCAGAGATCGAACTGGCGCCGAGTATTGGAAAGTCGATGAATCCACAGTCGGGAGACTGGCTTGAGCTGGTGCTGCCGCACGAATTGGTACATGTTTTACATTTTAATGTAAACCCCAGCTCGTTTACCCGGCTGCTGGGTCTGTTTTCGCCTGATATGAGAAGAGGTGTGCATTCTGCCGCGCCGCTGGGAGTGTTTGAAGGAATTGCCGTTCAGCATGAAAGTCACGGCTCAATTCCGCATTCCGGCCGGGGGAACCATCCCTACTTCACCAATAAATTTAATGCCCATCTGAATACCGGCCGGGAGTGGTCGATGGGGCAATTACTGCACGTTACCGATTTTACCCCACCGTTCGACCGCCACTACATCGGCGGATACGAATTTACAAACTGGCTGCTGCACTCCTACGGCAGCGATGCCATGAAAGAGGCTATCGAATTTCACTACAAATATCCGTTTCTGGGATTTGGAACTGCACTGCGAAACACCACCGGCCACTGGCCCCGTTCGCTTTACCGCCAGTTCAGCGACTCGGTTAAAACACGCGAAAAAAACAGGCTTTCGGAGTTGGAGGAAACTACCGATCCGTTTTCTGAAGCCGTTATTTTCCGGGGCCAGTGCAGACGGCTGAATCGGCCTCTCTGGCTGGATCACGAGACCATCCTGTTCTACGCCCGCAGCTGTAACCGGCCCTCCGGTTTTTATCTCTATCACAAAAATGACAGATCGATTGAGCACCTGCATGAAGTGATAATTTCTCCGGATGTCGACTATTCTCTCGGAGATGAGAACAGCTCACTCTACTTTTCCCGCTATCATACCGACAGGTTTTACGATAATCTGTTCCAAGGGGATCTTCACCGCCTAAACCTGGATTCAGGCCGCTCGGAACGAATCACCCAAAACCGGCGCCTGATATCTCCCGAATGGAGTAACGGACATCTTTTTGCGAGGCAGGTAATAGCAAACGAAACTCAACTGGTGAGGGTTGATCCGGCCACGGGCGGTGTTATTCTCGAATATCAAAAACCGGAAGAAAGCCTGGTGGTACAGGCAGCCGTGAACCCGCAAAATGATGATCTGACCGCAGTCATCGGGAGGCTGAAAAGTGTTCAGGCTGTGTGGTTCGAAGATTTGAACCAGGCCAATACCCTGTTTATCCACCCGCCGGATATTGTGTTTGATGAAGGATCTGTATTCGATCTGTCGTGGCACCCCTCCGGCAAATCGCTTCTGTTTGTCAGTGATTATTCCGGCACGATGAATGTGTATGAATATGAGATTTCATCAAACCGGATCAAACAGATTACGGAAAGCCTGCACAATGCATTTGAACCCTCCTACTCGCCAGACGGGGAGACCATTGCCTACATTGGCCAGAAAGAAAACGAACAGAAGCTTTATGTACTGAACCGCGAAGAGGCCTTGAATAAGCCGGTTCCAAAATCTGACTGGATATATAGTGAGACCACAGCACAGCGATTGGAGCGTCCCCTGATGAATCGTAATATCGAGATTGACGATAGTGAGTGGGAGTTTGCTTCACATCATACCGGCTTTAGCTGGCTGAAACCCCGGCTTTGGCTTCCCGAATATGAAAGAGAGAGCGGCATGGACCGCATCGGGATACATCTTGAAAGTGTGGATGTGATGAGCCGCCAGAGTTACTCGGTGGATGTAAACCATTACGCAGATCGTTTCTGGTACTCGGCCGAATATAATAATAAACGGTTTTATCCCGGTTTTAACACAGAGCTTTTCAATCGCCCCAATTTTGTCACTTTCCAGATTGAAGAAGAAGATGGGGATGAACCCGAAAATCTCTTGCTCCTTCAGCAATCAGTGGGCGGATCTTTCAAGGTGCCCGTTCCCATCCGGCTGGAGAGCAACGCCAGATTTACATCAATGCTGCTTGAACCGCAATATTTTCTTACAAGAGTTCGGTTTTTGGACGCTGACAACACAGCACAATCTGCATCGGAGTTTGGCACCCGCCATACAGTCGGGTTTCGCACGGTTTTTAATTATCGAATGCGGCAATTTACGCGGGATGTTCAGCCCAACAGCGGATGGTCGTTTTTTGCCGAGGGGCGGTATGGGTTGAACCGCGATGAAATTCAGATTGAATCGGGACCACATTCAATCACCGGCAATCTGGCAAAACGGAAAGGATTGCGTGCCGGAGTGACGCGGTATATTGCGCCGCTATCACGATGGAACCAGTCTCTCCGAATGTCTGCAAGGGTATATTCACAAACAACCGTGCCGGTTTTCAATTTGTTATCGCAATTTTCAGACAATTTCGCAGAAATTCCGCTCTCTGGTGTAAACAATGCCGGGCTGCTGGATTTTCGGTATACCATTCCGCTTACGCATCCTGACGATGGCGGTTTACTGGTTCCTCTCTATCTGTCGAACCTTTACCTGGTCCTTTTTTCGCAGACGGTAACAGATCTCAATCAGTCTGACTGGGTGAATGCCTCAAGATCGGTGTATGGAGCGGGTATTCGGTCGCGGTTCCGGCTCAGCAATATGGCTTTCGATATTGGCATCTCCATTGGCTGGGAACCCACACGGAATGAGGTTACCTATTATTTCGGCAATTTCTAATTTTCCCACTCAAACTGGGTTTGTCCTGGGAAAACGGTTGGCGCCGGGATAATGGTCATCCCTTCCAGACGCTCCGGGCGCAGCTCTCTGTCGTTGACCACATCGCGGATGTAAATTTTCTCAACCTGGTCCGGGTACAACTCGCGGATGCGATTAAATACTTCGGGATCCCTTTCGCCAGAATCACCCGATAGAATGAAGCGGCGATTGGGGAAATGATCAAAAATGTCTGAGATCTGTTCGATTTTTTGATCATATGTGTAATCTTCATTCAGAACCAGTTCGCGAAGATCTCTCCAGGTGCTCAGGCTCAGAAAGTTTTTGGTGACGCTCTTCATATGAAAAGTTCCTGTTGGAAAACCCGCTTCATCACTGAAGGCAAATTCTGCCAGCGGGCGATATAACTGCCAGGGCGAACCGGAAACGTAATGAAAAAATGCATCATCATATGTTTCATATAGTTCAGCTATTTCAGTTGCAGGCGAAAACTCTTTATAAAATGTATTTCTCACCACAATCTGTGCACCGGCAGGGATTTCCGTAATCTTGATTGTATCATCTACATCGGAGATGACAGAGAGCCCCTCTTCTGGCAGAAGTTTGATTTTACCTGAACCGGTATGTCCATCAGAAACAGCACGAATGGTTAGCCATCCGTCGTCGCGTTGCTGATGTGCAACAATCTGATCAATCCGTTCTTTCGGAATTCTGAAATCCCCCTCAATAATGCCATTGAGCGAAGAGCGAACGTAGTTACCCTCATCGTCCGTAATTCCGAAAATTTCTTGCTCCGGGTCATCATCAAACATAAACAAAACTGTTTCGCGAGATTCGCTGTCTACAATAAAATCGCGGGCCCTTTCCCGGAAAAAATAAGCCTGTTCATCATTCAAATCTCTGATTCGCCGTACAAACCGTGTGATCAGATTTAGTGTGCCGGGACGGTATTCGTAAACGTAAATTCTCATGGGAACGACCCACGTATCTCCATCGGAATATCCGTACGTATTGTAAAAAATAACATGATCGTCTTCTCGTAACTCCATGGACTGTATCGCCGAAAAACTGAGTGTGCTCATGAGAAGAATTGTTAAGAACTGCATAAAATTGGAGTATATTGATGAATCAGTGAAAACTCTAAAAACTAAAATTAAGTGAATTAAATTTAATGACGCAACATCCAACTCTTTTGTAAAGTAAATGATTGTGAATAACCTGATGTTGCTGCCAAAAACAGAATCTTTTCGTGCAGCACCATCTTTGTTAAAAAATTCGGGACGTTAAATACCAGGCCTGACAGTACGTGATTTGTGTATGCAAATATAGTTTCCCGGCATATCAGCAAAAGAATCCTTGATATCCATCCATTCTCTGCTATACATTTGTATGGCACTTTTTTATAATAGATAGAAGTGTAGTTGGTTATATATTCAGCAATTGTGTGCGAAAGGTGGATTTTAAGTTTTGGTATGACCGGGGTGACACTCTCATACCTGTTTAATGATAACAAAACAAAACATAAAACATGTCATACCGATGGGTTTATACCAAAGACCCGGGGGAGGAGACTGTCAGGAAACTGAAGCAAGATCTCAATCTTCCGGACGAGATCGCTTACCTGCTTGCCATTCGAGGAATTCATTCATTCGAATCGGCTAAAACGTTTTTCAGGCCAAATCAGAATAACCTCTACGATCCTTTTCTGATGAAAGATATGGAGGAGGGAGCATGCAGGCTCTCAAAGGCCATTCGCAACCGGGAAAAAGTTGTGATTTACGGTGATTACGATGTGGACGGGACAACCGCCGTCAGCATTCTCTACACCTATCTGAAAAGTTTTGGGCTCGATGTTGAGTACTACATTCCGCACCGTTTTAAAGAAGGTTATGGAATAAATCCCGACGGCATTGAGTATTCTATCGAAAAAAATGCCGACCTGATTGTTTCTGTTGATTGCGGCATTACGGCAATTGATGAGGCTTTGTACGCAAAGGAAAATGGGATTGATCTTATTATTTGCGATCATCATACGGTAGGAGATCAGATGCCAGATGCCGTTGCCGTGCTGGACCCCAAGCGTCACGATTGTTCTTATCCGTTCGACGGACTTTCAGGTGCCGGAGTAGGTTATAAACTCATACAGGGAACCACAAAAAAGCTGGGCCTTCCCGATTCGCTGCCTGATCAATTTCTGGATCTGGTTGCCATCTCTATAGCCTCTGACATTGTGCCGATTACCGATGAAAACCGGATTTTGATGAGAAAAGGCCTTGATATAATTAACACCCGTCCCAGGGTTGGCATCCAGGCACTGCTTAATTTGATTAAAATACCCCCGGGTAAAATCTCTACATCGAGCATCGTTTTTTCCATCGGGCCGCGAATTAACGCAGCCGGACGAATGGGGGATGCCACAACGGCTGTTGAACTGATGATTGCCGACGACGAGCAAACAGCACGCCGATACGCCAAAGAGCTTGAAGCTGTCAACAAAATGAGACGGACAACCGATACAGCCACGATGAGTCAGGCTGTGGATATGCTGGAAAACAAATTTAACCTGGATGATCTTTCTGCCATGGTGCTGCACGACCCCGACTGGCATCTCGGAGTGATCGGGATTGTGGCATCTCGTCTTGTGGATGCCCATTACCGGCCGGCTATTATGCTGAGCACAGTGGATGGAAAAATAAAGGGGTCGGCCCGATCCATAAAAGGGTTTAATATTTACGATGCGCTGAAAGAGTGTGATGATCTTCTGGATCAGTTTGGCGGTCACGAGTTTGCCGCCGGGCTTACTATGGAAATAGAAAACCTGGAAGAGTTTCGGCGCAGAATAAACCGAATTGCATGCTCTACATTGTCTGATAATGATTTTAACCCTGAACTTGAAATTTCAAGAGATCTGGAGCTGAGCAGGGTTGATATGAAATTCTGGAAGCTTCTCACACAGTTTGAACCGTTCGGGCCCGGAAATATGCGCCCCATTTTTGTAACGAAAGATGTTTGTATTGAAGGGGTACCCACTATTGTGGGGAATGGCCATTTAAAAATGAAAGTGAGAAAGGAAGATTCTGCAGTATTTGATGCAATCGGGTTTAATATGCACGCGTATGAACCCAAACTCAGAAACTGCGACCGCGACAAAATTGATATTGCTTACGTACTGGAAGAAAACCACTGGAACGGCCGCCGATCCATTCAAATGCGTCTGAAAGATATTCATGTTGAATAAAACAGGCAGAAGGCAGAAGTGATGAATGTTTAAAGGGCAAATCAAGTCGCTTTATTACAGTTTTTTTTACACCAACAAGTTCTTTTTACAATTCTCCTACTTTTCACTTCTGCCTTTTGCCTTTTCACTTTTCGCCGGCCTGTTCAAATTCTCAAAGAAATCCATTGTGTTAAGATTTAAAACCCCTTATCTTAATTTGGTCTGTGAGGGACTGTAGCTCAGTTGGTAGAGCAACGGACTGAAAATCCGTGTGTCGGCGGTTCGATTCCGCCCGGTCCCACACGTTATTAAAGCCCTGTAAGACATGAAGTTATGATCTTGCAGGGCTTTTTTATTTTGTGTATGGATTTCTAAAAATCTAATAATTGGGTATGATTTGGATACTCTTTAATTTAATGCATCGTAAAAATCATATTATATCTGTCTTCCGTCACTTCAAGTCTTCTGCCATGGGAACTTTGGTTTGCACTTATTTTTTTGATGGGCTGTGATTTTATGTATCCAATCACGATAAATAAAAGTGTATCACATAAATCATAGTTCAACTGCTGGTTTTTATTTATCCACCAAACCCACCAAAACCTTCCCAATTTGTTTTCCTGCCAATATATTCTCGATCTTCCCGGGAAGTTCTTCAAGTGAGGATTGTGTGTACAACTGTTCAAAAGCAGGCGGTTTCCAGTCGGCGGATAGCCGGTTCCAGATACGCAGGCGGTCGGCCATGTGTGCAATTCCGGAGTCGATACCCACCAGGCTCACACCGCGTAGAATAAAAGGCAGCACATTGGTGTGGAGCTCATTACCAAGCACATTTCCGCAGCAGGCAACCACGCCGTTGTGCCCGCTTTGGCGGATGACGGCATCAAGCATTTCGCCTCCCACCGTATCGATGGCTGCAACCCATTTTGATGACAACAGCGGCCGTGATTTAACATCCGAAATTTCATCACGGTGAATAACTCGTTGGGCTCCCAGCCGTTTTAAAAATTCTTCCTGATCTGTTTTGCCTGTTGCAGCCGTTACCCTGAAGCCCAGATGCGACAATAAAGCGACCGCAAAAGACCCCACCGCCCCGGTTGCCCCGGTAATCAATACATCGCTGACATCAGGTTTGATATTTTGACTGATGATTTTCTCCGTTCCGATAGCCGCTGTTAATCCAGATGTGCCGATCATCATGCTCTCTTTCAGTGAAAGGCCTCCGGGCAGGTGAATGGCCCAATCAGCAGGGACAGAAATGTACTGCCCGAAACCGCCCGGAGTGTTCATGCCCAAATCGTAACTGGTCACAATAACCGGCTGACCTGGTTTAAACCGAATATCACGACTTTTCTCGACGACTCCTGCTGCGTCAATACCGGGAGTGAACGGATAATTTTTGGTGATGCCTTTGTTGCCGGATGCCGAAAGTGCATCTTTATAATTCAGAGAGGAGTAATGAACGCGAATCAGAAGATCGTTATTCGGAAGATCATCGGTCTGAATGGTTTTGACTGACTGGGCGAAACGCCCGTTTTTCTCTTCGGCAACCAGCGCTTTGTAGTTTCCTGAACTCATCGGACCAGAGTTTTGAGTATCAATTTCGGGTAAATAACCGTTTGAACCAAGTCATTTTTGTTTCATCATACGGTGGATAACGAAAATCGGGATCGGGCCAGAATGGTTTTTTCAGGATAGATTGAGGGCGGCTGAATGCCTCAAAACTATACTGTCCGTGATATGCCCCCATTCCGCTCTGTCCCACGCCACCAAATGGCAAATTATGATTGCCCAAATGAACAATCGTATCGTTGATACATCCGCCGCCAAAAGGCACATGGTCAATCACACTGTTTTGAAAGTGGGAATCATCCGTAAAAAGGTAGAGAGCCAGTGGTGATGGTCTCTTCTGCAAGTTCCGGATGATTGTTTCTTCATCGGAATAAGTTATCACCGGCAGCAATGGGCCAAAAATTTCATCCTGCATGATCTCATCATCCCAATCAGCCCGAATCAGGGTAGGTTCAATAATTCTTGTCTTCCGGTTAGATTTTCCACCGAGTATAATCTCAGAGTTTTTCAACAGATTATTTAAACGGTCAAAATGATCTTTATTCACAATCTGCGTGTAATTTTCACCCGCTTTAAGCCCTTTCTTAAAAAAAAGGTCTAAAGCTTTTTTACTCTCCTCTGTAAAAGATTTGGCCAGGCTTTCATGAACGAGAACAAAATCGGGGGCCACGCAGGTTTGTCCGGCATTGATCGTTTTTCCCCACCAGATGCGGCGTGCAGCAACATCGGTATTTGCATCTTTGTGCACAATGGCCGGGCTTTTCCCGCCCAATTCCAGCGTAACGGGAATCAATTGCTCAGCTGCGGCTTTCATTACTATTTTCCCTACGCGCGTACTCCCGGTGAAAAAGATTTTATCAAAAGGCTGTTTCAGCAGTTCCTGTACAGTATCCGCCTCGCCTTCAAAAACAGAAAGTAATTTAGGGTCAAATTCCTGATGAAGAAGTTTTCGCAGCAAGGCAGATGTATTCGGTGAAAGTTCGGAAGGTTTCAGGACTACCGTGTTGCCTGCAGAAAGTGCACCAATGACCGGCATCAGCGCGAGGTGAATGGGATAATTCCAGGGAGAGATGACCAGAACGGCACCGTAAGGCTGCCGGATGACATAATTTTTGGATGGAAATGTAACAATGGCACTGCCGGTATTTTTGGGCTTCATCCAGTTTTCCAGATGTTTCAGGTGAAGGTCTATTTCCTGGAGAACCGTGTATATTTCTGTGACATAAGCCTCGGAGTATGGTTTGCCAAAATCTTTTTTGACGGCATCACTAAGTGCTTTTTCATGTTCAGAAATGAGATTTTTTAACCGGTTTAAATGTTCTTTACGGCTTTTGACGGAGCGATTGATACCGCCGCGAAACGCCTCATTTTGCTGAGCAATGGTTGATGATATTGTCATGATTTTTTTATGTACGCCCTTTAAATGTATCCATCGAAGAGTAAACCCCGAGCAGGTTACCCGCAAGCCGGTCGAACGCTTTGGCCGGCAGCACTGCCTTCAGGAAAGGAACAAACCGAACCATAAACGGGGTTTTGATCTCATTTTTTGATTTGGCGATTCCGGAAATCATTTGATCAACGATGTCGTCGGTTTCCAGAATCGGCACGAACCGGGGAGCTTTCACCCCGTCAAACATCCCGGTGTTGATGTAGCTTGGAATTACGGTGGTGACTTGAATTCCCGTATTCAGCTTTTCCATTTCAATCCGGAGCGATTCACTCCACCCAATCACAGCCCATTTGCTTGCGGCATATACACTCATCCGGGGATTGCCGATATATCCCGATGCCGACGCAAGATTCACAATGTGGCCGGACCCCCGCTCAATCATATCCTCCAGAAACGCATGGGCAACAACCATGCTGCCGACTGTGTTGATTTGGAGAGTCTGCTCAATCTCAACAGGATTGTGTTCGTGAAAAAACTTTCCCACAACAATACCTGCACAATTCACAATAATATCCGGAACCAGTTTCTGTTTGATGAGCCGCCCTGCTTCAAGCTGAATATGATCGGAGTCAGATATATCTATACCGGTTATGTGCAGATTCGCCTTTTCCGTCAAATCTTCTTTAATCTCTTCAAGAAGGTCGGGGTTCCTGTCCCACAGAATTAACGTTGTACGTGCAAATTCTGAGATTTTTTCAGCAAATCTCTTGCCGATTCCGCTGGCCGCCCCGGTGATGAGAATGGTTTTTTCGTGATAAAAGGTTTTTATACTCATGGTCTTCAAATCATACGAAAAAAGTGAGGCTGGGGAAAATCTTTTATTCTCAAATCTGCTTTGATTCTGATATCAGTTCAAGGTGCTGGTAAGACTTCCGAAGTCTTCCAAGGTTTTGGTTAAAAATCTATACTTACATAAAGACTGAAATTTTAGATAAAGTTATGAAAGAAGTCGGTAGTCTTTTTTTAAAAAAGATCACCTGATTAAATCTTTAGAATAACACAAATACACTCTCCATTTGTACCTGATTCCCCGAAAGCCTAATTTTGAACTCTCTACCAAAATTCAAGTAATCATTACAAATCATGAAAAAATATACGCTCTTACTTTTTGCAGTTTCACTATTTGTGGCGGGATGTGAACCGCAGCCATCCGCTGAAATCGATCAGGCTGTTCAAACTATTACAGAGCAATCCCTGCTCTCGCACATCGAAATTCTTTCGTCGGACGAATTTGAAGGCCGTGCGCCTGCTACCCGCGGTGAGGATTTAACGATTGAATACCTTGTTAATCAGCTTGAAGAAATGGGCATCGATCCCGGAATGC
>SKYV01000096.1 GCA_007127745.1 Balneolaceae bacterium
TGTAAAACAAAGTCCTTGTTTCTCTCCATTCTAACCCAACTTTTCAAAGTAATCTAATTTACATCCACAAAATCTATTCTCTTTTACGAACATGGATACGATTTCCGAACGATCCGTGAGCTACTTTCCTGCCAGATTCTCTCATTTTAACCAAATCCAAAAATTTTCTAAAAAAAACTGAAACTTTTTGATTTAACCACCTGTATTAGTACACTGATACAATACCTCAATAAAACACCCGGATATGGTATCTATAAAAAATCTGACTTTTTCTTTCACAAAAAAGAACAAATTGTTTAATGGGCTGAACCTGGAACTGGCTACGGGTAGTATCTACGGGCTGTTTGGCCTGAACGGCGCCGGTAAAACCACGTTATTAAACCATATGTGCGGTATGCTCTTCCCGAAAGAGGGCGATTGTACAATATCGGATAAATCTGTCAGGGAAAGAGATCCTGAAACTCTTCGTGAAATTTTTCTGCTGCCGGAACAGTTTGAGTGTCCGCCGATTTCAGCCAATGAATACGCACGGGTACACGCCCCCTTTTATCCTGATTTTGATGAAAAATACTTTCAGCAAGCTATGAACGAACTATTGGTTGAACCGGATAAACGGCTCACCGAGCTCTCTTACGGGCAGCGCAAAAAATTCCTGATCGCCTTTGCACTGGCTACAAATGCAAAGCTGCTGTTGCTGGATGAACCTACCAACGGCCTCGATATTCCATCAAAAAGTCAGTTCAGAAAAATAATGGCCTCTTCAGATCATTCAGATCGCTGTATTGTGATATCGACCCACCAGGTTCGTGACCTCGAATCTATGATTGATCACATCACGGTGCTGAATGACGGAAAAATTATTTTCAACCAGAATATCATCTCCATTTCGGAAAAACTCGGTTTCGAAAAATTGGCTGAAGATGAAAATCCCTATCAGCTCTATTCGGAAGAAACATTCGGAGGAAAAGACGCCATACTTCCCAAAAAACCTGATTCCAAAGAAACACAGATCGACCTTGAGCTACTTTTTAACGGGGTGATTCAACAAACAGAGCTGATTAATCGTCAATTCAACGGTGAATAGTATGAATGATCCAACGAACACATCAACAGGATTTTCTATTGAACGCTGCAAACTTGTAGCCAATCGCTTTTTTGTGCTGAACCGAAAAAACTGGACCATTGGCCTGCTCGGTGCGCTGGGCTTTCTCGTAGCCTTCTGGCTTCTCATGCTTTGGGGAGGGGGGGCTTCAATGTCTCAGGTTCAATTTATCTCACTTGTGCCAACCGCTTTCTTTCTCTACACGCTGGGGGGGCTGATCATCACAAGCGTTATTTTTAAAGAGATGCATGAACCCACAAAAGCGTTTCAGTTTTTAACGCTTCCTGCCTCCAGCCTCGAAAAATTTACTGCAGCCTGGCTGATAACCTTTCTGGCTTACACGATAATCGCAATTATAGCACTCATTTTACTGAGTATTGTTATGGAAGTTGTTTATGCCCTGCAAACCGGCTTCTGGGGTAATTTCGAGGTGTTCAACCCATTCGAAAGCGAACATATTGAACGATTTGTTCAGTATTTTTTCTACCACAGTGTGTTTTTTCTGGGAGCTGCATACTTCAGGAAAAACCATTTCATTGCAACGGCTCTAACCATCATCGTTTTTTTCATATCGGTTTTTATCCTCATCAGCATACTGGGCTTTTTTATCGCCTACTTTTATGATGGTTCATTCACTTACCAGTTCAGCAGTTTTGAACAACACACACTGTTCTATAATGTAATCAGTATCATTATAAAAACCGGAATTGCATTGCTTCTTCTCTTATTCACCTACCTCAACGTTAAAAACAAGCAGGTGGCCTAAATGGAATTCAGTGACAATAAACCGATCTATGTTCAAATAGTTGATTATTTTTGTAATCAAATTCTGACCAAAAAATGGAAAGCTGAAGACCGGATTCCATCTGTTCGCGAAGTGGCTGTAAAAATGGAAGTAAATCCAAACACAGCTATGAGGGCTTTTCATTACCTTCAGGAAGAAGAAGTTCTCTACAACCAGCGGGGTGTAGGATATTTTGTATCTGACGGCGCCTACGATAAGGTAAAATCCCTGAAAAGAGAGGAGTTCATCGAACAGAAGCTGCCGGAATTTTTCAGGGATATGAAGCAGATCGGATTTACCTTTGAAGAGCTTAAAAAACTTTATGAAGCACGTGAGTGAACATCATTTACAGTAAAGTCCGCTGAAGTATCAGATACCCCACTCCCGGAAGAAATGGTTTTCCAAGAAAACCAGAGGCTTTTTGGATTGATAAAAGAGTTCGGTATGTAACTCCTTCTGTGAGCCGGTGCACAGCTGCACCGACTCACAGAAAAGGAGGACGGAAGACAGGGTTTTACAATGTTACACCAAACACATATCCCACGAGCAGATACATCATCCCGGTAACTACAACTACCATTGCAAGGTTAAATGCAAAACCGGCTCGCGCCATTTGAGGAATACTTACAAGCCCGCTCCCGAATACAATGGCATTCGGTGGAGTTGCAACCGGCAGCATAAATGCACAGCTTGCCCCGATTGCGGCTGGTATCACAAGCAGCAACGGATCATACCCCATCGCAATAGCTACCGATGCCAAAATCGGCAGAAATGCTGCGGCAGTTGCCGTGTTACTGGTCACCTCGGTAAGGAAGATGATCACCAGCAGCGACAACATGATCAGCGCCAATATGGGCAGGAAGTTCAATACCTGCAGGGAGTTTCCGATCCATTCAGCAAGGCCGGTAGATGTAATGGCAGCGGCAAGACTGAGTCCCCCGCCAAAAAGAATCAACACTTCCCAGGGTAGCTTTTTGGCATCATCCCAGGTCAATACAAACTCCATTTTTTTGAAATTAACCGGCAACAGGAACATCAGGAAGGCACCAAAAATGGCAATTCCTGTGTCTGAAAGATTGGGGATAAAATTCTCAAGCAATGGTCGCAATATCCACATCAGTGCGATGGTTACAAATACAACTGCAACCATTTTTTCCGGGCTCGACATTTTTCCGGATTTTTCGAGCTGTTCTTTAATCAGCCCGTGCCCGCCGGGAATCGTTTTCAGTTTAATGGGAAATACGAGCCGGGTCAGCATTAAATAGACCATCGGCAGCGATACTATAACCAACGGCACACCAGCCATCATCCATTGGCCAAAACCGATATCCACA
>SKYV01000037.1 GCA_007127745.1 Balneolaceae bacterium
AGTGAAATGGATGGTATAAAAAAAAGAATGAATAGAAATCTCATTCTGAAATGTAGCTGTTTTTGCCAATTATTACAGTGCTTTTACAATTTGTTGATGGTTTACTCTTGTAAATAAACCCACCATTCCATTTCTTTCCACATTACTTAAAACCCCATAAGATTTTTTAGTGCGTACAAGATTTGCTTACATCTACAATTCGGCAAAGTGGCTGCTTTTATTCACCGTACTTGTGATAGCACCGCTGGTACTCGCTGTTGTTGGCCATGAAGAGGAGAGCCGGGGTTTTTGGATAGAATTTGGAGTGGGACTCGGTTTCGCAGGCCTCGCTCTGATGGGGTTGCAGTTTGTACAGACTGGCCGCAGCAGCAAAATTGGCGCACCCTTTGGGATGGATGAGATTCTCCATTTCCACGGGCAGTCAGGCTATGTTGCCTGGTTGTTTATTATGGGGCATTTTATCATCCTGTTTTTTGCTGATCCGGATTATTTAAGGTATCTGGATCCTTTCGTGAACCTGCCTCGTGCAGTTGCACTTTCCGGGGTGATTGTGGCTGTCTGCTGCCTGATTGCATTTACTCACTGGCGCGAAAAAATCGGGCTGATATATGAGTGGTGGAGAGCTTCCCATGGTTTGCTTGCACTCTTTGTTGTGTTTGTTGGAACGGTGCACATTATGCAGGTAAGTTTTTATGTAACGGAGTTGTGGCAGCAGGTGGTTTGGGTTGGCTTTTCGCTTGGCGCCATCGGCATGCTGGTGTACAACAGGGTGATTCGCCCTCTTCAGATGAAGAAAAAACCCTACAAAGTAACATCTGTGAAAGAAGAGGTTGAAGAAACCTGGAGCATTGAGGTGGAACCTGAAGGACATGAAGGCCTCGACTTTAAGGCGGGCCAGTTTGTCTGGATTACGCTGGGAGATACACCATTCAGCATGCAGCAGCATCCATTCACCATATCATCTTCACCGGAGGTTAAAGACAAAATCCGTTTCACAATGAAGGAACTGGGCGATTTTACATCAGAAGCAAAAAATATTGAAATTGGTTCAAAAGCATTTGTTGAAGGGCCTTATGGCAATTTCACGATGGATGAGACCTCATCAACCCATAACGTGTTTATTGTTGGCGGAATCGGGATCACGCCTGTTATGAGCATTCTTCAAACATTGAAAATGAGGGGCGATCAGCGGGTAAGTACAGTTATTTACGGCACCCCTTCTAAGGATCTCACTCCGTTTTATGATGAATTGAAAGTGCTGGCGGCCGAACTGGAGCTAAAAGTGATTCATGTGTTTGAGGAGCCCGATGAAGAGGGCGAAGCAGAAACCGGTCTGATAACACCGGACCTGATACGGAAACATCTGCCTGAAGATATCTCCAATTGTGAATATTTTATTTGCGGCCCGCAACCTATGATGGATGTTGCCGAAGATGCCCTGCGTGAATGGAAAGTTCCGGTTCACATGGTTCACGCCGAACGCTTTAACATAGTCTGATTAAACCATGCGTCATCTCTATATACGAAGAACGGTTATCATCATATCACTGATACTGTTGATTGCCATAGCAATTTTTGCCGGCAGGTAGAGAAAGGATTTTGTCTCCAAATACCTGGCACCACAATCCTGGCGCTAGCGTCCGCTTGTGCCATTCCTGAATGAGACATACCATTTCTGAGTTTCGCCAGCATGAGACTACCCCTGCCCTCCAACTCAATGCAAACAACCCGTTTCAAACATTTCCCTGCGCAATCATAGCATCGGCAACTTTTATAAATCCTGCGATATTGGCACCTTTCAGGTAGTTTATCTGGTTTCCGTTGGTTCCGTATTTCACACATTTCTTATGAATGCGCTGCATGATATTTATCAACCTTTCATCCACAGTATTAAAACTCCATGAAAGCCGGTTGGCGTTTTGGGTCATTTCCAGGCCGGATACAGCCACCCCACCGGCATTTGAGGCCTTGCCCGGGGCGTAAATTACACCGCTTTCCTGCAATATTTTTATCGCCTTAACAGTGCATGGCATATTAGCCCCTTCTGCCACGCAAATCACGTTATTATTTACAAGTTGTTTGGCTTCTTTCTCTGTGATTTCATTTTCCGCGGCGCAGGGTAGTGCCACATCACAGTCCACATTCCAGGGGTTTATTTCTTTGTATTCGCAATTATATTTCTCTGCATACTCCTTGATGCGTCCGCGCTTTACGTTTTTCAGATGCTTGATGTATTCCAGCTTTTCTTCATCAATACCGTCTTTGTCGTAGATTGCACCGTTTGAGTCGGACATGGCAACCACTTTTGCTCCGAGGTCGATCGCTTTTTCGCAGGCAAACTGGGCTACATTGCCCGAACCGGAGATCACAACTTTTTTGCCTTCAATAGATTCGTCTCTGTTTCTTAGCATCGCATTCACAAAATAGAGCAGTCCGTAACCAGTGGATTGGGTGCGCACTTTACTGCCGCCGTAAGCAAGGCCCTTTCCGGTAATTACACCGGTAAATTCTGCCGTTAGCCGCTTGTACTGGCCAAACATATAGCCAACTTCGCGCTCACCCACGCCAATGTCACCGGCGGGTACATCAGTAACATTGGATACATACCGATGCAGCTCGTTCATAAAGCTCTGACTATACCGCATAATTTCTGCGTCCGACTTGCCACGCGGATTAAAATCACTCCCACCTTTTCCGCCTCCAAGCGGCAGTCCGGTCAGCGAGTTTTTGAATGTCTGTTCGAAGGCCAAAAATTTAACAATTCCCAGGTTTACGGAAGGATGAAACCGCAACCCGCCTTTGTAGGGCCCGAGGGCGCTGTTAAACTGAACCCGAAACCCACGATTTACCCGATAGTTGCCATTATCATCTTCCCACGGTACGCGGAAAAGCACCGATCGCTCAGGCTCAATCAGGCGTTCAATCAATCCGGTATTCTGATATTTTTTGTGGTCTTTGATGAAAGGCACAATTGTTTCCATCACCTCATGAACGGCCTGATGAAATTCTTTCTGTTCAGGATTTCGAAATTTAATAAGCTCCAGAATTGAGTCCAGAGACAGGTCTTTTAATCGGATGTCTTCCATGGTGGTTTAATTGAATAAATATCAGCGTGTCTTTAAGAGAAATGTATTCTGTTAAATCAGCGCAGAATTAGAAATTATTGAAGATGTTGACAAAAATATTCAAGCAAGAAAGGTTTATCACAATTTTGAATCTGTGATGAAGATCTCAGTTAAATGCTGAAAAAAAGACAAAAAGATACGCAATTACGCTTCTATTTTCAAAAGATTGCAGGATAAAGATTATTGAAACAACCTGCTAATATAACATTTGATGAGAATTATGCTGCCACACTTTGTCCAATCAAATATTTTTCCCCCTCAACCAGAATAAATACCAACAAGCCGGCAGTTACAGGAAAAATCCAGTAGGATGCTCCTAACGGATAGGTACCAAACCACTCATTCATGAACGGTGCATATGTAAAGATCATCTGGAATACCAGTAGTACGGCAACAGCGAGAAACACATATTTGTTACTAAAAAACCCGGGGCCTACAGACGGATCGTACATTTTGCGGCAGTTAAACAGATAAAATAGCTGGCCGGCAACCAATGTATTAACTGCGATAGTCCGTGAAGTTTCAAGTTCGTAGCCATTGCCCATCAGCCAGTAGTAGAGGCCGAGTGTCATTCCACCGATTAAAACTGAAACGAACCCAACACGCCACAGAAAGTATTTTCCAAGGATTGGCGTACCGGGGCTTCGAGGTGGTCGTTTCATTACGCCGGGTTCGGTTGCTTCAACCGAAAGGGCGAGCGCAAGAGTAACCGCAGTAACCATGTTTACCCATAATATTTGAACCGGAGTGATCGGCAATACGATTCCCATAATTACAGCCGCCATAATCACAAGCGATTCGGCACCGTTGGTTGGAAGTATGAATAAGAGGGCTTTCCGCAGGTTGTCATAAATCGTTCGGCCTTCTTCCACTGCGTTGGCTATAGATACAAAATTATCGTCAGCAAGAACCATTTCGGAGGCATCTTTGGTAACTTCGGTGCCTTTTATTCCCATTGCAATTCCGACATCCGCCCGTTTTAATGCAGGCGCATCGTTTACCCCGTCCCCGGTCATAGCGGAGATTTTTTTATGTTTCTGCAGAGCTTTAACGAGACGTAATTTGTGCTCGGGACTTGTTCTTGCAAATACATCGTATTCGAGCACAATATCTTTCAGTTCTTCATCACTCATATCCTCAAGTTCACTGCCGCTGATAGCTTTTGAGCCGTTGCCGATACCGAGTTCCTCGCCGATGGCTTGTGCGGTTATAAGATGATCGCCGGTAATCATTTTTACGGATATGCCCGCCTCTTTGCATGTTTTTATCGCTTCAATTGCTTCGGGCCGGGGTGGATCAATCATCCCGAAAAGCCCCAAAAAAGTCATGCCGGATTTCACATCATCATGATCAATTTGGGTGATGTTTGCATCCACTTTTTTGAATGAGGCGGCAATCAGCCTTCTGCCCTGTTTTGCCTGATAATCCATCTCTTCGTTCCAGAAATCTTTCTGCAGCGGCTGATCCCCATCAACTGTCAGTTCAATATCACAAATATCGAGCAACTGTTCAGGCGCCCCTTTCATAAAGATGTATTTCTCACCGTCAACCTCGTTCAGCGTGGCCATATACTTGTGTTCCGACTCAAAGGGGATGTGATCGATGCGTTCCGGTTTAAAATCACTGAGTCCGGCTTTGTGTGCCAGCGTGATTAAGGAGCCTTCGGTGGGATCGCCATTCACCGTCCAGGTTTCATCTTTTTGGGTTAGCTCAGAATCGTTGCACGCTTTTATTGATTGCATTAGCTTGGTAAGAAGCCGGTTTTCTTTGATCTGAACCGGCTTGTCATCTTGCAATATATCGCCTTCGGGGTTGTAACCGGAGCCTTCAGCCGAATACCTTTTTCCCGACACAGAAAACGATGTTACCGTCATCTCGTTTTTGGTGAGTGTTCCGGTTTTGTCTGTACAGATCACGGAGACCGAACCCAGGGTTTCTACAGAGGGCAGCCTCCTGATAATGGCATTACGGCCGGCCATTGCCTGAACTCCCACGGCCAGGGTAATTGTCATAATGGCGGGAAGCCCTTCGGGAATGGCGGCAACGGCAAGGCTGATTACCGCAAGAAAAAGTTCATCGATCGAGTAATCCTGAAAAAAGTAACCGATGGCAAAGAAGAGAGCCGTAATACCCAGTATGATTATCGACAGGACTTTACCAAAATGGTTAATCTGCCTGAGAAGCGGAGTAGTGAGCTCCTCAACATCCGACATCATCCGGTTAATTTTACCGAGTTCGGTGTGTTCACCTGTTTCAACCACAACTCCTTTGCCCCGGCCATACACAACCGATGTACCAGAAAATGCCATGCAGGTTTGGTCGCCGGGAACGGATTTCTCGTCAATGGCTTCGGTATTTTTTTCAACGGCAACAGACTCTCCTGTTAAGGCCGATTCCTCAACCCTGAAATTACGGACTTCAATCAGGCGAACATCAGCAGGCACTTTATCACCCGATTGTAATAAAACGATATCTCCCGGCACCAGATCTTCGGCATCAATGGTTTTTCGGGAACCATCCCGTAGGACGGTGGCTTCGAGCGAAAGCATTTTTTTGATACCTTCAATCGCTTTTTCAGCACGCCCTTCCTGTACAAAACCGATGATGGCATTCACCAGAATAACAGCAACAATCACCCAGGTGTCGATCCAGTGATCAAGAAGTGCGGTGATAATTGCGGCAACGATCAGCACATAGATCAGCGTATTATGGAACTGAAGCAGAAACCGCATCAGTGCCGATTGTTGTTTTCCCTCCGGAAGTTTATTGGGCCCTGATTCATCAAGGCGTTTTTTGGCATCATCGCTGTTCAGTCCTTTTTCGTCTACGGAAAGCTTTTCCAGAGCGGCCTCAGGATTTAATTGATACCAGGTTGTTTTAGATTTTTGTTGCTCAGGGGATTCACTCATGAATTTTTATCAGAAATTAAGTTCAGTATAGCTTAAAAGTACCGTTCGGTTAGTGTATGCTTTAATCTTGGTTATTTCACGTTTATGCGGACAGATCCATTGGCTCGAACCTTCCGTTTAATCTTTTTGTTTTCGAGCTGGTACTTTTGTTGGATTAACCTATTTATTATTTACATTAATCATTACAAAAAGATAGCGTAAAAAATTTCTTTATATGATGAAAACACGATTATTATTGCTGCCATTAACTTTGTTGATACTCTCGGTTAGCTGCGCTCCGGCTGAAGAGGGTCCGTTAACCGATTATCCGAACAGCCATCTTCTGACGGAAGCTGATGAGTTGTTTTCAATGCTTCAAACAGAAAATATTTTTCTTGTTGATGCACGAGAAGAAACCGGAGATAGCCTCATTCCGGGAGCCATCCATTTTGCAGCACTTCAGGAGCTGGTTGATCCCGACCATCCTGTAGAAAATTATTTGATAGGCCCTGAACTTTTTCAGGAAAAAATGAGGGATCTCGGGCTTCATAACCATCACAGAGTGGTTATTTATGATGATGGCAACAACCTTGCCGCAGCCCGCCTTTTTTACGCTCTGGACTACTACGGTTTCAACAATGCCTCTCTGGTGAATGGAGGGATACAGGCATGGATTGAAGAAGGCTTACCCCTGAGCAGGGAACAGGTGTTTTACATGAGGGGAATGTTTGAGGTGGATGAACAGGAAGCGCTGATGTGTGATTTTGATTACATCATTGAAGCAGCAAATTCGCCCGATAAAATAATTTTTGATGCGCGATCGGCAGCAGAATATTCCGGCGAGGAGATCAGGGCCGAGCGGGGCGGGCATATTCCCAATGCCGTGAATATTGAGTGGAGTAGTGCCCTTATGGATGAGGGGGTGCCCTATGTTTTGTCTCCGGAAAATCTGCGTGTTCTTCTTGCTGAAAATGGCATTACACCCGATAAAGAGATTATTCCTCACTGCCAGTCGAATGTGCGGGGTTCTCATGCCTATTTTACCCTTCGCCTGATGGGCTACGATTCGGTGCGGCCTTACGAAGGCTCCTGGTTTGAATATGGCAATCGCCAGGATGCAGTTATTCAATAATCAATGAAGACGGTTATTTTAAAAAAGTAGATTGAAATCAATGTTGCAAGAAAATGAGATCTGATTTTGAGCTTGAAAAAAAGTGCAGCGAATTTCTAAAAACGAAGATCACCGATTCGGATTCTGCTCATGACCTGGCCCATACCCAACGTGTAGTTGCAAATGCTAAAAAGCTGCTGAAATCAGAACCGGCTGACAGAGAGGTTGTTTTGGCGGCTGCCTGGCTGCACGATTGTGTAGTTTTGCCCAAAAATCACCCAGATCGGAAGAAAGCTTCAGGTCTGGCCGCAGAAAGGGCGACAGCCTTTTTGGAGCAGATCGGGTTTCCTGAAGAAAAGCTAAAACAGGTTGCTCACGCCATTGAGTCTCACAGTTTTTCTGTCGGTATTGCTCCGGAAACAACAGAGGCAAAAATCGTGCAGGATGCCGACCGGCTTGATGCACTTGGGGCTGTAGGAATCGCTCGCTGCTTTATGGTGGGAGGGCAGTTAGGCAGACCATTGTACAATCCGGAAGACCCGTTTTGTGAATTCCGAGAGCCGGATGATACTGCCTGGACCATCGATCATTTCTATCGGAAACTGTTTGCCTTGCAAAAAACCATGAACACAGAAGCAGCCAAAGCCGAATCAGAAAAAAGGTCCCGATACATGCAGGAGTTTTTAAAAACAATGCAAAAGGAAATCGAAAGACCAGCCGGGGGTTGATCAGGCCGTTTCACCAACCGTCTCTTTTGATATTTCTGCTTTTTGGAGGCTGATTGTAAATGTAGTTCCCTCGCCCGGAGTACTTTCCACGGAAATGTTGCCGCCCTGTTCTTCCGCAAATTCTTTACAGATGGATAGTCCCAGGCCGGTACCCTTCTCGCCCGATGTACCGGTTCTTACATATTCAAAAGCCTGGAAAAGGTTCTTCTGTTTTTCCGCCGGAATGCCGCTTCCCGTATCTCGTATTGAGATGTTCACTGTTGAGCCAGTTTCTTCCAAATCAACGGAGATTTTTTCTCCCTCGTCGACAAATTTTATGGCGTTTGAGAGTAAATTTCTCAGAATCACCATCAACATCTGATGATCGGCCAAGGCTGCTGTATTATCCGGGATGTTGTTTTCAATTTCTATACCTTTGTTAGCTGCTCCCCGTTTAATTTCAAACAAGGCATCATTCACAAGCCTGGAGACGGATAAACTCTGCAGATTAGCCTGAATTCCCTGTTTTTGCGTTTGTGCCCACTGCAGATAGTTGGTAAGAGTATTAATATCCTGCTGAAGCTGGGCATCGATTTGTGCGAGGGCACGCTCGGCATCCTCTTTTTCCAGAACATTTTCCCGAATCATAAATACAACACCCTGAAGGCTGGATAGTGGAGTTCTGAGGTCATGCGCAAGAACTGACAGAAGCCTGTCTTTCATTTCATTGACCTTGGAAAGTTCACGAGACTGTTCCCTTAACATTTGGTTCACTTTTCTCTTTTTTTGCAGAACTACAATTACTGTTATGAGGGCAATCACAATCACAACCAGTAAAATGGTAACAATCAGCGTGTTGGTTTGCTGTATCTGCAAATTCTCTTCGAGCAGTGCCCGGTTCTCTCGTTCGGTTCGTAAACCGAGAAGTGCTTCCTGTTGTGCCAGAGCCTCTTCACGATTAGTTTTAGAAAGACTGTCTGTAATGGCCGTATAACGCTTTAAATAGGGAAAGGCAGCGGCCAAATCTCCGGCACTTTCGTAGGCTTGATAAAGATTTTCGAGTGTGCCTCTGATCAAGTCTGTCGTGTTTGCACGTTCTGCTACTTCGAGGGCCGCCTCATAGAGTTCTATGGCCCGTTGGTAATCACCGAGTTCGGCATACACACCTGCCATCCCCTGTTGATTGAAATAAAATCCAATTGGGATATTATTTTGGTGACTTAAATCTAACGATTCTTCGAAATGCTCGAGGGCTAGATCGTATTCTCCCATATCTTTTTTAAGCATCCCAATATTATAGGTTGCCTGAATCTGAGCAAGTGTATTTCCAATGTCTTCAGCAATTTCGAGCACTCTGCTGTAGTGGGCTTGTGATTCTTCAAACATTTCCTGCTCTTTATAAAGAGAGCCAAAACCCATGTGATTGGTGATTTGATTGCCCAGGTTGTTAATTTGAATATTCATCTCGAGTGCCTGGTTCAAATAATTTTCGGCAATCTGATAATTGCCATCGCTCATGTTCAGCGAACCAAGATTATCGAGCACAACGGCAATAATCAGGGTGTCGTTAATTTCTTCGGCCATTTCGAGGCTTTGCAGATAATTATCCACAGCAGCAGGAATATCTCCAAGAGATTGATAATTTGTTCCAATGTTTTGGGTAATACCGATTGCCATTCTTGTATTGCCGGTTTCTTCAGCCAAATCTCTCATCTGTATATACATCTCCAGCCCTTTCTGATAGTTGCCAAGCATGTTATGAGCGTTGGCGAAGTTATTTCCTAAATGAACCTCGTATTTGGTACCCTGGTAAACCGAAAATGTACTGTCCATCAGGGTTGTGACGGAATCGGGCAAGCCACGATCCAAGTAATAATTGGTTAAATTGTGAACAGCATATGCTTCTCCCTCCAAATCATTCAGAAGGCGTGAAAGATAGAGTGCTTCGTCAATATAAGTTCTTGCAGAGTCTAACTGATTTCTATTGATCAGCTCGGAAGTTTTGTCATTCAATTCCCGGATAAAACTTGTATCACGTATGGCAAGTTCCGGGGCGGAATCCTGAATACCAGAAGCTGCTATAGCAACTTTGGAGCCCGGCATAGCATGCAATGAGGCAGCCAAAATACTGCTGCAAACGGTAAGGTTTAAGAATAAAGTGATTAGTGCTCTCACTGGAACGGGTTATAAAGTTTCTGAATGAAAGTAAGTGGGGATAGAAGCATTAATATATATTAATAATAAAGGAAAGAAAAGATAAAGGAGTAAATGGTAAAGTTCTTGCAGGTCGATTTGGAATAAAATCAGGATATTTAAAAGTTTGATAGATTATCGATTTCGGATTTGATTATAAGGAAATCAGGCTACAAAAAAGAATAGATAGTAATACGGTTTCAAAAATACGGCTTTTAAATAGTTTGGATAAGGTTTCCAAAAAATCAGGAAATGCGGCTGAATATGGGAGTGCCTGATGAAGAAAGTTTAGCGCGTTACACTATCTTCAAGTCCGCTGGCAACAGATTTCCACCAGTAGTTGAAGATCGATCGGGTTTTGTCTCTTTCAAAATCTATGGTTCCGGTTCTTGGATCATCGAATGTGTTTTCTGATCGGACCCGAATCAGATTTGCAAAGAAAGAGCGCAAACGCCTGTTTCTGGTTTCCTCAAGCGTTTCTTCGTCAAGAAATCGAATTTCCAGATCATGATATATAAAATGCATTTCACCTCTGGCCCGATCATCATCAGCGGAAAAGTAAAAATCGAGCTGGTCGAGAGTTCCGCTTCCAACCCGGACAAAAAGCCATTCAGACATCGAATCATTCAGCCGGGTAAGGTCCAGTTCGCTCATGCTGCCTCTTATTTGATGAGAAAAGTTATCATCAAGTGAGAATTCACCCCGAAGGCTTAAACCTGTCAAACCCTTAAATGTGGTTGAAGCCACCGCAGATATCGATTCTTCCTGATGCTGATTTTGAAGATTTTCGATTGTGAGATCCGTATCGCAAAAAGAGACACTGCCTTTCCGGCCTTCATCAGAAAAATCTTCGGTGTAGCTGACCGTTCCGCCCCTGAACATGATGGAATCTACGCTGATATTTTGCGGATATTCATTCAGATATCTGATGGGAAGAGGGCGTTCATCCCGCTCTTCTCTCGGCTTCGATTTGTCCCTGTGGATGTGAAGAGCCGGCTGCAGCATACGTACGCCTCCGGCAATAAAACCCCGCTCCTGGAACCAGAGATCAAAATCAATCTGCTCCGCAAAAAGCTCATCAAAATTAAAAGTGAATTGATCGTTTTCGTACCCGGTTTCTTCAGCCATTTCGAGGGCAGAAAGCAGTGGCTCTGCCTTTCCGTTTTGCATATACAATTCTTGGTCGCGGCTGCTCACCGAAACCGAATCGTACCCAAGCTGATAAAACCCGTTGTCGGTGTTGTATCGGAAATTGGATGTTTGAATCTCAAACTCCTGAAAATAGGAATAGACAGGATCATCAATATCAGGTACGGAGAAGTTGATCAGTTCGCCCCGGATAGAATGGATGCTGTATTTGTAAGTATCGGTCATGCGGTCGGTAAACGTTGTGAACGAGCCGTTGGTAAACAAGATGTTTTCTATGAGAAACGGCGGCGGCTGCCCGAATGGAGTTGATTGTACAAGACTGCCGGCGGTAAGTGGTACAAGTTCCAGGATAAATCCGTCAACGGTTATTTGATTGAGAAGCCACTGTCGCTCCAAAAGCATCCGGTAGAGGTTGATTCCGGAAAATTCAATATAGTCGATTTCCAGGTTTTTGATTGCATCGGCTGATTTTTCGGGTACATGATCTTCAAAAGGTGTGAGATGAAGTAATCGGATATCACGGATAATCAGTCCGGCCGGCAGAATTGAGAAGGAAAATTCACCAAACTCGACTTCGGCATTAGGTGCAAGCTCCGCATTAATAAATTCCAACAGGTGATTTTCTGCAATTCGCTCAATTCGGAAAATGAAAAAGAGAACGCCGCCTGCAATCAGCAGGAGAAATAAAATTCCAAATAGTCGCTTTTTATTTTTCAGAAAAGGCTGCTTTTCATTTTTCGGGGTAGGTTGAGCCATGATTGTAAGTACCGGAAGTAAAAT
>SKYV01000043.1 GCA_007127745.1 Balneolaceae bacterium
AGGCAGGCAGAGGTAGAGTTTGATCATCAAAATAACATATTTGAATGTACAAGCTTTGGCAAAAGCCGTTTTGAACTGGATGGGCAGAATATCAGCGGAAGAGCTGCAAAACCTCTACAGGCATACGAAACAACGCTGGACGATAATATCCTGAACGTTTTGATTTGATCAGAAAAATTAAATGTAAATTAAAATCCGCCAGATGTTTTCTCTGATAAGCACCAAAGGCATGTACACTGGTAAATAATAAATTCTACCTCGGAGATAAATAAAACGTTTTATTCACAATCTTCCACTCACCCTCAATTTTCAGCATCGACATATAATCGGTGTAGACGGCATTTGGATAATCAAGAGTAATTGTAGCAATTGCAGCATTTCCTGAAAAATCTATCTCATCAATGGTCCGTACCCGGCGATCTTCATCATCAGGAGGGGTACCGTCAAACATCGCGATATAATCTTCGAGAGTAATTTTTGCGAGTTCATCATCCCTTACAAAATAGAGGTTTGCCACCGGGTGGAATGCCTCCCGGAGATACTCCCCGTTTCCCGTAGCATGAGTCTGAAAATAGTATTCAACTGCTTCGCGAATTAGTTCCTCTTCAGCATCCTGGGCTATGCCATACGATGAAAACAAAATGAGAAAAGTGAA
Organism: Balneolaceae bacterium; assembly: GCA_007127745.1. Classification (GTDB taxonomy): domain Bacteria; phylum Bacteroidota; class Rhodothermia; order Balneolales; family Balneolaceae; genus Rhodohalobacter. The sequence goes on from SKYV01000043.1 coordinate 656, forward strand.
AACTGCTGGTATTATCAATGTAAATTTGCGCATTTGTTGTTATTCTGATTAGAAATTGTTTAAAAATACTTGTTTTGTGTTCCTATTTTCAATTTTATCAAATAAAATTTTTGAAGCAATAATAGTTTAAATGATTTTCTGATTCATGGAACACTTTTGGCTTTCCGGGGCGAACAGTGTTTAATTTTTTACCGGGTATTGGTAGTCAGATAAATTAGTGAGCTATCTGAACCGACTATCTGAGCGATGAACCGCCACATTGCTGTCTTTCTCTCCGAGCCACCCGGTGCGAACCTCGTCTTGCGAATTAAAGTGTGGCACGTACGGCTTAATGTCCATGAGTGGCGTGCCGTTGAGTACGTCGATATCGAGGACATCAATCACGGCTCCATCGATTCGCTCGAGGCGTACAACCGACATTCCGATCGGGTTGGGGCGTCGTGGAGCTCGGGTGGCAAACACTCCACGCGGGCTCGAATCCAGAAATGGAACGACCTTTAGATCGAAGCCGCTGCCGCGATGAAACTTGTAGAGCAAGATGATGTGAGAGAAGCCGTCGAGATCCTGGAGGCCGTCTACGTAATCTGGCAATACTTCGACCCGACCGCGAACACCGACCGCCCCCGCAGGCTGTATGGGCATGCCCTCAAGATCATTATAAGGGCTGTGAATGGTACCTATCTGTTCGAATTCGATCATGATTTACAAAATGTTTAGCTGAAGTTACATGATCTCATTATCACTAATTTTTCCAAATAAAACCATTCCAATGTCGATACGTTTCGAGAACCAAAGAAAATATGTTTGGATCGTTCTGTAGGTCTATTGATATTGGTGGTTAAGAATATGTTATGCAATTGTTTAAGATACTATTCATACTCTCCCACCGAAATCGAAAACTGCGATTCTGCTAAACTTTTAAAAATACATTGATAAAAATTGGAATTGGTAAACTTGGTGTATTTCCGGATACGGCTGCATCAGGCTGGAGAATTAATTTTTTCGGCAAATGTTATTGACAGTTTATTTTGGCGTCCTTTCGTTAGATCAACAAATTCTTTATACTTGTTTACAATAGTAAACAATATGGCTGCATTTACAACGTAACTAACCATAGTCAGTTTGACGAAAAAACATCCAAACAAAGAAATTCGAAAAGCTGTTGAATATGCTGTATCCAAAAAATGGCGTATTACGGATGCCGGTAGTTCGTCACATACATGGGCGAGGTTGAAATGTCCCGAATCCAGCCGTGATGGTTGTATCATATCGATCTGGAGTACACCGCGTGTTCCACAAAACCATGCCCGGCAAATTATGCGGGCGGTAGATAAATGTCCACATTGTTAAAATTACATTCAACTATTATGAACGTTTATGAATTTACATTATTAATAGAAACACAGGCCGGGCTTGATGATGGCCTTGAAGACGCACTGTTTGAAGCAGGATGTGATGATGCCACTCTCTCCTTCAGAAAGGGAATTGCCTACCTGGATTTCAATCGTGAAGCAGAAGATTTTGAATCAGCGATTATTTCTGCAATACAACAAGTAGAACAGTCCGGGTTGAATCTTTGGGTGAAAAGAGTAGAGCCATCCGATTTGGTAACCAGTGCAGAAATAGCCCGCAGGTTAGGCCGCAGCCGTCAATCCGTTCAGCAGCTTATATCAGGTACCCGGGGCGAAGGAGATTTTCCGCTGCCGGCAGCCGGTATAACGGCAAAAACAATGCTTTGGAGCTGGCAGGAAGTAACAGTCTGGTTTCTGAAACATGGAAAACTCAAAGACAATACCGTACACGAAAAAGCTGTCATCATTAAACAGGTTAATGAATCTTTAGAGAGCCGAAAAAACGAGATGCACTTAGAGAATATAAACCGAATTACGAAGCTTTTGAAGAAGAGGACGGAGGAGTTTGTATAGTTCTTTGGCGTTTGTTCGTCGCAACAAAGCGTAATAATAAGAGAAACATACGAATACGAGTCCGCACGAGCCTTTTTGTTAGGTAAAGCTATTTATCGGAAATAAATTTTTGAAAAAGATTGGTTTTTTTAAACCTCTTCTGAAATGTTATTTCTTTTAGCTTCTTTTCTCCAGTTTTTGGTTGTAGTTTAATTTTATAAATATCATCTCTAAAAAACTTTAAAATCTTTTCTTTTAAAGAAGAAAAAAAAAAAAAAAAATCATTTCTTACTATTGTGCCAATTTTGGGATATAGTTCTTCACTGTTTGATTCAAGTTGGTTGTCCAAATTTCCTAAGTAATCTTGAATGTATTTCAATTCTTGAATGATCTTTGAATCAAACCAATGTGAATTTAGGTTATTGACCATGTAAAGCTCATTAATAAGTTCATCAAAGTTTTTTCGATTATGAATATAAACAGGATAAGTAATGAGTTCCCCACTCTCATCGGCTTTTTTGGTTGATAAAGTTGACCGTAAAAGTTTTGAAAACCTCAGAGCTTCTTCATGAGCTTTAATTCTGCGGTCAAAAATTTTCTCTTGAATCCTAAGTTTGGTTTCTTTGTTCACCGAAAGCCAA
>SKYV01000167.1 GCA_007127745.1 Balneolaceae bacterium
AAACGGGGCCAATGGACGGGCACCCGATGGAACGGACTCGTCAGTTTAAGCTGCGAGTCGGTATGAGTAATTGTTGTCAATTACATTTATCCATGATGATTTTTTACGAGATTCATCGGACGAACTCGGCATGCAACCTGTGAATGTACGCAACCCGTCGAATCCGGTACACCCCCAAAATTGTTCATCAATGTATCAAAGAACAGTACTACTCTGTTTGATTGTAGGAAGATAACGAAAATATATCGGCTTTCGTACTGCAGGGAATGAATTCTGTTCTCAATATGGTTCACCAGAAAATAAAGCGGTAAAATCAACCACGTATCCACAACTTTTTTGTGGGAAATACGTGTATCTTCCAATAGCCTGAATTTCTAAATATCATCCATTTTTGTGAAGCACTCATCATTTCTGTTCATCTTTATTTTTGTTTTTGGCGCACTATTTGCCATTAATGCACAGGAAACAGCCTCCGTAAACGGTTATATCACCGACAGCCGCACCGGTGAAACTCTGATTATGGCAAATATTGCTCTGCTTGAGATTAACCGCGGCACATCGTCTAATACATCAGGATATTATACCATTACCAATATTGAACCGGGCACTTACACCCTGGCAGCCAGTTACATCGGATACCGGCGCCATGAAACGGAAATTACCCTCGAACCCGGCCAGAATCTCAGGCTGAATATTGAACTGCTCCCCGAAGGTGCTCAACTCGATGCTATTGTAGTTACATCAGACGCAGACCGTGAAGAGATGCGCGATATTGGCCGGGCACAGGTTACCACTCAACTGATCAAAGAACTTCCTTCGGTCATTGAACCGGATGTATTTCGGTCCGTTCAGCTTTTACCGGGCGTGAAGGCTGCCTCCGACTTCTCAAGCGGGCTCTATGTTCGCGGAGGCAGTCCCGATCAAACCCTGATTTTGCTGGATGAAACCACGGTTTATAATCCATCTCATTTTTTTGGTTTTTTCTCTACTTTCAATCCGGATGCCGTAAAAGATGTACGCCTCTACAAGGGCGGCTATCCGGCTGAGTATGGCGGGCGAATCGGTTCTGTTCTCTCGGTATTTAACAAAGACGGAAACCGCATGGAAAACCGGGGCACGGTTAGCCTTGGACTGCTTGCTTCCAGAGCTTCTGTTGAAGGGCCGCTAAACCGTGGATCCTGGATGCTGGCTGTACGCCGTTCTACCCTGGAGCCGGTGCTTTCGGTGCTCCGAAGAAGTATCGACGGAGTACCCGATCGATTCTATTTTTATGATATCAACGGTAAACTGAATTTTGATGCCACAGAAAACGACCGCCTGTCACTGGCATTTTATGCCGGCAATGATCTTGTTTCCATCCCCTTTCAGGAAGATGCCAATATTCGTCTGCGCTATGGCAATCAGACTGTGAGCGGACAGTGGCGCAGAATTTTTTCAGATCGTCTTTTCGGATTTTTTACTTTTACCGGGTCGCGATATTTCAATCGTCCGGAATTCGAAATTGCAGGCACCCCATTTGAACGGGATAACGATATTCACGACTTTTCGTTTAAGGGTGATCTGGAATTTCTTCCGAATGAACATCATACAATTTCTGCCGGTATCTGGGGTGGTAATATCACGTTGCGATACAGAGACTGGTTCGACAATCAACAGACATTTAACAGCAGAATTCGCTCTCAATACCTCTCCGCTTATGTACAAAACCGCTGGCAGCCCACGGATAGATGGATTTTTACTGGTGGAGTTCGGTTCAATTCATTTTCTGAAGGAAATTATACAAGGTTTGATCCCCGGCTTTCTGCCGAATATCGTCCAACCGAAGCCCTCAGGTTCCAGGCTGCCTACGGTCGCTATCATCAATATCTTTCACTCATTACAAACGAAGCCTTTTCAGGCTTTGATATCTGGCTGACCAGTGACGAGGGGGTCCCACCTGCCTATGGGGATCAGTTTGTACTGGGAGCCAAAACTATTCCATTTTCCGGCTATGGTTTCGATATTGAACTCTATTATCGTACAATGCGCGATCTGTTTGAGCTTGACCCATTTGTGACTGACCCGGCCGGGCTGGATTATCACGAGTTGTTCCGGTTTGGCGAAGGTTACGCTTACGGAGTAGAACTCTTCCTGGAAAAACAGACCGGCTCACTCACCGGTTTTGTGGGCTACACATATGGAATTACACGAAGAAAATTTCCCGGTTTCAATGCGCCCATTCTGGATGATCCTACCAATGCACGTTTTTATCCTCCCAAATACGACAGAACCCACGATGTAAATGTGGTAACAAGCTACAGGCTAAACAACCGATGGAGTGCAAATGCGGTATTCAATTACGCGACCGGCCAGGCATACACCAGGCCGCTGGGACGTACACAATTTTCCAATGTTCCCTGGGATAATGCTTCCAGAAATGTATTTGTTGTGGGAAATGTAAATGCATCCAGGCTGCCGTCCTATCACCGGCTTGATTTGTCACTCAGTCGCCAAGGTTCGTTTTTTGATATGGGTGATGCAGAATGGCAATTGCAGTTAATCAACGTCTATTCTCGCCGGAATGTGTGGTTTTATAATTACGATTTTGATGAAAATCCGGTAAAACGGGAAGATGTAAACCTGCTTCCTATTATTCCCTCTATTTCATATACCGTCAATTTTTAGGAATATGCAGATGAACCCAAATATATCCATTTACAAATTTCTTATTATACTGCTGGTTTTGGCTGGAATGATCACTGTAATTTCATGCGAAACGTACAATCAGGAAGAGTACGAGGAACTGGTTATCGTTGAGGCCTACGCCATCGCAAATGACAGGCTGCCCGATGTTCGCATTCATACCACAACCCCGGCAGAGGATTTTTTTGACCCATCTGAGACTGCCATCACTGGTGCAAATGTGCAGGTTGTTCTTCTGGACGAATCGGACCAGAGCGAAAAGGTTTTTGACTATTTCTTTTCTCCCGCAGGAAATGGAATTTACATTGCCGGCAACCGGTCACACAGAATGCAAGCCAACCGAACCTACCGTCTGGACATCGATTTTAATGACCGGCCGGAAGTAATACGTGCATACACCACCATACCGGATCAATTAACTGTGTTAAATGAAATTGCCGATTCGGTGGTCTATCAATCCGAGGAACAACTTGAAATTGTTATACCGCAACCTCAAAACAATGCACAACAGCAGGTTTACGTGTTCAGTATTATTTCGGATGAACCGTTTGCTGAAAATCTGACGCCATTCTACCTGGCCAATTTTGAGGATGAAAATATCGAGCTGGACGATGTGCTTGTCAATTCATCAGGCTTGATAAATGAAGGAAATTTTGATATCAACCCCGATGGTACCATTACGCTGCGGTTTCCATGGATCGGAGTTGCTTTTTATGGCGAAAACCGGATTATAACCGGCCTGGTGGACAGAAACCTCTCTGATCTGGTTCGTTCACAGGAAGTACAGCTTGGCGGCTCTACGCTTTCGCCCGGCGAAATTCCAAACCTGATTTACAACATTGAAGGCGGAATCGGAATATTTGGCAGCATGTCAACCGATACAGTTAGTACCCGTATTCTGAGGCCTTAGCCACAATCCATTAATATTACCAATTCCTCGTACCTGTTTTTTTTGCTTACATTGTAGTCAGTAAATCGATCACAACAAATTTACCGGTATGAAAAAAACGGCTCAAAAAGTAACCCACAGTTTACACAGCCTCTTTGTAACCAGCCAGACAAAACATCTCCACAGAAAAACTCCCGGACAGATTCCCGGAACCGCCGTTCATACCGGCGCAAGACGAGTAGAAAATCTTTCAATCACCGTTCACGATTTTGATACCGAACACTACAATATAATTCCGATCAAGACCATTGAAAAATCAGCTCCTTATCTGAAAAGTAAATCCAAAACCTGGATCCAGGTTCAGGGCCTGCACGATATTGAACGGTTGAGAGCGATCTGGAACTATTTTGAACTACATCCGCTCATTCAGGAAGATATTGTAAATATATCGCAGCGGCCGAAAGTAGAATATTACTCCGATACCATTTTTATCGTTCTCCGGATGATAACACCAAAAAAGAATTCGGAAGGTCATGTAAAACTCCAAACAGAACAGATCAGTCTTGTACTTGGAAAACATTTTGTACTCTCATTTCAGGAAAGTGATGAGCCCGTTTTTAATCCGGTAAGGAAACGACTGGAATTGGAAACCTCACGGTTGAGAAAATTTGGCCTGGATTACCTCACCTACGCTTTAATGGATACTGTGGTGGATCACTATTTCCAAGCACTGGATTTAATCGGCGAATCTATCGAAAATGTAGAAGAACAGATCATTGTTCAGCCCAGACAACAGCATTTGCAGCGAATTCATACTCTCCGGCGCGATATGATATTTCTGAGAAAATCAGTTTGGTCTTTACGGGATGGAATCAATTCGCTCATCAGAGATGACTCTCCGCTGATCTCTATGGAGGTAAAGGTTTTTCTGAAAGATGTGTACGATCATGTTGTGCAGGTGATTGACAGCATTGAAACCGGCCGGGAGATGATCTACGGGCTATTTGATATTTATATGTCGGGGCTGAGTAACAGGATGAATGAGGTGATGAAAGTTTTAACCATCATTGCCACCATTTTTATTCCGCTGACGTTTATCGCTGGAATTTATGGCATGAACTTTGAACCGGAAGTGAGCCCCTTCAACATGCCAGAGCTGAATTGGTATTACGGATATCCGCTCTCTCTGCTTTTGATGGCACTTTTGACCGGCAGCATGCTTTACTTTTTTAAACGTAAAGGCTGGATTTGATCAATTCAATATTCCTTCATTTTCAATCAATTATTGAGAATATTTCTTTCCGGCTTTTTAATTTTGGTTATAATGTTTTTAATCTTAAAAATTTTGTGCCTTAAGAAGGAAAAGTTTATATAACTTTTTGATGTGGGTTGAAAAAAAACAATCACACTATTCATATAACAAACTATTCCACATATAACCTGAGGATATATGATGAAGAACATCTGCATAACCATTCTGGCAGTATCGGCAATAATTCTGTTTGTTAAGGGCTGCGATGATGTAAGCGGCCCGGATAGTGATAAAACAGGCCTGATCCATTCGTTCAAATATGAAATTTATGACGATAACGGAGCCCTGATTACCAGTATAAGCCACGAAAAAATCGGTGAATCCGAAATCACAGCAAGCGCCGGTTTGTTTGGCAATGAATTTCTTCCTCCGTGGCTGCTTGAAGGAATATCAGAACAGACAGGCGTTGATCCGGATGAATTTAGAAAGCATGAAATTTATTTACATGCAGAAACAGATGATGAAACTGATCTGAATTCTACAACTTTAAGATTTTCACTCCCATCCCCAGAACAGTGGAAAACCGGTAAATTTCATACCACTGAAAATACGGTTGAAAACCTGCTGAACTTTATCCATACCTTGTGGCAGGCACGTCAAAATAACAAGCCTGATTTTTCCACAAAAACCCCGGGAATCGATACCAATAGCATTGAATCTTCAGGCCAATCATTATCAATTAATTATTCTGAAACAGGTTTTGCCACCGCTACCAGTTATGGTGTACGGATTGAACAGAACGGCATGCAATACTTTCCACTTGAAGGAAGTGTAAATCTTAAAAATGTATCTGATGAAATTCTGGAAGGTCAATTTTCCACCAAACATCTCGGTTTTCCGATGGACATTCTCTATTTCTCGGATGAATTTCCCGAAAACCCCGGTTACCACATCATCAGCATCAGCGGTAGTTTTACTGCTGTTCACGGAGATTTTTTTGATCTTGTAGAGTCAACTACAAAACTGTTTGATTAACAGACAGGCATGAAATATGGTATGTCTGTATCAGCCAAAGTATATTTAATCCCTACACTGGCACAAGCGAGACGCTTGCGCAAGGAAAGTTATTTATGAATTTAGGTTCGAACCTAAAGAATTTACAGCCCAAAAAAATGCCCGGTCGAAAATAACCGGGCATTTTTAAAAGTTAAAACAATTTGTAAGATTATAACATCATCGCAAGCGGATTTTCCAGAAGCTGGCGAAGTGTGTTCAGAAATTCAGCTGCCTTCGCGCCATCCACAATTCTGTGATCACTGGAAAGGGTCACTTTCATTCGTTTTCCGGGGACCACTTCTCCATTTTTAACAACAGGCACGTCGCGGATTGCACCTACTGCCAGGATACATGCATTCGGCGGGTTGATAATTGCCGTAAACTCTTCAATTCCAAACATTCCCAGATTACTGATTGTAAACGTACTACCTTCCATCTGCTCCGGCTGCAATTTTCTGTCACGGGCCAGGCCGGCAAGTTCTCTTGTCTCGGTAGAGATTTGCCGCAAATTCTTTTTATCGGCATGCTTGATTACCGGTGTCATCAATCCTTCATCAATAGCCACGGCTACGGCAATGTTAACATCACCATGCTTCCGGATTGTATCATCCATCCAGGAAGAATTTACAAAAGGATGGCGGCGTAGAGCAACGGCACATGCCTTCACCACAATATCATTAAAGCTGATTTTAATTTCGCTCACTTCATTCAGCTTGCCGCGTGCAGCTATGGCATGCTCCATGTCGATGTCCACTGTTTCATAAAAATGCGGATTGGTGAATTTGCTTTCCGACAGGCGCTTGGCAATTACTTTACGCATCTGAGATACTTTGATCTCTTCAGCCTCTTCAGATTCAAATGTAACAGCAGCGGCAGCCGGTTTTTCAGCTTCATCGGGTTTATAACCTTCGATATCACGTTTGATGATTCGCCCTTCCGGCCCGGAGCCTTTCACGTTTTTCAGTTCAATTCCTTTATCCTCAGCCATTTTTCTGGCAAGCGGAGAGGCTTTGATGCGTCCGTCTTCAGGCGTTTCCTCAGTATCTACACTTGGCTCTTCAGCTTCTTCTGCCTTTTCCTTCTCTTCCGGCTTTTCTTCTTTCTTTTCCTCAGCCGGTTCACTCTCTCCTCCAATTCCTTCAAGAAGATCACTGATATCCTCACCCTCATCACCAATCACGGCCATTACACCGCCAAGTGGCACGGCATCGCCTTCTTCTACAAGAATTTTCAGTACGGTACCGCCGTCAAAAACCTCCACTTCCATGGTAGCTTTATCGGTTTCCACTTCGGCAATCACGTCACCGGATTCAACCTTGTCCCCTTCTTTCACATTCCATTTGGCGATTACCCCTTCTTCCATGGTATCGCTCAGCTTGGGCATCTCAATTTTCTCTGCCATAATTTTTTAATTCTTCAACGTTAAATTTGATTCAATTTAGATTAAAATATCTTTAAAAGATTACTAAGTGAAATCTGAAAAGGCAAAATCTAATATTGCAAATCGTTTAATTAAGCCCTTCATCTTCTTTCAATTTCAATGTAATCAATTTCTGTATGTAACTGTATTCACAGCTTCAATCACCTGTTTGGCATCGGGCAGCCATTGATCAAACAGGGGCTTTGAAAAAGGTGCGTTTACATCCGGCAGGGTAACTCTCTGCACCGGGGCATCCAGGTAGTCGAAGGCTTCTCGCTGGATTAAAAACCCGCTTTCAGAAGCAAGGCCTCCAAACGGATGGGCTTCATCAACAATCACACACCGGTTGGTTTTTTTCACAGATGTAACGATGGTTTCAATATCCAGCGGTTTGATGGTTCTCGGATCGATGATTTCCGCCTCTACACCGTCTTTTGCAAGCTGTGAGGCTGCCTGTTTGGCAATATGATACATTTTACCGGATGCAATAATCGTCACATCCTCGCCTTCACGCTTTATTTTTGCCTTGCCAATCGGGATGATGAAATCTTCCTCTTCAGAAACTTCACCTTTCATTCCATACATCTGCTCCGATTCCATAAAAATAACAGGATCGTCGCTGCGGATTGCCGATTTCAGCAATCCTTTGGCATCTTCAGGTTCGGATGGATAGATCACCGACAAACCCGGAAAATGTGCATACATTGAGTCGTACGCTACAGAGTGTGTGGCACCCAGCTGGCCGGCCGACGCATTCGGTCCGCGAAAAACGATAGGCACACTCAGCTGCCCACCAAGCATATACCTGGCCTTGGAAGCGTGATTGATGATTTGATCGGCTGCCAAAACAGCAAAGTTAAACGTCATAAACTCAACAATTGGCCTGAGTCCGTTCATCGCTGCTCCCACCCCGATTCCGGCAAAACCGAGTTCGGAGATCGGAGTGTCAATGACGCGTTTAAAACCGTATTTATCGAGCAGACCCTCGGTAACTTTGTAGGCACCATCATATTCAGCAACTTCTTCTCCCATGATAAACACACGTTCATCACGGCCCATCTCTTCGTCGATTGCTTCATTCAGTGCTTCTCGAAATTGTAATTCAGCCATTTTTCTAAGTCTTCGTTAAATTTCTTTTAGTTAGCTATATTTTTAAGATTGGTTACTTTTTGTCGTGAAAATGTGGAGTGCCCGCATACATGTCTTCGTAGAGTTCATCAGGCTCTGGGAAAGATGATTCTTCGGCAAAATCGATGGCATCGAGCACTGTATCTTCCACATTTTGTTCAATTTCTTCAATCTTCTTTTCTTTTAGAATTTTTTCATCAAGAATATATTTTTTCATCCGCTCAACCGGATCGGTCTTTTGATATTCCTGAAGTTCTTCTTTCGTTCGGTACTTTTGAGGATCAGACATGGAGTGCCCCCGGTATCGATATGTACGAATTTCCACAAAATATGGAACACTCTCTTTGCGCACTTCCTCGGAAATCTTTTTCATGTTTTCATAAACAGTAAAGGCGTCCATTCCGTTAAACATGGCGCTTTTCATTCCGTAACCTTTTGCCCGTTCATGAATTTCACCTACGGTATGGCGGGTTGCTGCGGTTCCCATCGAGTAGCCGTTATTTTCCACAACATAAATGCAGGGCAATTTCCATAGCTGACTCATGTTCAAAGTCTCATGAAGTGCCCCCTGGTCAACAGCACCATCACCAAAGAAGCAGGTAGAAATACGTCCGTTATCCTGATATTTGTTGGCAAAAGCCAATCCGCCTCCAATGGGAATATGGCCGCCTACAATACCGTAACCACCCCAGAAATGCTGTTCAACATTCGCAAAGTGCATGGAGCCGCCTTTTCCTTTCGAGCAGCCTGTTGCTTTTCCAAACAGTTCGGCCATTCCTTCCCTGGGACTCACCCCACGCACCAGGCCCCAGCCGTGATCGCGGTAGGCTGTGATAATATCATCATCATCGTTCAGGGCAAAAACAGTACCTGTAGATATGGCTTCCTGGCCGATGTAGAGGTGCAGGAAACCACCAAATTTACCTTTTTGATACATCTGCATAGCTCGCTCTTCAAACCTTCGCTGCAGATACATCTGGTTATACATTTCGATGACATCATCGTCCGATAGCCCCAGATCTTTGTGTGTTTTATCAGTCGCGTCGGGTAGTTCTACCGATTTTTCAACTTTTTTATTCTCACCATTGTATGATCCTATCGGGGTGAATACCGCTTCCGTTTTTTTATTCGCCATAACAAATAATTTGTACGATCTTTTCTATTTAAATTTTGCTCAGAATATACCCAAAATTTCAGAAGTTTACAGACAGGGTTATTCTGATTATGATTTCATTTTTTCTATCCATTCGGTTGCTGCTTCAAATGCATCTTTGATTTTTTCGGGATGCCTTCCGCCTGCTGTGGCAAGGTTTGGCTGTCCGCCTCCTCCACCACCCACAATTTTTCCGAGTTCCGAAACAAGAGCGCCTGCTTTAAGCCCTCCGCTAATAAGATCATCGGTAATGGCAGCCATCAGGTACACTTTGCCTTCCACCTGATCAGAGGATGCCAGCACTATCACACTCTTCTCTTTCTTTTTCTGAAGAGCATCATACCCAAGCTGCTTCAGCCGGCCCATGTCGCCTTCGTTAACTTCCCCGGTATAGAGGCTGACATCACCAATCTGTTGGCCATTGCTCAGAAATGAATCCAGTTCGTTGAGTGCCTGCTGCTGTTGTAATTTTTTCAGTTCTCTTTCAATCCTTTTTTTCTGTTCAATCAGCTCTTCAATTCGTTCCGCCGGATTATTCTGGGTGCCAAGTTTATTTTTAATCTGATCCAGCAATTTTTTCTCCTGCCTCAGATACTCAACCACATGATGACCGGATACCGCTTCCACCCTGCGGATTCCGGCTGCCACTGATGTTTCTCCTGTAAATCTGAAATATCCGATTTTACCGGTTGCATCCACATGGGTACCTCCACAAAATTCAACAGAATAATCGGAATCAAAGGTCACAATCCGTACAAAATCGCCATACTTTTCACCAAACAGCATCATGGCTCCCCGGTTTTTGGCTTCTTCGATCGGCACCGAGCGTTCTTCGAGCAGGGGGATGTTTTCCTGGATTTTTTGATTCACCTGCTGCTCTACGGCTTCGAGTTCTTCCGGTTTTACCGCTTCGAAATGTGAAAAATCAAACCGAAGACGATCGGGCGCAACAAGTGAGCCTTTCTGCCCCACATGGTCGCCAAGCACATCCCGCAATGCGGCGTGCATCAGATGGGTAGCGGTGTGATGTTTTTCGATCTCCCGGCGCCGTTCAGCATCCACCCTGGCTACCCATTTGCCTTCCGGATTTTTCGGCAGTTTATCCACAAAGTGAACATGACCGTCTGCAGTATGCTGCACATCGGTTACACGGATGGTTACGCCATTTTGCTCCAGTACTCCGGTATCGGCAATTTGCCCGCCGGCCTCGGCGTAAAACGGGCTTTTATCCAAAAGGATTAACTGCTGTTCTTCTTTTGAACTGGTTGCCAGAATTCTGGCTTCTGTTTCAAGCTCATCGTAGCCGGTAAACGTAAATTCACCCTCAGTCAGAATATTCCAGTTCAACTCACCGCCTTGTTTTGCCTGAAATTTTCCAGCTGCACGTGCTCTCTCTTTTTGCTCCTCCATCAGCCGGTTAAACTCCTCAACATCCACTTCGATGCCCTTTTCGCGGGCCATCAGCTCGGTCAGATCTATCGGAAAACCGTATGTGTCGTGAAGTTTGAATGCATCCTCACCGGAGAGTTTATCACTGCCTTCGATCATTTCATGAAAGAGATCAATCCCCTGGCCAAGGGTGTTCAGAAAACTTTTTTCCTCGGCCAAAATCACATTCTGAACATATTTTTTTTGAGCTTCAAGCTCGGGAAATACCTCGTTGAACTGGTCTGCCAGAACAGGCACCAATCTGCTCATGAAAGGCTTCTTAAGGTTCAGGCTGTCCCAGCCGTATCGCACGGCACGCCGCAAAATTCTTCTGATCACATATCCGCGGCTTTCGTTGGAGGGCGATGCACCATCTGCAATGGCAAAACTAACGGCACGAATGTGATCTGAGATCACTCTCATGGCAATGTCTGTTGTCTCATCATCCCCATAAATTTTGCCGGAAATGTTAGAAATTTCCTGGATAATCGGCTGAAAAATGTCTGTGTCGTAATTGGAGGTTTTTCCCTGAAGTACGGCGCACATTCGCTCAAAACCCATCCCGGTATCCACATGGTTAGCGGGCAGTTTTTCCAGTGTGCCGTCGGGCTGACGATTAAACTGAATAAATACCAGATTCCAGATCTCCATCACTCGGGGATCGTCTTTGTTCACAATATTTGATCCCGGCTCTTTTACTCTCTCATCATCTGGCCGCAAATCGATGTGAACTTCCGAACAGGGGCCGCATGGGCCGGTTTCCCCCATTTCCCAGAAATTATCTTTTTTGTCAAATTTCAGGATGTGGTCGTGGGCAAT